>NZ_JASGED010000136.1:0-11953 GCF_047606765.1 Thermomonas sp. | reverse complement strand
GTCGGTCTGCACGCCGATCACCAGTGCCGCGTCCAGTCCGTGGATCGAGGCCAGTGCGCGTGCGGTGTCACCGGCGCAGCCGCAGCTTTCGCCCAGGTCGAACCAATCCATCGAACGGCTGAGGTAGAGGTAGCAGTTGGGGTCGTAGCGGCGCACGAAGCGGCGGGCGTGGCCTTCCAGATAGCTTTCCACCTCGAACTCCAGCCCGAACGGGTCTTCGTCGTCGCGGCGGTCGGAGTCCAGTCGCACGCGGCCGAAGCGCCCGTCCCATTCCAGCGCGGAGCGATAGGTGATGACGCCCAGCTTGCGCGCCATGCGCATGCCGGATTCGGGATACGTGGCGTCGTCGTAGCGGCCTTCGTTCCAGTTCGGGTCAAGCCGGATTGCCTCGCGCTGCAATGAACGGATGGCGATGGAGAACGGCAGCGCGCGCGCTGCGCCGCAGATGTTGACGTGGCGACGGGCGATGCCGGGATGCCGGGCCAGCAACGCAAGCGCCACCATGCCGCCCATCGAATTGCCGATCACGCAGGCGAGCTGCTGGATGCCAAGGCCGCGCACGACGGCGGCAGCGGCATCGGCACCGTCTTCGACCGAAAGCTCCGGGAAGTCGAGCCGATACGGCTGGCCGGTGGCGGGATTGGTCGATGCCGGGCCGGTGCTGCCCTTGCAACTGCCCAGCGCGTTCACGCAGACCACAAACCAGCGGCTGGTGTCGATGGGCTTGCCGGGGCCGATCATCCATTCCCACCAGCCGGGCGCGGGGTCGCCATCGTTGGCGGCGGCATGCGCGTCCGGCGACAGGCCGGTGAGGATGAGGATGGCGTTGTCACGGGCGGGCGACAGCGTGCCCCAGGTCTCGTAGGCCATGCGCGCGCCATGCAGCGCGCCGCCGCGCTTCATCGAAAAAGGCGAGGGCAGGGCGAACCAGCGGGTGCCGGGTGGGATGAATTCGGTCATGTGATGCCGTCATCCCGGCGGAAGCCGGGATCCAGTTGCGGATTTTGACGTGCAAGCGGGGTCGCGCAAAGGCTGGATTGCGGCTTTCGCCGGAATGACGAGCGAAGCAGCGCTTATTTGCCGATCACCAATTCGATGGGCGCATCGTGCGGCAGATTCACCCGCGCAGGCTTCGAGTCGATATCGCCGTCCTGACGGTTGGCTTCGCCGCTTGCGGACAGGCGCGCGGACACTTCCACTTCGGCAAGCTGCGACAGCTTCTGCGTTGGCATCGGGCTGTCGGCATCGTCCAGAGTGACGGTGAGTGGCAATTCGGAAACGCGATGCTTCTCGGCAGCCACCGGCATCGGCGGGCCACCGGGGATGCGTGCGATGACGAAGACCGTGGCATCGCCGCGCAGGCGCACGCGCGAAGCAAAATCGGGATCGAGCGCTACCTTCACCGTCAGCGCAGCAGCGGCGGGCGGTGAAGTTTTGTCCGGCTGCGATTGCGGCAGCGGCGGCATGCCGGCATCGGCGCGGGCGTTGTCGATTTCCTTGCGCAGGCTGGCAGCGGTGGCGGCATCCACCTGCGCCAGCAGCGGTTCCCACGTCGCGGCTGCGTCCGCATGCTTGCCGGCCTGACGCTGGGCGATGCCCATGAACCAGCGCGCGCGCTGGTGACCGGGCTGTGCGGCCAGTGCGCGTTGCAGCAGCGACTGCGCCTGCGCATCGAACAGCCGCGTTTCGTGCGCAAGCGCCCGCGCCTGCGCCGCTTCGGTCAGCAGGTCGGCATCGTCGGGGGACAGCTCCACCGCCTTCGCCAAGGCGTCACGCGCATCCTCTGCGCGTTCTTCGCGCTGATAGGCCTGTGCCAGCAGCCGCCAGCCTTCGGGCTGGCGCGGGTCGCGCTGCAGTTCCGCTTCCAGTTGCGCGATGGCGTCGCCCAGCGTTTCAGGCGTGGTGGCCGCGCCGGGCTTCAGCGCGTTTGGCGTGCCGATCAGGGCGTACAGCAATGCGGTGGAAGACAGCACCACAACGGCGATGCCCATGGCTGCGCCGCGCACCTGCCGCCACAGCGGGCGCAGCAACACCGCCAGCACGGCGATGCAGAGCAGGGCAGCGAGTGCGATGAAAACCGTCATCACCACTCCTGTCCGTCATCGCTGGTGATGGCAGTGTTCGCCTCCGGCTTGCGCCTGCGCACGATGGCGACCACCACGCCCGCGCCCACCAGCAGCAACAACGCCGGGCCCAGCCACAGCAGCACGGTGGCGGCTTCCAGCTTCGGCTTGTACAGCACGAACTCGCCGTAGCGCTGTACCAGATGTTCCTTCACCTGTGCGTCGCTGCGGCCTTCGCGCATCAGGCCCAGCACTTCGCGGCGCAGTTGCAGCGCGATCAGTGCATTGGAATCGGCCAGCGACTGGTTCTGGCACATCACGCAGCGCAGTTGCGCGGCCAGCGCGTGGAAACGGGCTTCCTCGGCGGCATCACGAAATTGCAGCGGCGCGGCGTCGGCCTGCTGGCCGGCCTGCGCGAAGGCGGGTAGCACGGCCAGCCACAGCAGTGTGGCAAGCATCAGTTTGAATCCGTCATTCCCGCGCAGGCGGGAATCGATGGACTTTCGCTTTTTTGCGCCGGTATCAAGAGCAACGTCCATGGATTCCCGCCTACGCGGGAATGACGAGCAAGGCAGCCTGCGTGGAAATGACGGGAAAAAGCGACGGATGGCCATGTTCATCGCTCGGCCTCGATTTTCGCGACCAGCGGCAGCAGTTCCTGCGCGATGATTTCATCGGTCAACGGCCCGACGTGCTTCCAGCGCACGATGCCCTTGCCATCGACCAGGAAGCTCTCCGGCGCGCCGTAGATGCCCCAGTCGATGGCGGCGCGGCCTTCCACGTCGGACAGCACCACCATGAAGGGATTGCCGAATTGCTCCAGCCAGCGCAGCGCGTCGGCGGGCTCGTCCTTCCAGTTGTAGCCGACCACGCGCAAGCGCTTGCTTTCGGCGAAGCGGGTCAGCACCGGATGCTCGATGCGGCATTCCACGCACCAACTGCCCCAGACATTCATCAGGAAGGGCTGGCCGACCAGATCGGACATCGACACCTTGTACGCAGGGTCGTGCAATACCGGCAGGACGAAGGCAGGTGCCGGCTTGCCGATCAGCGGCGAAGGGATGGCGTCGCGATCCGGTTTGCGGCTCATCCACACGCCTGCCGCCAGCAGTGCGGCAAGCAGGACGAAGGCGACCAGCGGCAGCCAGCGCGAGGGTTTCATGCGGTCTCCTTGCGGGCGGTGCGGGAGGCTTCGTTGCGGAAACGTCGATCCGTGGCGGTGACCAGCCCGCCCAACGCCATCAGCAGCGCGCCCGCCCAGATCCAGCGCACGAACGGCTTGACGTGCGCACGCAGCGCCCAGGCATCGTTGCCGAGTGATTCGCCCAGCGCGACGTACAGGTCGCGGGTGGGGCCGGGCAGCAGCGCGGCTTCGGTCATCACCTGTCCGCCGGCCACGTAGCGGCGTTTTTCCGGATGCACGGTGGCGATGCGGCTGCTGCAATCGCGCAACACATCGACCGTGGCCTTCTCGGATACGTAGTTGGGGCCGCGATGTTCCTCGACGCCGCGCAGCACGAAGCAATAGCCGCCAAGTTCAACCCGCTCGCCGATGCGCACCGCTGCTTCGCGTTGCAGGTTCAGTCCTTCGACCAGCAATGCACCGACCAGGAATACGGCGATGCCGATGTGTGCCAGCGACATGCCCAGCATTTCGCGTGTGAGCCGCGCGCCTTGCATCCGCCAGCGCGACCACAAAAAGCGCAAGGTGCCGAAACCAACCCACACGCCGCCGATCACGCCGAACGCCGCCTTCCACTTGCCCTGCGGCGCAAGCAAGAACGCGGCGATGCCCAGCACCAACGCCAGCGCCGCCCACGGAAGCAACAGTTTCAGCGGCGTTGCCATCTCCTCACGCTGCCAGCGGGTCAGCGGGCCCAGCGGCACCAGTGCCGCCAGCGGCGTCATCAGCAGCGTGAACATCAGCGCGAAATACGGCGGGCCGACCGAAATCTTGCCCAGCTCCAGCGCATCGGCCAGCAGCGGGTACAGCGTGCCCAGCAGCACCATCGCGCAGGCACAGGTCAGCAGCAGGTTGTTGAGCAGCAGCAGGGTTTCGCGCGAACCGGCGGCAAAGGGCTTCGCGCCGGCATCGGTATCCGGTGCGCGCAGCGCGTACAGCAGCAGCGAGCCGCCGATGACGATGCCGAGGAAGATCAGCACGAACAGCCCGCGCGAAGGATCGGCGGCGAACGCATGCACGCTGGTCAGCACGCCGGAACGCACCAGGAAGGTGCCGAGCAGTGACAACGAGAAAGCAGCGATCGACAGCAGCAGCGTCCAGCCCTTCAGGCTGCCGCGTTTCTCGGTCACCGCCTGCGAATGCAGCAGCGCAGCGCCGGCCAGCCACGGCATGAAGCTGGCGTTTTCCACTGGATCCCAGAACCACCAGCCGCCCCAGCCGAGTTCGTAGTACGCCCACCAACTGCCCAGTGCGATGCCCAGCGTCAGCAAGGCCCATGCAACGTTCGTCCAGGGGCGCGTCCAGCGTAACCACTGCGCGTCGATGCGGCCTTCCAGCAGCGCGGCGATGGCGAAGGCGAACGGCACCGCAAAGCCGACGTAACCGGCGTACAGCATCGGCGGATGCACGATCAGGCCCGGGTCCTGCAACAGCGGGTTGAGGTCGCGGCCCTCGGCAGCGGCCGGCAGCAGGCGCTCGAAGGGATTGCTGGTGAAGATCAGGAAGGCGAGGAAGCCGACCGCAACGATGCCCATCACGCCCAGCACGCGCGCCACCACCACCGGCGGCAAATCTCTGGAGAAGCGCGCCACCGCTGCCGTCCACAGCGCCAGCACCAGCGCCCACAGCAGCAGCGAGCCTTCATGCGCGCCCCAGACTGCGGTGTAGCGGTACAGCACGGGCAGCAGCGAGTCGGAGTTTTCGGCCACGTACTGCACCGAGAAATCGCCGCCAACAAAGGCATGGGTGAGGATGGCGAACGCCAGCCCGACCAGCGCCAGTTGCAGATAGGCGGCGGGGCGGGCGACGGCCATCAGCGGGCCGATGCCACGCTGTGCGCCGAGCAGCGGCAGCAGCGCCTGCAGCGCGGCAACCAGCAGAGCGAGGATCAGCGCAACCTGGCCGATTTCAGGGAGCATGGCGCGATGATCCTTCCCTCTCCCCGCGCAGCGGGGAGAGGGTGCCGAAGGCGGGTGAGGGGGGCGCTTTGCGCGATGCGGGAATGCCCCTCATCCGCCCTGCTGGCACCTTCTCCCCACGAGTGGGGAGAAGGCGATGAAATACATGGTCTGGAATCAATTTCCCGACTCCACCGGCACTGCCTGCACATCATGCTTCTTGTGCGCCACGCCCATCTTGTCCGCCACTTCCTTGGGCATGTAGGTCTCGTCGTGCTTGGCCAGCACCTCCTCGGCCACGAAGACATTGCCCTGCATGCGTCCGGTGGCGACCACGGCCTGCTTCTCGCGGAACAGGTCGGGCAGGATGCCGGTATAGACCACCGGCAAACGCGCATCGCCGTCATCGACGTCGAAATGCGCTTCCAGCGAACCCGGCGCGCGCTTGAACGAGCCTTCGGCCACCATGCCGCCCAGCCGGAAACGCGCTTTGCCGTTGCTCACTTTCGGGCCGGCTTCACCGCTCAAGACTTCGTTCGGGGTGTACAGATAGGCCACGTTGCGTTGCAGGGCCATCGCCACCAGCGTGATGGCGATGCCGGCAGCGGCCACCAGCATCAGCACCAGCCACAGGCGACGCTTGCGGGTCGGGTTCATCGCTGCAATTCCCGGTCGGGTGCCGGCGCTGCCTTGCGTGCATCGGCGCGAAGCAGGCGCTGGCGCGCGGCGTGCAGGGCGGCGCGGATCTGCAACTGCGGCACCACGAAGTCCCACAGCAGCACCACGGCGAACACCGCATAGGCGGCGATGACGTATTCGCGATAGCTCATCGCGTGCCTCCGACGGCCAGCTTCGCCACCCAGTCCTTGCCGGCTTCGCGGCGCAGGTTGTCGGCGCGCGCGCGCTGCAGCAGCGAGGCCATGAACCAGCAGGACAGGCCGGCGAACATCAGCCAGAACGGGGCTTCCATGCTGCCGTGGATTTTCGATTCGCCAAACACGCTGATGGTCTGGCCCTGGTGCAGCGAGTTCCACCACACCACCGAATACTTGATGACCGGCAGCAGGGCCACGCCGACGATGGCCAGCATGCCCGCCGCGCGTGCGGCGTTGCGGCGGTCGTCGATGGCCGCGTACAGGCCCATCACGCCCAGATACAGGAACAGCAGGATCAGTTCGGTGGTCAGGCGCGGATCCCAGTCCCACCAGGTGCCCCACATCGGCTTGCCCCAGATGCTGCCGGTGGCAAGGGTGATGAGGGTGAAGCCGGCACCGACCGGCGCGCAGGCCATCGCCAATATTTCGCACAGCTTGATCCGCCAGATCAGCGCGATGGCCGAATACACCGCCATCGCCGCGAACACGGACATGCTCAACATCGCGGCCGGTACGTGTACGAAGAAGATGCGGAAGCTGTCACCCTGCTGGTAATCGGCGGGCACCACGAACAGGCCCTGCCACAGCCCAAGCGCGAACAGCAGCAGTGCCGCCGCGTACAGCCACGGCGACCAGCGGGCGGCGAAGCGGTCGAAGTACGGGGGCGAACCGAGTTGGTGGAACCAGCGGATCAGCGGGGACATCGGGGCCTGTGCGGTAGCGGCGCACAGTGGCCGCGAAAACCTGCGGAAGTTTACCAGCCCGTGCGCGGGCCGGCTTTGATGCGGCAATGGTCGCGCCATGCGCCGGCGCAGACCTTGATCCGGGTCAATTGTGGGCGATGCGCAGGGCCGCAGCGGCTGTCAGCGGGGCCAGCGCGAGTGCCAGCACCAGCCCGGCACCCAGCAGCAGCAATGCGCCGCCGGCATCGAATCCCTGTGCATGGGCGCTGACCGCGCCGGCACCGAACACCAGCACCGGCACGTACAGCGGCAGCGCCAGCAGGGCCAGCAGGATGCCGGCACGGCGCATGCCCACGGTCAGCGCGGCCACCACCGCGCCCAGCAGGCTGAGGATCGGCGTGCCCAGCAGCAGCGAGAGCATCAGCACCGGCAACTGCGCATGCGGCAGATGCAGCAGTTCGCCCAGGAGCGGCACCGCCACGATCACCGGCAGCGCGGTAGTCAGCCAGTGCATCAGGGTGCGCACCAGCACCAGCCACCACAGCGGTACCGGCGCGAGCATCCATTGCTCCAGCGAGCCGTCTTCGGCATCGCCCCGGAACAGGCTGTCCAGCGCCAGCAAGCCGGCCAGCAGCGCCGCCAGCCACAACACGGCAGAGGCCACGGGTGCCAATGACTTTGCATCGCCACCCAAACCAAGCGCGAACAGCACCACCGTCAGCAGCGCGAACAGCAGCGGTTGCAGGGCATCGCCACGGCGCGCCCACAGCAGGCGCAGGTCGCGGGTGACAAGTGCGCGGGCGGCGGAAAGCATCATTGCCGATCCTCTCCCTCTCCCTCGCTTGCGGGGGAGAGGGGTGGGGTGAGGGGGAGCAGCTTCGTGCGCACCGGCGGAGCCGCATAGGCACCGTGGGTGGTGATGAGGGCCGCGCCGCCGCCGCGCAGATGCGCCTGCACCATGCGGTTGACCAGATTGATGCCGTCAAGGTCGAGATTGGCGTAGGGCTCGTCCAGCAGCCACAGCGGCGCGGGCGACAGCCACAGCCGCGCCAGCCCGAGCCGCTTCTTCTGCCCGGCGGACAGCGTGCGCAGTGGCGCGTCCTCATAACCACCCAGGCCAACGATGCCCATCGCCGCTTCCGGCGATTGCGCCTTGCGCCGGCCATGCAGGCCACACAGGAAGGTCAGGTTTTCCAGCGCGCTGAGGTCCGCCTTCAGCCCGGGCAGGTGGCCCAGATAGGCGATGAAGCGTGCGCGTAACTCCGGACGGGCCGGCTGGCCGTCGATTTCGACATCACCCGCATCCGCCCTCAACAGCCCGGCCAGCACCCGCAATAGCGTGGTCTTGCCCGCGCCGTTGCCGCCTTGCACCAGCAGCGCCTCGTTCGCATCCACGGCGAAATCCAGCAGCCCGAACACCGGCGTCTCGTTGCGGGAGAACGCCAGACCGCGCACGGCAAGCAGGGGACTGGCGGAGACCTGCGCTTCGGAGGCCTGCTCTTCGGAGACGTGTTCTTCGGACATGCGCAGCGATTCTAACCGGCATGGACTACCGGCACGGCGGGATTCCGTACACTTCGGCATCCCCATCGCCATCCGTGCATCGATGCAGCCACAGACCAAATTGCCGAAGGTCGGCACCACCATCTTCACCGTGATGTCGCAACTGGCCGCGCAGCACGGCGCGGTCAACCTTGGCCAGGGCTTCCCGGACTTCCCGGTGCCGGCGCGTCTGGTCGACGCGCTGACGCGGGCGATGCAGGCCGGCCATAACCAGTATTCGCCGATGACCGGCGTGCCTGCATTGCGGCAGGCCATCGCCGCCAAGACCGAGCGCTGCTACGGCTGGCGACCCGATGCCGATGCCGAAATCACCGTCACCAGCGGCGCGTCCGAGGCCATCTTCGATGCCATCCACGCGGTGGTGCGTGCAGGCGAGGAGGTCATCGTCCTCGATCCCTGCTATGACTGCTACGAACCGGCCATCGACCTTGCCGGCGCGAAGGCGGTACACGTCCCGCTCGATCCTGCGACCTTCGCGCCCGACTGGAACGCGGTGCGCGCGGCGATCACGCCGAACACGCGCATGCTGATGGTCAACAGCCCGCACAACCCGTCCGGCGCGATGTTCAACGCCGCCGACATGCAGGCGCTGATCGACATCCTGCGCGGCACCGACATCGTGCTGCTCAGTGATGAGGTCTATGAGCACATCGTGTTCGATGGTGCGCGCCACGAATCGGCGTTGCTGTACCCGGAGCTGCGCGAACGCGCCTTCGTCATTTCCAGCTTCGGCAAGACCTACCACTGCACCGGCTGGAAGATCGGCTACTGCATCGCGCCGCCCGCGCTGTCCGCCGAGTTCCGCAAGGTGCATCAGTACAACACCTTCTGCACCTTCGCCCCGGCACAGCACGCGCTGGCGGAGATGATCGAGCAGGAGCCAGGGCATTACGAGGAACTCGGCGCGTTCTATCAGGCCAAGCGCGACCGCTTCCGCGAACAACTGCTGACCACCAAGCTCAAGCCGCTGGCGGTGCCGGGCGGTTATTTCCAGATTGCCGATTACTCGGCAGTCAGCGATCTGGACGATGTCGCGTTCTGCCATTGGCTGACCACCGAGCACGGCGTCACCGCGATTCCGTTGTCGCCGTTCTATGAAACCCCGCCTGCCGGCCAGCGGCTGGTGCGGCTGTGCTTCGCCAAGAACGAGGCCACGCTGGATGCGGCGATCGTGCGGTTGCAGGCGCTGTAGCATTTGCTCGTCATTCCCGCGAAAGCGGAAATCCATGGACTTTGATTTTCCAAGAGTAAACGTCCATGGATCCCCGCCTGCGCGGGGATGACGGCAACAATTTCCATGGAATGAAGAACCATGCAAAACCTCCGCGTCTCCATCGTCCAGGGCGCAACCCGCTGGCATGACCCTGCGGCCAACCGCGATTACTACGGCGGGCTGATCGCGCCACTGCACGGCACCACCGACCTCGTGGTGCTGCCGGAAACCTTCACCAGCGGTTTCTCCAATGACGCCATCAGCAAGGCCGAAACCATGGACGGCCCGACCGTTGCATGGATGCGCGAACAGGCAGCCAAGCTGGATGCCGCCATCGCCGGCAGCGTGCAACTGCGGACGGAGGCAGGTGTGTTCAATCGCCTGCTGTTCGCCACGCCCGACGGCAAGTTGGTGCATTACGACAAGCGTCACCTGTTCTCCTTCGCCGGGGAGCATGAGCGCTATACCGCAGGGCAGGCGCGCGTCATCGTCGAATGGAAGGGCTGGAACATCCTGCTGCAGGTCTGCTACGACCTGCGCTTCCCGGTGTTCTCGCGCAACCGCTTCAACGCCGGTCGTCCGGAGCAGCCCGACTACGATCTCGCGCTGTACGTCGCCAACTGGCCTGCCGCGCGCAGCCATCCGTGGAAGACCCTGTTGCGCGCGCGCGCCATCGAGAACCTGTGCTATGTGGTGGGCGTGAACCGCGTCGGCACCGATGGCAACGGCCTGCACTACAGCGGCGACAGCGCGGTGATCGATTTCCTCGGCCATGCTGCCAGCGAAGCCACCGACTATGAAGTGGTCGCCACCACCACCTTGCAGGCTGCGGAACTCGCCGCGCATCGCCAGCGCTTCCCGGCGATGTTCGATGGCGATGCGTTCGAACTGAAGATGTGAGGACTGGACGCTGGCGTGCTGACGGCGCGCTTGCGTTCACCGTTCCAGAATGATGTTCCTTCAACCAGACCGGGAGTAGATCGATGTCCAGCGTCACCCTGAAAGGCAACCCCGTCCGCGTCGGCGGCAACTTTCCCACTGCTGGCAGCAACGCGCCTGCGTTCAAGCTGGTGGCCGTTGACCTCAGCGACAAGGCACTGGCCGACTTCGCCGGCAAGCGCAAGGTGCTGAACATCTTCCCCAGCGTCGATACCGGCGTGTGCGCCGCGTCCGTGCGTCATTTCAACAAGGACGCAGCCGGGTTGAACAATACCGTTGTGCTGTGCATCTCCGCCGACCTGCCGTTTGCGCAGGCGCGCTTCTGCGGCGCGGAGGGCATCGACAACGTGACCATGCTTTCGACCCTGCGTGGTCGCGAGTTCCTGCACGACTACGGCGTCGCACTTGAAGACGGCCCGCTGGCTGGCGTGGCCGCACGCGCGGTGGTGGTGCTGGACGAACACGACAAGGTGCTGCACGCGCAACTGGTGCCGGAAATCACCGAAGAACCGGATTACGCAGCGGCGCTGGCTTCGCTGGATTGAGACCGCCGACCGGCGTTGAATGATCTGTAGGTGCCGAGCTTGCTCGGCACGGAGACGCATGCGGAGCAAGCTCCGCATCTACATGGCAGATCGCAATTCATGCGGGGCGAACCCCGCCATGTAATGAATCAGTCAGTGCCGCGTTTCAAGGAACAGGGGTCATTCCGGCTTTCCTGATGGCAGCCTTGTCGAAGCTGTAAACCGTGCCGCAGCCCGCAGCGGTGCAGGTGCAGGCAAGCAGGCAGTCGGCGAAATCCCGATGTCCCGCCGCGAACATGCGCAACGCGCGCGCGACGGTGGCGGGCTGCTCGACCAGCAGTTCCTTGCTGCGCAGCAGCCCTTCCAGGGTGTCATGCACCACGTCGTGTGACGCGGCATAGGCGGATTCCAGCACCCACACCAATTCCACCAGCGCCACCAGGCTGACGAAGCCGGGATTTTGCGCGTCCAGCGATTCGATCAGGCGCGTCGCCTGCGCGGATTGTCTGGCGTCGTCCTGTGCCAGATAACGCACCAGTACGTTGGTATCCAGCCCGATCACTTGTTGCCGGCCTGCGCCGCCCGTTTGCCGATGGCGGCGTTCATGGCCTCGATGCTCACCGGTTTTTTCGGCTTGGCGATGCGGCCCTTGAGGCTGCGCACCGAATCGGTGGCAGCCGCCAGTTCGAACCGCCCATCCTTGGTGGGAATGAAGTCGATCCGGTCGCCCGTGTTCACGCCAAGCGCGGCGCGGACAGCGGCAGGAATGGTGATCTGGCCCTTGCTGGTCAGGGTAGCGGTGGACATAGCGCGGCCTCAATCTGTTCCTTACTGATGGTAAGGATTTTGATGCAGCGCCGTCAATCGCAGGGTGCGAGGGTATGCGGAGCAAGCTCCGCATCTACATCGGTATCTCGCGGTCCAAGCGGGGCGAACCCCGCGATGAATCAATCAGCGCGCGCCGCCGCGCGGGCCGCGACCGCCACCGCCGGGCCTGCCGCCTGCGGGGCGC
>NZ_JASGED010000135.1:0-21703 GCF_047606765.1 Thermomonas sp. | reverse complement strand
TCCGCCTTCGGCACCTTCTCCCCGCATGCGGGGAGAAGGAACAACATTACTGCGGCAGGACTTCAAGGGTGGCGACGTAGCTCAGGCGGCGTTGCTTGGCCTGCGGCACGCTGGTCTTGTCGTCGGTAGTGCTGGTTTCCAGCCAGTACATGCCGGCTTCCGGCCAGTTCACCTTGAACTCGCCGTTTGCATCGGTGGTCACGGTGATCTCATCCTGCGCGTTGCGATAGCGGGTGCCGCCGCGCACGATTTCGATTTCCAGGCCGGCCGCGGGCTTGCCATCGACCAGCAGCTTGAAGGTGGCTTCCTCACCGGCGAACAGGTCGTTCGGATGGGTGACGGGCGCAAGTTCCAGACCCTTGCCGATGGTGGCCACGTTGCTGGTGCTGCCGTTGGTGACGAAGGTTTCCACGCGGCTGATGCCTTCGCTCACCTTCACGTTTTGCGCGTTCTTCGGAATCTTGTTTGCGATGTCATCGGCGCTGGCGTTGCGCAGGAAGCAGCCACGCGGGCCGGCAGGTGCCGGCTTGCCGTCGGGGCCGGGGCACAGCTTGTCGGCGGCTTCCCAGCTTGCGGACACGCCACCGCCGGTATTGGCGATGCGGTAGGTGCCTTGTTGTTGCAACTGCACGTCGAACACGCTGCGGTACTTGCCGGTGGCGGGGTTCTGCGGTGCATGCGTGCTGCCGTCCGGCGCGGTGATGACGATGTTGTCCAGGCGCATCGCGACGTGATCCGGGTAGTAGAGCTGGTTGGACACGGCGGCATCGACGGTGACCCAGACATCCTTGCCGGCAACCACGGTGGACGAGGGCACCAGCCACTGCTTGTGGGCCAGTGCGGACAGCGGCAGCACGAACAGGGCGGCGGCGAGGGCGAGGGTATGGCGCTTCATGAGGGGCATCCTGTGTTGTCGAGAATGTGGGTGTCTCTCCTTCCCCTTCAACGGGAAGGCCGGGATGGGGATGGTGTTGTTGCGCTGATGTCACATGTGAACACCATCCCCACCCAACCCTCCCCTTGAAGGGGAGGGCTTTGAAGCATCACGGCTTGGCGGACAGGGTGATCTTGCCCAACTCGGTCTTGCCCTGGGCACTGCCGGTGGCGGGCTTGCCCTTCCACTCGAAGGGGATCTTCAGCAGTTCGCGGCCACCGACTTCGCGCGCGGCCTCGACCACCAGCGTGTAACTGCCCGGCGGCAGCTTTGCCAGTTCGGGATGCTTGTCATCGAACTTCAGCGCGTGCTTGCCAACAGGGCGGGTGGGGCCGGTCACGCCATCCACCGGCACCTTCAGCGCGCGCCCACTCTTGCGCCACCACTGGCGCAGGTCGGGTAGCCACTTGGTGCCGTGGCCTTCCTTGCCCTCGCTCATCTGGTACCACACGGCCAGGTTGGCGGCGACCTTCTGGTCAGCACCTTCGACCCACAGCGCCACGTACGGGCGGTGGTATTCGGCGACGTTGAGCTTGGGGATCTCGACGTTGACGGACAGCTCGGCGGCTTGGGCCGGGGCAATCAGCAAGGTGCCAAGGACGATGGAAACGGTCATGCGCATGGGGACGCCTTCTTGGGGTCAGTGGATGAAAAGCAGTGCAAGCAGCATCGGGATCAAAAGACCCAGTGCGACCAGCGGCCAGGTAGCGCGGCGTTGGCGCGCGTGCAGCCAGAGCAGGAACAGGCCGGTGGCGGTGAACACGATGCAGGCCACCGCGAACAGGTCGATGAACCAGCTCCACGCGGTGCCGGCGTTGCGGCCCTTGTGCAGGTCGTTGAGCCAGGCCAGGGTGCCGCGATCGGTGCGTTCGTATTCCAGTGCGCCGTCCGCGCGCTGGATGCTGAGCCAGGCGTCCTTGCCCGGGCCCGGCATCGACAGATAGATCTCGTGTTCCGACCATTCGGCCTGCCGGCCATCGGCCACGATGCCGTGGGTTATGCGCAACCAGTCGGTCAGCTTTGCCGGCAAGGGGGCGTTGCCTTCGTTACGCTGTGGCAATGCCGCCAGCAATGGCGCGGGCAGCGTGGCTTCCACGCGGGTCACGTCCGGCGTGGTTTCGATGCTGGCGGCATGGTTCAGGGTGATGCCGGTAATCGAAAACAACAACATGCCCACCAGGCACACGGCGGCGCTGATCCAGTGCCACTGGTGCAAGGTGCGCAGCCAGTAGCCGCGACGCTGCTGGGCAAGCAGGGCGTTGTCGCTCATGGCTCGGCCCAGCGCCTCAGCAGGTTGTGATACACGCCGGTCAGTTGCAGCACGGCCTCGGCATCGGCGTTGCTGGCGCGCAGGCGCTGGATCGCGCCATCCATTTCAAACAGCATCCGCCGCTGGCTATCGTCGCGCACCAGGCTCTGCACCCAGAAGAACGAGGCGATGCGCGCGCCGCGCGTGACCGGCATGACCCGGTGCAGGCTGCTGGCGGGATAGATGATGGCGTCGCCCGCAGGCAGCTTGGCCTCGTGCTCGCCGTAGGTATCGCTGACGATCAACTCGCCGCCGTCGTATTCCTCCGGCTCGGCGAGGAACAGGGTGCAGGACACATCGGAGCGCAACTGCTCGCCCTGTGCCAGGTTCATCACCGCGCCATCGACATGGAAGCCGTATTCACCGCCGCCGGTATAGCGGTTGAAGCGCGGCGTGAGTGTTTTCAGCGGCAGCGCCGCGGCGAAGTACAGTGGATTGCGTGCAAGTGCCGCCAGCACGATGCGTGCAAGTTCCGCGCGTACGGGTGAAGCGTCCGGCAATTGTTCGTTGCGCTTGACCTGCGCGCCCAGCGTGCCGACGGTCTCGCGGCCGTCGGTCCAGTCTGCGGCATCCAGCGTGGCGCGCAGATGTGCCAGTTCGTCGCGGGTGAGAACGTTGGGGACGTGCAGCAGCATGGCGGCTCCATGGGACGCGCGGCGGAGCACAACTCCGCCGCGCGTTCGGACATCAGAAGCGGAAGTCCGCGCTCAACAGGAACGTGCGCGGCGTGCCGGGAGTGTAGCGGTAGCCGCTCTTGTTGATCGATGCCACGTAGTGCTTGTCGAACAGGTTGTAGCCGTTCAGGCGCAGGCTGATGTTGTCGTTGACCGGGTAGGACAGCACCATGTCATAGACCGTCCACGACTTGGTGAACTTTGGCGTGCCCACCGCGCCATCAGTGCCGCGATGCAGGCCCGCCGTATAGCGCACGCCACCGCCAATGGTCAGGCCGAACGGCAGCTTGTAGGTCGTCCAGCTGGTGAAGGCATCGCCCGGCGTGTAGGTCAGGTTGTTGGTGCCATCGGCGGTCGGCAGGGTGCCATTGGCCGGGTTGGAAACCGTAGTGTCCTGGCGGGTGTAACCTGCGGTCAGCGCCCAGTTCTCGGTGATGTTGCCACCCATCGAGAGCTCGACGCCCTTGACGTGCTTCTTGCCGTCCTGGAACCAGCCTTCGGCGGCACTGCCGGAGATCTCGTTGGTCACGTCGGTGCGGAACAGCGCCAGGTTGAGCATCAGGCCGCTTTCGGTCAGCTGCCACTTGCCGCCGATTTCGGTGGTTTTCGCCTTCTGCGGATCAAGGTTGGGATTGTTGGCACTGTTGGCGGACGTGCTGAGCTGGAAGTTGGCCCCGCCCGGCGGCTGCTGCGACTGCGCAACATTGGCGTACAGGCTGAGCGCATCCACCGGCTTGTAGATGACGCCGAGCTTCCAGTTGGTCAAGGTGCCGGTTGCCTGCAACGGGGTTGCCACGCCGGCTGCGGTAATCGTGGTGTAGCGGGTCTTGTAGCGGTCCGATCGCACACCGGCGGTGACCTGGAAGTGTTCGCCGAACTTGAGGGTGTCGAACAGATAGGCCGATGTCGTTTCGGTCTTGCCGTGGTTGCTGGCACCGGTATGCGCCCAGGTCAGGGTGCCGGCGTCATTCCAGTCCGGGTTGTACAGGTTGGCCGGCGGGCGCGTGCCGGTGGCGGCAAGGGAGTAGATGTCCTGCTCCTCGCGGGCATATTCCAGCCCGATGCTGAGGAAGTGATCGACCGCGCCGGTGCTGAAATCCGCGCGCAGGTTCAACTGATCGGTCAGGATCGCGTTCTGCTGGTCCTTGAAGGTGTTGAGGCTGCGCGCCAGGGTGTAGGTGGACAGGTCACTCTGATCCGTCCATTTGATGTTGCCGGTGCCGGCGGCGTTGCTGGTGCCCATGAATGCGGTCAGCAGGTAGTCCTGATCGGTCTGGCCCCAGCGCAGGGTGTTGCTGAGCTTCAGCGTTTCGCTGAAATCGTGCTCGAAGCGCAACGTCGCCATCTGCGCGGTCACCTTGTCGTGATCGTCGCGGGTGCCGTAGAAGTTGCTCGGGTCAACCGGGTGGCCCACCAGGTTTTCCAGGCCCGGCTGCGGCGTCCAGCCCGGCAGGCCGACGGTCGGCACGAAGCCGTCCGGCACGTTGTCCTGCTTCACGTACAGCAGGTTCAGCCAGACCCGGGTGTTGCCATTCAGGCCAAAGCCCAGCGACGGCGCAAAGCCGAAGCGGCTGTTGTTGACGTGGTCGCGGCCCGGCACGTCGCTGTCCTGCCACATGGCATTCAGGCGCAGTGCGGCGGATGCGCCCAGCGCGGTATTCCAGTCGGCGGTGGCGCGCTTCTGGCCATCACTGCCGACCGAGACGCTGCCGCCCAGCTTCTCGCGCAATTGCGCCTGCTTGGTCGCCATGTTGATCGCGCCGGTGGGCGCGCTGCGGCCGGTGTCGCTGCCGGCCGGGCCCTTCACCACTTCCACCTGTTCCACGTTGAACAGGTCGCGCGCGATGCTGCCAAGATCGCGCACGCCATCGACGAAGATGCTCGACGTGGAATCGAAGCCGCGCATGTACACGGTGTCACCGGTGCTGGTGTTGCCGTTCTCGCCGGCATAGAAGGTGCCAACGGCGGGGCTGTTGCGCAGCGCTTCGGTCAGGGTGGTGGCGCCCTGCTCCTGCAGCAGTTCCTCGCCGATCACCTGGATGGTCTGCGGCGTGTCCTGCAGGGTCTGGGTGAACTTCGGCGACACGATGAAGCTGCGCAGGCCACGCACCTCCACCTTGTCCAGGGTCTTGGCGTCCTGCTTGGCCTTGTCTGCATCGGCGCTGTCGTCGGCGGCATGGGCCATCAACGGCATGGCCAGTGCCAGGCCGGCAGTCAGGGCAGTGGTGGCGAGATGGGTGTGCGTGCGGCGCACGGCGTGCTTGCGGGATTTGATGTGGGTCATTGGGCTGCGGGTCGTGGCTGGCAGACCGGTTCAGGGCCGGGTCTTGCCGGAGTGGAGGAGGGGTGGGGCCTGGCGCCGACGGCATCGCCGCCTGCGGGCTGGGCGCAGGAATAATAGTGAGAACGATTCCCGTTTACAACGGAAATTTCACATCGTGGCCGATTTCTGCCTCGATCAGCTCATCGGGAGCAAGGGCTGCGCTGGGCGAAAGCCTTGGGTTCGATGCGTCGAAGTCGCGCGCGATGCGGGCATCTGCGGCGTAGCAGGAAGGCGTCAGCGGTCGTCGCGCACCCAGACCATGCCGCCTTCCACCTTGACCGGGAACTTCGCCACCGGCTCGTAGGCGGGCGCGCACAGGGCGCGGCCGTCGCGCACGTCGAAGCGCGCACCGTGCAGGATGCATTCCACGCTGCCCTCCGCCGCGTCGAACGCACCGGACGACAGTTCGAAGTCCTCGTGGCTGCACTTGTCTTCCAGCGCATGCAGGGTGCCGTCCAGGTTGAACACCGCGATGCCGGCTTCGGTGACCTCGTCGAACACGGCCTTCATCTCGCCGGGCAGCAGCTCGGCGGTGGTGCAGACATACGTCCAGACAGGCTCGCTCACAATGCTTTCTCCAGCACTTCAAAGCGCAGGTCGTCGCGCAGTGGCAGGCCGAAACGCGCATCGCCATAGGGGAAGGGCTTGAAGATGCCGGTACGGCGGTAGCCCCGGCGTTCGTAGAAGGCGATCAGTTCATCGCGGATATCGATCACCGTCATCCGCATCACGGGCAAACGCCAGTCCTCGCGGGCGATGCGCTCGCATTCGGCCAGCACCTGCTTGCCGATGCCGCCACCTTGCAGGCCGGGTGCAACCGCGAACATGCCGAAGTAGCCGGCATTGTCTTCCTCCGCTACATGCGCGCATGCCAGCAACTTGCCTTCGGTTTCCGCAAGCAGCACGCGGCTGCGCGGGCGTTCGATGTCGGCGCGCAGCACATCCGGGTCGATGCGGTTGCCGTCAAGGAAGTCGGCTTCGGTCGTCCAGCCTGCGCGGCTGGCATCGCCGCGATAGGCGGACGTGACCAATTCAACCAGTGCAGGAACATCGGCGTCGGTAGCAGCGCGGAAACGAAGAGCGTTCATGCGTCCATTGTAGGGCGGGCCTTGGCCCGCCGATGCCTCAACCCAGCAGCAGCCGGACTTTCTTCAGCGCCGAAACAAACGCCTCGATTTCCTCGTGCGTGTTGTAGAACGCCAGCGATGCACGGCAGGTGGTGCCAACGCCGAGCCGCTGCAGCAGCGGGTGCGCGCAGTGCTGGCCGGAGCGCACCGCCACGCCTTCCAGGTCAAGCAGGGTGGCGATGTCGTGCGAATGGGTGCCGTCGATGGCAAAGCTCACCACCGCTGCCTTGTCTGGTGCGGTGCCGAAGATGCGCAGGCCGTCGATTTCCTGCAATTCCCCGGTGAGATGCGCCAGCAGCTCGCGCTCGCGCGCTTCGATGTTGTCCATGCCCAATGCAGACAGGTAATCGACCGCCGCGCCAAGCCCGACGAAGCCGGCGATGTTCGGCGTGCCGGCCTCGAACCTGTGCGGTGGGTCGTTGAACACGGTGCCGTCGAAGCGCACCTCCTTGATCATCTCGCCGCCGCCGAGGAACGGCGGCATCGCTTCAAGATGCTCGCGGCGCGCCCACAGCGCGCCGGTGCCGGTGGGGCCGCACATCTTGTGCCCGGTCAGCGCATAGAAGTCGCAGCCAATCGCGGCCACGTCCACCTTGCGATGCGGCACCGCCTGCGAGCCATCGACCACGGTGACGATGCCGCGCTTGCGTGCCTCGCGGCAGATCTCGCGCACCGGGTTGACCGTGCCCAGCACATTGGAGGTGTGGGCCACGGCCAGCAGCTTCACTGCACTGGTCATCGCCGCACGCAGCGCGTCCATGTCCAGCGTGCCGTCCGCACACAGTTCCACGGGTTTCACCGTCGCGCCGGTGCGCTGTGCGACGAGTTGCCACGGCACGATGTTGGCGTGGTGTTCCATCCGCGTGACCAGAATCACGTCACCGGGTTGCAGACGCGGTAGCGCCCACGAATACGCCACCAGATTGATCGCGAAGGTGGTGCCGCTGCACAACACCAGTTCGTCGGCGCGCACATTGAGGAATCGCGCCAGCTTGGTGCGCGCGCCTTCGTAGGCCTCGGTGGCCTCGCTGCCGAGTGCATGCACCGCGCGGCTTACGTTGGCATTAAAGCGGCGATAGAAATCGTCGGTCGCCTCGATCACGCAAGCAGGTTTCTGTCCGGTATTGGCGGAATCGAAATAGACCAGCGGCTTGCCGTGGACTTCGCGCTGGAGCAGCGGGAAGTCGGCGCGTACCTGTGTCCAGTCAATGCTTCTTGCTCCCTCCCCTGCGTGCAGGGGAGGGCTGGGGAGGGGGTGCTTCTTGTCCATGACGCTCATGCGTCCAGCCGCGCCAGCGTGCGTTCCAGCGCGGCGTCCGCGATGCTGCGCACTGAATCGTTGCTGATGCCGGCAACGATTTCACGGCAGAACGCGCCGGTCAGCAGGCGGCGTGCGTCGGCCTCGTTCAAGCCGCGCGAACGCAGGTAGAACAGCGCGTTGGCATCCAGTTGGCCGACGGTTGCGCCGTGCGCGGCCTTCACTTCGTCGGCGTGGATTTCCAGCACCGGCTGGGTGTCGATCTCGGCCTCGGCGGACAACAGCAGGTTCTTGTTGGACAGGTCGGCTTCGCTGCCGTCGGCACCGGCGCGGATCACGATGCCGCCGTGGAACACGGCCCTGCCGCGCTGCCCCGCAAGCCCGCGCCAGCGCAGGCCGCAGCGGGTGTCGCTGGCGATGTGTTCGATGCCAAGGCGCGTATCGAGGTGACGACGGCCATCGGCCAGCAGCACGCCGTCGGCGTCCAGCGAAGCGCCTTCGCCTTCCAGCCGCACGTTCAATTCATGGCGCGACAGTGCGCCGCCGAGTTCCAGATCGCAGCGCGCGTAACGTGCCTCGCGTACGAGCACCGCATCGGTGCGTGCGAACAGGCTGGCGCGCGGGGCTTCGTCCTGCACGCGCACATGCCGCAGTTGCGCGCCGGCAGCGACATGGACATGGGCGATGGTGTTGGCGAGGTGTGCATGCTCGCCAGCGGCGATGTGGTGTTCGACGATGGAGGCCTGCGCATCGCGGCGCAGTTCGATGAAGTGGCGCAGATGCCATGCGGCGTCGGGCGCGCTTGCTCCAACGAAGACCAGATGCAGCGGAGCCGCAAGCTGCACGCCATCTTCGATCCGTAATACCGCGCCTTCGCGAGCCAGTGCCGCGTTGAGCCGGGCGAATGGCTCGTCCGTGCGATCAAAGCGACGTTGCAGGAAGTTGGTGGCGCGCGCTTCATCGCCATCGGCCAGCAGGCACGACAGCGGTTGCAGTGATACGCCTGCGGGCAGGTCATCCAGCGCACTGAGCGCAGCGTCGAACTGGCCGTTGACGAACACGATGCGCGGCGCGGGAATTGCAGCCAGCAGCGCGGGATCAACGGCGACCGGTTGCGGCGTGGCGAAGTTGCGCCGTTCCAGCGCGCGCAGCGGCGTGTACTTCCACGCTTCGGTACGCGGGCCGGGCAGGCCATCGCGCAACAGCGCGTCCAGCGCGGCGCGGCGGTCGGCGTCGCCTTCAAAACCAGCGGCCAGCGAGTCGAGCAGGGCGCTCATCAGGCGGCAGCCTCCGGCGCGACCCGGTTCTTCAGGAAGTCGTAGCCGTGCGCTTCCAGTTCCAGTGCCAGCTCCGGCCCACCGCTCTCGACGATGCGGCCGTCGGCCAGCACATGCACCACGTCCGGCTTGATGTAGTCGAGCAGGCGCTGGTAATGAGTGATGACGACGAAGGCGCGCTCGGGCGAACGCAGCGCGTTGACGCCATCAGCCACCGACTTCAGCGCGTCGATGTCCAGGCCGGAATCGGTTTCATCGAGAATTGCAAGCTTCGGTTCCAGCAGGGCCAACTGGAAGATTTCGTTGCGCTTCTTCTCGCCGCCGCTGAAGCCTTCGTTCACCCCACGATGCAGCAGTTCGTCCTTCAGGTGCAGCACGGCGAGCTTCTCGCGCACCTTCTTCAGGAACTGCATCGAATCAAGTTCTGCCTCGCCGCGTGCCTTGCGCTGCGCGTTCAGTGCCGCGCGCAGGAAATAGGTGTTGTTCACGCCGGGGATTTCCACCGGGTACTGGAAGGCCAGGAACACGCCGGCAGCGGCGCGCTCTTCCGGTGCAAGGTCCAGCAGCGGCTTGCCGTCGAACGTGACGGTGCCTGCGGTCACGTCATAACCGTCGCGCCCGGCCAGCACATTGCCCAGAGTCGATTTGCCCGCGCCGTTCGGGCCCATGATGGCGTGGACTTCGCCGGCCGCAACGGCAAGCGAAAGTCCCTTGAGGATTTCCTTGCCGGCAACGGTGGCGTGGAGGTTGTCGATCTTCAGCATGTCAGTAACTCGTGGGGTCTTGCGGGTCGTCCAGTGATTCGATGTCGGCCAGGTCCTGCAACCGGCCAACGGCCTGCTTGTTCCTGCGCAGGTCGTCCAGCCCGATCACGGAAATGGAAACATCGCCCAGCGGGACGACGATGCGGTTCTTGAAACAGGCGTCGAAATCGACGCCATCGGCAAAGTTGATCAGTTCGATGGCATTCGGCTCCGAACCGAGTACCAGCATGGCCCGTGGTTTGCAGAACGCCGCCGGGGACGTTTGCAGGTCGCGGAAGCCGAACTCGCGCAGAGCGGCGATCAGCCGTTCGGCATTCGCTTCACTACTGCGAAACCAGACATCGAGATCCTTGGTGTAGCGGACATGCCCGTGTACACCGAGGGCAACGCCGCCAACGACGAGATACTCGACGTCATGCGCTTCCAGCGCCGCGAGGAACGCCTTCCAGTCGTCACGGAGTTGCGACATGGCGTACCTGCATGACGTACTCGAATGCGGTGTTCCCACCCTTGAACAGATCGTTTCCTTCGCGGTGCAGTTGCAGGGTTTCGCGCAGGCGCTCCTCTGGCGAGCGCGTGCGCCAGTAACGCACGGGCTTGGGCGGATGCTCGCCAGCGCCAAGGTCGAAGATGCGTACGACGCGCTCGATGCTTCCGCTCATCCCACGCTCCCTTCAAGCGACACATCCAGCAGCTTCTTCGCTTCCACCGCGAACTCCATCGGCAGTTCGCGGAATACTGATTTGCAGAAGCCATCGACGATCAGGCTCACCGCATCTTCCTGTGCGATGCCGCGGCTGCGGCAGTAGAACAACTGGTCGTCGCTGATCTTGGAGGTCGTGGCTTCGTGCTCGACCGTTGCGCTCGGGTTCTTCACCTCGATGTAGGGGAAGGTGTGCGCGCCGCAGGTCTTGCCGATCAGCAGGCTGTCGCACTGGGTGTGGTTGCGCGCGCCTTCGGCGCTTGCGGCGACCTTCACCAGCCCGCGATAGCTGTTCTGGCCGCGCCCGGCGCTGATGCCCTTGCTGACGATCTTGGACTTGGTGCGCTTGCCGACGTGGATCATCTTGGTGCCGGTGTCGGCCTGCTGGCGGTGGTGGGTCAGCGCGACGCTGTGGAACTCGCCGACGCTGTCATCGCCCAGCAGTACGCAGCTCGGGTATTTCCAGGTGATGGCGCTGCCGGTTTCCACCTGCGTCCACGTCACCTTGCTGCGTGCGCCACGGCATTCGGCACGCTTGGTGACGAAGTTGTAGATGCCGCCGACGCCGTTTTCATCGCCCGGATACCAGTTCTGCACCGTCGAATACTTGATCTGCGCATCGTCCAGCGCCACCAGTTCCACCACTGCGGCGTGCAGCTGGTTCTCGTCGCGCATCGGCGCGGTGCAGCCTTCAAGGTATGAAACGTAGGCGCCTTCCTCGCAGATGATGAGGGTGCGCTCGAACTGGCCGGTGTGGCCGGCGTTGATGCGGAAGTAGGTGCTCAGTTCCATCGGGCAGCGCACACCCTTGGGGATGAACACGAAGCTGCCGTCGGAGAACACTGCCGAATTGAGTGCGGCGAAATAGTTGTCGGCCACCGGCACGACAGAGCCGAGATACTGACGCACCAGTTCCGGGTAGTCCTTGATCGCTTCGGACATCGAGCAGAACACGATGCCCTTCTCGGCCAGCTCCTTGCGGAAGGTGGTGCCGACACTGACCGAATCGAACACGGCATCCACGGCCACGCCGGCCAGCTTGGCACGCTCGTGCAGCGGCACGCCCAGCTTGTCGTAGGTGTCGATCAGCTCCTGCGGCACTTCGTCCAGCGATTTGTATTTCGCTTTCGGCGCGCTGTAATAACTCAGCGCCTGCAGGTCGATCGGGCCGATCTTGAGCTTGGCCCAGTCCGGCATCGGCATGCTCAAGAAGCGCCGGTAGGCGGCCAGCCGCCAGTCGGTCATCCACTCCGGCTCGCCCTTCTTGGCGGACAGCGCGCGGATGATGTCCTCGGACAGGCCGGGCGGCAGCGAATCGGATTCGATCTGCGTGATGAAGCCGGCGGTGTACTTGCGACCGAGCTGCGCGTGGATCTCCTGATTCTGGAGCGGCGCATTCTCGACCGGAGCTTCGTTTTCGATGATGGCGCTTTGGCTGGTCATCGTCATGTCCTCATGCGTTCGCCAGTTGTGCGGCGATGCCCCTGCGCGATGGTCGCGGCGCGGGCGACACCATCTCGGCCAGGCTGATCCCGCGCAGCGCGTCGGCCACCACGTCGTTGATGCGACGCCAGTTGGCGCGCACGCCGCAGGACTGCTCGATACCGCAATGGCCGTCGTGCAGGCTGCATTCGGTCATGCCCAGCGGGCCTTCCATCGCCTCCACGATTTCCACAAGGCTGATCGCCTCCGGCGCGCGGGCAAGACGGTAGCCGCCGTTGGCACCACGGAAGCCCTCCACCAGCCCGGCCTGCGCCAGCGGCTTGAGCAGCTTGGCGACGGTGGGCGCTTCCAGCCCGGCCTGCTCGGCCAGTTCCGGCGCGCTGAGCACGTCCAGCGGACGCGCGGCGAGCACGGTCATGACCAGGGTGGCGTAGTCGGTGAGTTTGGTGACGCGGAGCATCGCGGGAACCGGCCTCGATGCCGGCGGGGGTTAAAACGTACCGGAATTGTACGATTTAAGCCGGGGCTAGTCCACGAGGTGGTCGATCCAGTCGGACACGGCGCGGGTATAGGCCGATGGTTGCCCCAGCGTCTTGTTGATCTCGCCGTGGTTCAGGTCTTGCGGCAGCACCTGCATCGGCACGCCTAGCATGCCGGCCTTGCGCGCGAAGCCGCGGGCCTCGTCGCAGGGCGATGTGGGGAAATGGCGTGGCGCGGAGCAGACCAGCAGCATTGGCACGGCATTGCGCCCGATCCGGGCAGCGGGCGAGGTCGCCGCCCAGTACGCGCGATCCTCGCCAAAGGCATCGCGATACAACGGCGGCACGCGCCGCTGGGTCATCAGTGCGGTCACGTCCAGCGCGCCGCTGTCCAGCGATACCACGCCCAGCGGTCGCAACGCGCCGGCCTGCGCCAGCATCGCGGGCTCGCTGCCGAGCAGGGCGACCAGGTGCGCGCCGGCGGAATGGCCCATCAGCACAACGCGCCTTGGATCGGCCCGCCACTGCGGTGCGCGTTTCTGCACCGAGGCCACGGCGGCAGCCACGTCGCGCGCCTGCTGCAGCGGGTCGGCGTCGGGTAGCAGGCGGTAGTTCACATTGACGAAGACGTAGCCCTTCGCCAGCCAGTGCGCGGCCTTGTCGCCGGCCACGCCGGGGTTGTGCTTGTCGCCGTTGCGCCAGCCGCCGCCGTGGACCATCACCAGAATCGGTGCGCCGGGCCGCAGGCTGGCCGGCAGATGCACGTCATAGCGCTGGCGGGCGTGCGGGCCGTAGGCGATGTCGCGATGGACAGTTGCTTGCTGCACATGGCGCTGGCGCGCATCGGCGAATGGAGTCGCAATGGTGAACGCAGCAAGCAGCAGGCTGGCGATGGCGATGCGTTTCATCGAAAGGCTCCGTGGGCGGGATGCGACAGACAACGCACGATGTGCGATGGCCGTTGACCGCAACCGGCCCCGCCGGGTGACAATGCAGGCCCCGTCCAGCGTTGCAGCCAGATGCCCAAGAAGATCGTCACCCGCAAATCCGCCATCCACGGCAACGGCATGTTTGCCGTCGCACAACTGAAAAAGGGTGAGCGCCTGATCGAATACAAGGGTCGCCGCCGCACCCATGAAGAGGTCGATGCCGGCGACAGCGGCGACATCGAAAGCGGCCACACCTTCCTGTTCACGCTGAACGATGAGTGGGTGATCGACGCCAACTACGACGGCAACGACGCGCGCTGGATCAACCACAGCTGCGACCCGAACTGCGAAGCAGTGCTGGACGAGGATGAGGACGAGCCGAAGCACTCGCGCGTTTTCATCGAGGCGATCCGCGCGATCAAGCCGGGCGAGGAACTCACCTACGACTACGGCATCACCCTTGCCGAGCGCCACACCCCGCGCCTGAAGAAGATCTGGGCCTGCCGCTGCGGCGCGAAGACCTGCACCGGCACGATGCTGCGGCCCAAGCGCTGAAGGCGCGATTCGCGCGTAGATGCGGCGCTAGGGAAGGTCTGAACAAGCCGTCATTCCGGCGAAAGCCGGCCGCTTCTGACAAACGAATGTTTGTCCAATCCCTCTTTTTGGTAAGTCACTGAAAAAGCTGGATCCCGGCTTTCGCCGGGATGACGTTTCGAGAGTTGTTCAGAGCTTCCCTAGCTCCGCATCTGGATATGTCAGACACGTCGTAGGCGCGGAGCTTGCTCCGCGCAACACGCATGCCGAACAAGCTCGGCATCTACGGGCGTGTCGTTCGTTACTCGTCGTCGTGCGGCCAACTGATCGACAGTTCGCCGATGACGAGTTGCTTGCCGATGCCGGGCCATTTGGGATCATCACTGCGAAACACGGCATCGCCTGATGGCAGCTTTGCGTCGCCCGTCGCGTCGCGCGGTGCCAGCGTCACCGCGTGGAACAGGCGCGCGCCGACCGTATTCGCCAGCTTGCCGCCGTGCCAGTCCTGCACGCTGCCGCCGTAGTCCCAGTCAAGCCCGTAGAAGCTGACCGGCGCACCATTGAGCGCCACCAGCTCCGCCAGCGACATGCCGGGGCGCAGGCCATCGGCGGCATGCCACAGCGTGTTTGCTGCGGACACGCGCAGCGACTGGATCGGCGCGTCCTTGTTGTCGGCATCCAGCACCAGTTCCAGCCGCTTGCGCGGATCATCGGGATGGATCACCAGCGCGGGATAAGTGCCGATGCCTTCCGGGCCGGGAAAGGTTTCCTCGCCCAGATTGTCCTTGCCGAAGCGCGCCTGCAGTTCGGCCACCGTGGTCAGTGGATGCAACGTGCCGGGCAGTTCCCATGTTTCGATGGTTTCAGCGGCGGCGCTTGCAGGTTCGATGATTGCGGGCACTTCCGCTCGTGCAGGTGCGGGTTTCGGTTGCGCGACAGGTTGCGCCGGCTGCGGTTGCGGCGAGCAGGCAGCCAGCAGGATGCCGATGCCCACGACAAAGCAGTGGCAAGGTGTGCGCATGCTCAATCCAGACGCAGGGTGATGATGCCGGGGTCGATGTCGATGCGTTCCAGCCGGCGCGACGTCATGCGGCTGGACACGCTGTCGTCAAGGCGATACACCGGCTCGTCGCGTGCGTAGTCCAGCAGCCAGGCGTTGAGCAAGGTGCGTGCGCCTTCGTTCATCGCACCGCCCAGCGCAGGCACATCAACCGCGACGATCTCTGGCTGGTCCATGTGCAGCCCGCGCGTGCCGGCATCAAAACGCAGCCCGCTTTCCACCGCGAAATGCCCGGACGGCGTGCGCGCATTGCTGCCCATGCCAGCAATGCCGATATCGAACTCCAGCCGCAGCCTGCCGCCCCCCGGCAGGCTCAGGCGCGGGTTGAGCAGGCTGATGCTCACCAGCCCGCCCAGCTTGCTGTAATCGCGCGGAAACCGGCGCTCCAGCTGCGCCTGCAATTGCGGCGCGGTGAAGGCGATGTCGCGGCCCAGCAGCACCGCACTGCCAAGACTGGAACACGCCGCGAGCAGGATCGCCAGCAGCGGGATGAGGAGGAAGCGAAGCTTGCGCATGGTGCGTCCTGCGAAGTGGGTATGCACACGATAGCGCGCATCCTGGGGCGGTGCGCTGGATCAGTCCTCGTCGTGATGCGGCTTGTAGGCCTCCACCAGTTTCTGCTGCACCTGTGGCGGCACCGGCTCGTAGTGGCTGAAGTCCAGTGCGTAGCGGCCACGACCGGCAGTGACGGATTTCAGTTCCGCTGCATAGCCTTCCAGTTCCGATAGCGGCACCTGCGCCTTGACCACGATCTCGCCGCCGCGCAGGGCGTCGGTGCCGCTGATGCGGGCGCGCTTGGCGGCAAGCCCGCCGCTGATGTCGCCCATGTGCGTTTCCGGTGCGGTCACTTCGAGATCCGCGATGGGTTCCAGCACCTGTGGTCTGGCTTTCGACACCGCATCAAGGAAGGCTTTCTTGCCGGCGGCGATGAAGGCGACTTCCTTGGAATCCACCGGGTGGTGCTTGCCGTCATACACGATCACGCGCACGTCCTGCATCGGGTAGCCGGCCACCGCGCCGCCAGACAACACCTGGCGGATGCCTTTTTCCACCGCCGGCAGGAACTGGCCGGGGATGGTGCCGCCTTTCACCTCATCGACAAACTCGAAGCCGCCGCCGCGCGGTAGCGGTTCGATGCGCAGGAACACTTCGCCAAACTGGCCCGCACCGCCGGTCTGCTTCTTGTGGCGGTGGTGGCCTTCGGCCATGCCGCTGATGGTTTCGCGATAGGCGATGCGCGGTGGATGCGTCTTCACTTCCACGCCGTAGCGATCCTTCAGGCGCTGCAGCATCACCCGCAGATGCAGGTCAGACAGGCCGCGGATCACCGTTTCGTTGGTTTCGGTGTTGTGTTCCACCGCAAAGGCCGGGTCTTCCTCGGCCAGCTTGTGCAGGGCGGTGGCGAGCTTCTGCTCCTGTCCCTTGCTGGCCGGTTCCACCGCAAGGCCGAACATCGGCTTGGGGAAGGCCATCGGCGCAAGGTGGATGTGGTCCTCGTCGTGCGAATCGTGCAGCACGGCATCGAAATGCAGTTCGTCGATTTTCGCCACCGCCGCGATGTCACCCGGCACCGCCTGCGTGATTTCGATGTGATCCTTGCCCTTGAGCTTGAACAGATGGGCGACCTTGAACGGCTTCTTGCCGTCATCGACGAACAGCTGCGAATCCTTTTTCACCGTGCCCTGATAGACGCGGAAAATGCCCAGCTTGCCGACGAAGGGATCGTTGACGATGCGGAACACGTCGGCGATGACGTGCGCGGCTGGATCGGGCTTTGCCTCGATGGGCGCGGCTTCGCTGCCGCTGCCTTTGACGAACTGTGGTGGATTGGCTTCACCCGGATGCGGGAACAGCTTCTCGGCGATGTCCAGCAGTTCCTTCACGCCCGCGCCGCTGCGCGCGGACACGAAACACACCGGGATCAGATGCCCTTCGCGCAGGCATTGCTCGAAGGCATCGTGTAGTTCCGTGCCGGACAGCCCGTCCTCGCCAAGGTCGAGGTAGTGGTCCATCACCGTTTCGTTGATCTCGACCACCTGATCGATGATCTTCTGGTGCCAGTCGGCAACCGGGCCGAGGTCGCTGCTGCCCTCGCGCTGACCGAAACAATCGATCACGCGCGTGCCGCCATCGGCGGGCAGGTTGAGCGGCAGTGCTTCCGGGCCGAACTCCGCGCGCAGTGATTCCATCAAGGCACCAAGATCGTGGCCTGCGTGGTCGATCTTGTTGACGATGATGGCGCGGCACAGGCCGCGTTGCTTGGCGTAGTCCATCATCCTGCGGGTACCGTGGGCGATGCCGGTATCGGCATCGATCACGACCGCAACGGTTTCCACGGCGGCGAGTGCGCCCAGCGCGGGGCCACGGAAATCGGGATAGCCGGGAGTATCGATCAAATTGACGTGGACAAGCTGGTTACCAGCCGCCGCATGATCGGTGCTGGCGATGGCGGCGTCGATGGAATGGCCGCGTTCCTTCTCGATCGGGTCGAAGTCGGACACGGTATTGCCGCGTTCGATGGTGCCTGCCGTCTGTATCGCGCCGCCGGCATGCAGCAGGGCTTCAAAGAGAGTGGTCTTGCCGGCGCCGGGGTGGCCTGCCAGGGCCACGTTGCGGATCTGTTGTGTGCTGTAGGACATGAGCCCGTTCCTCCTTCGCGTGGATGGACGTGCGTCATGGCTGTCCGCGCTTTGCGCCGGAGCTTGGCGCTCGGCGGGCGGTCATGGCGTGCATGCAGGTTTGAGGCACGCACCTTAGCGCAAGCGGCAGCGGCGATGTCTTGCGCCGCAACATGCGGATGCCGGCAAGCTGTCGGCGCGCTAAACGCACGCGCGGCGGGCGGCTGTGTTCAGGTTCGCGTCAAACCCGACGCCGCATCGTTGCGCCAACGCCGGCCAATTCCTGTCACCGGCCTGGGGAACCACCATGAAGCGCCCTGTCGCAATCCTGCTTGCCCTCGGTCTTGCTGCTGCCAGCACGAATGCGTTCGCCCAGTCCGGTTACGACCGTTACGACGATGGCCGTTACGACAACGGTCGTTATGACAGCGGGCGCTATGACGATGGTCGTTACGACGACGGCCAGTATCGTCAGGACGGTGGTACCCATTACGACTACGCGCGGGTGATCCGTGTCGATCCGGTGCTGGATGGCAGCTATCGCAGCACCGCCAACGATTACGGCCAGCGCCGCTGCTACGAGACCACCACCAACGACGGCTATGCGCGTGATGGTTATTACCGCGATGGCTACTACGACGAGCGCTATGGCGATTACGACCGCAATGGCTACCGGCGCGGCAGTGATTCCGGGCGCAACGTGGCGACCATCGTGGGTGGCATCGCCGGCGCGGTGCTGGGCAGCAAGATGGGCGGCGGCAGCGGCACATACGCCGCAACTGCCATCGGTTCGATGGTGGGCGGCATGGCCGGGCGCGAAATCTACGACCAGACCCAGCGCAATCGTTCGCGCACCGCCACGGTGCGGGTGTGCGATCCGGAGCCGGTGGGCCGCTATGGCGACGGGCGCTACGACAGCTACCGCACCAGCGGCGCGAATGCCTACGACGTGACCTATGAATACAACGGTCGCCGCTACACCCGCCGCATGGACTACCACCCCGGCGACCGCGTGCGCGTGCGGGTGGATGTGTCGCCGGAATAAAGGCGTCACGATGGAATGACGAAGGGGCCGCAAGGCCCCTTTGTTGTTTCGGAAGTTCGTTCCAGCGTCGCTCGTCATCCCGGCGAAAGCCGGGATCCAGCTCTTTTGTCCTGTATCCAGACGACAGAAAGAAAAACTGGATTCCCGCTTTCGCGGGAATGACGAGCCAGAGCAGTTTGCGACTTTCGAGCCGCAAAACGAATGCCCGCCAGCCTCATCGAATCCGCGCGACTACTCCGCCCACTCCAGCGTGCCTGTTACCACCGGCACCGCGCGACCGCCTGACCAGACATCGCCATCGGCATCCACGGTCAGTTCGATGATCGCGTCGAAGCCGACTTCGCGACCCTGGCTGACCCGATAGAAACCGCCGGGCTGCGCGGGCAGGGCATCGCGCTCGGCCAGCCATGCGGCCAGCGTGGCATTGGCCGCGCCGGACGCGGCATCCTCGAAACAGGCCGGTGCGCCGACAAAGGCGCGCACGGCGAAGTGATAGACCGGGTCGCTGCTGCGCGCATACACGAACAGGCCCATGCTGTCGGTGGCTTCGGCCAGCGTGGAGATGGCGTTCCAGTCCGGTTCGATGCTGCGCAGATGGGCTTCGTCGGCCAGTTCCGCCAGCCACCAGCGGCGACCGCCATCCATCAGCACCGGCGGAAGCTCACCCAGTCGCAGGCCGGCAAGAGGCCCGCGCAGTCGCGGATCGTCGGGTGTGGCGATTTCCTGCACGCGGGCGCGCGGCACGCGCACGGCGATGGTGCGCTCGCTGCCTTCGCCATGCACCCTCAGCGGCAGTTTGCCGGCGATGCCGTCCTGTACCAGCAATCCGTCGCGCGGCGTTGCCAATCCAGCATCCAGCAGGACATGCGCAGTGCCGACGCTGGGATGGCCTGCGAACGGCACCTCGCGGCGCGGGCTGAAGATGCGGATGCGATGGGTGGCATCGTCCGACGTTGCGGGAAACACGAAGGTGGTCTCCGGCAATCGCGTCCAGCGCGCGATGGCCTGCATCGCAGCATCGTCAAGACCATCGGCATCCAGCACCACGGCCAGCGGATTGCCCGCGCCGGGGCGCGAGGCGAAAACATCAAGTTGCACATAACGACGTGGCATGGCGTGGGGCGCAGTCCGGGGATGGGGGCCGCTAGAATGCACCACCGCCCACGCCGGCGGCATTCCCTTCCTTCATCCCGACAGGACCCATGTCCACATCCCCCGCGCCCGATAACCCCTGGCTTGTGCTCAAGTTCGGCGGAACCTCGGTGTCGAAACGCAACCGCTGGGACAACATCGGCAGGCTGGCCGCTGGCCGCGCGAGCGACTTTGATGCACGGGTGCTGGTGGTGGTGTCTGCATTGTCCGGCGTCACCAACGAGCTGACTGCGATTGCCGATGGTGCCGCCGACAGCGCGGAGCGGGTGGCGAAACTGGAAGCGCGGCATCGCGCGTTCTGTGCCGAGGATCTGGGTCTTGATGCCGAAGCCGTGCTGGGCGCGCGTTTGTCCGCGCTGCGCGCCCTGCTGGACGATCCGCGCGCGGCCGCGCGCACGCTGGACTGGCAGGCCGAGGTGCTGGGGCAGGGCGAATTGCTGTCATCCACGCTGGGCGCGGCTTATCTGCATGCGCAGGGGCTGGACATCGGCTGGATGGATGCGCGCGACTGGCTGCATGCGCTGCCGCCGCAGCCGAACCAGACGGCGTGGTCGCAGCGGCTTTCGGTCAACTGTGAGTGGCAGGCCACTGCCGACTGGCGCGCGCGTTTTGCAGCGCAGCCCACCCGCATGCTGATTACCCAGGGCTTCATTTCCCGGCACCGGGATGGCGGCACCGCGATCCTCGGGCGCGGCGGCTCGGATACGTCTGCCGCGTACTTCGGCGCGCTGCTGGGTGCGCGCCGCGTGGAAATCTGGACCGACGTGCCCGGCATGTTCAGCGCCAACCCGCGCGAGGTGCCGGACGCGCGCCTGCTGACCCGCCTGCATTATTACGAGGCACAGGAAATCGCCACCACCGGCGCGAAGGTGCTGCATCCGCGTTCGATCAAGCCCTGCCGCGATTCCGGCGTGCCGATGGCGATTCTCGATACCGAGCGCCCGCACCTGCCGGGGACCAGCATCGAAGGCGGCATCGAGCCGGTGCCGGGCGTGAAGGCGATCAGCCGCCGCAACGGCATCGTGCTGGTATCGATGGAAGGCATCGGCATGTGGCAGCAGGTCGGCTTCCTTGCCGACGTGTTCGAGCGTTTCCGCCGGCATGGGTTGTCGGTTGACTTGATCGGCACCGCCGAAACCAATGTCACCGTGTCACTTGATCCTTCCGAAAACCTGGTCAGCACCGACGTGCTGGCCGCGTTGTCTGCCGACCTGTCGGAAATCTGCCGGGTCAAGGTGATCGTGCCCTGCGCCGCCATTACCCTGGTGGGGCGCGGCATGCGCTCGCTGCTGCACAAGCTGTCGGCGGTGTGGGCAATGTTCGGGCGCGAGCGTGTGCATCTGATTTCGCAGTCGTCCAATGACCTCAACCTGACCTTCGTGATGGACGAAGCCGCCGCCGACGGCATGCTGCCGCAGTTGCACGCGGCGCTGATCGACAGCGGCGCGATGCCGGTACACGAAGAGGACGTGTTCGGCGCGCGCTGGCGCGAGATCGAAGGCAGCGTGCGTGCGCGTCCGACGCCATGGTGGCGCGATGCCGATGAGCGCGATGCGCTGCTGCAACTGGTCGAGCAGGGCGGGCCACGCTATGCCTACCACCTGCCCACGGTGCGCGAACGTGCGCGCCAGTTGCTGTCCATCGGCGCCATCGACCGCCGTTATTACGCGACCAAGGCGAATGCGCACCCGGCCATCCTGCGCGCGCTGGAGGCGGAGGGCTTCGGCCTTGAATGCGTGTCGCGGGGCGAGCTGGAGCGCGTGTTCGCGGCGCTGCCCGGCATCGACCCCGCGCGTGTCCTGTTCACGCCGAGCTTCGCGCCGATCAGCGAATACGAAGCAGCGCTAGCGCGCGGCGTCACCGTCACCGTGGACAACGTGGAGCTGCTGCGGCGATGGCCGGAGGTGTTCCGTGGTCGCGCACTGTGGTTGCGCATTGACCTCGGGCATGGCGATGGCCACCACCAGAAGGTCAACACCGGCGGCAAGGAGGCCAAGTTCGGCCTGTCCGCGCAGCGGGTGTTGACCTTCTGGTGGTGGCCATCGCCATGCCCGAGGTCAATGCGCAACCACAG
>NZ_JASGED010000134.1:0-7960 GCF_047606765.1 Thermomonas sp. | reverse complement strand
GCGTGTTCGCCTGCAGGAACAACTGCAGTTTGCCGCTCATGTCCTGCACGGTGGCGAATGCGGCCTTGCCCATCACCCGTTTGGCCAGGATGCGGCCGGCGATGGCGACGCGGCGGTTGCTCGCTTCCAGCGCTTCTGCCGTCCACTTGTCGGCATTGATGTAGTCGGCCTGCAAGTCACCAGCGAAGTCGGCACGCTTGAAATCGTTGGGGAAGGCAATGCCCTGCCCGCGCAGCGCGGCCAGCTTGGCGCGGCGCTCGGCGATCAGGTGGTTTTCGTCAACGGCTTGTGGGGTGTTGGAATCGGTCATTTTTTGCTCGTCATTCCGGCGCAAGCCGGAATCCAGCCCTTAAGTTGTTCAAATCGAAAAACTGGATTCCGGCTTGCGCCGGAATGACAGCCCTACGCCGCGTCGATCCGTTTCGCCCCGGCCTCCAGCCCGGACTTCAGGCTGGCTTCCACGAATTCGTCCAGATCGCCGTCCAGCACTTTCTGGGTATCACTGCGTTCGATACCAGTGCGCAGGTCCTTGATCCTGCTCTGGTCCAGCACGTAGTTGCGGATCTGGCTGCCCCAGCCGATGTCGGACTTGGTGGCTTCCAGCGCATCCTTCTCGGCGTTGCGCTTCTGCACTTCCAGCTCGTACAGCTTGGCTTTCAGCATCTTCATCGCGCGGTCGCGGTTGGCGTGCTGGCTGCGTTCGGTCTGGCAGGCGACCACCGTATTCGTCGGTACGTGGGTAATGCGCACCGCCGATTCGGTCTTGTTGACGTGCTGACCGCCTGCGCCCGAGGAACGATAGACGTCGGTCTTGAGGTCGGCGGGATTGATTTCGATATCGATGTCGTCATCGACTTCCGGCGACACGAACACGCTGGTGAAGCTGGTGTGGCGGCGGTTGTCGGAATCGAACGGCGATTTGCGCACCAGGCGATGCACGCCGATCTCGGTCTTCAGCCAGCCGTAGGCATAGTCGCCCTCGACGCGGAACGTGGCGGACTTGATGCCGGCCACGTCGCCACCGCTGACTTCCATCAACTCGGCCTTCCAGCCGCGCGACTCGGCCCAGCGCAGGTACATGCGCAGCAGCATTTCCGCCCAGTCCTGCGCCTCGGTGCCGCCGGCACCGGCCTGGATATCGACGAAGGCATTGCAGCCATCCATCTGGCCCGAGAACATGCGCTGGAACTCGATCTGCTCCACGCCTTTCTGGAAACCGTCCACGTCGGCGACGACCGCAAGCGCGGTGTCCTCGTCGTTTTCCATCTCGGCAAGATCAAGCAACTCGCCCGCGCCCACCAGACCTTCGGTGAGGTTGCGGATGCCGTTGACGGTCTTGTCCAGCATGGAACGCTCGCGGCCCAGCGCCTGCGCGCGTTCGGGATTGTTCCAGACGTCCGGGTTTTCCAGCTCGCGTTCTACTTCTTCCAGGCGCTCGCGCTTGGCGTCGTAGTCAAAGATACCCCCGGAGCGCATCCAGCCGGCCCGTGAGGTCGGCGATGCGTGCTCGGATGGGATTGAGTTCGATCATGTGTGGGAGATGTCGCGGAAACGGTCGCGAATCTTACCAGCTGCGGGCTGTTCAAACCTCCTGCCCCAGCCGCTGGCGCAGGGATGCGCGCCAGGTGCGGCTGACCGGCAGCGTGCTGCCGTCCTTCATGTGGGCGCGGGCATCGCCGGTATCCAGCGGTTCGATGGAGGCGATCTGGTCGATGTTGGCGATGTAGCTGCGGTGGATGCGGACGAAGCGTGCCGGGTCGAGCTTGGCCTCGATGCCGGCGATGGTGCTGCGCAGCGGGTAGTCGTGGCCGCGCACGCGCAGGTTCACGTAATTGCCGGAGGCTTGCAGCCATTCGATGTCTGCTGCCGCGATCAGGAACTCGCGGCCCAGTTTGCGGATCAGGAAGCGGTCCGGCCTGCCCTGCGCATCTTCGGCGACTTGCGGCAGTCCTTGATCTGGCGGGTCGAACAGCTTCGCTTCGCCTTGCAGGCGTCGCCACAGCCAGCGGTAGCTGTGGGCGAGGATCACGATCGAGGCGAAGGTGCGCGCATCCTTCAGATATTCATAGGGCAGGCCCACCGTCCAATCGAAATCGTATCGTTCGCCCAATGCGGCGTAGATCATCATCCGCAGCAGCACCATGCCGATCACGTGCAGCAGCGACCAGACAAGACTTGCGGCGATGTAGCCCGGCAAGCGCCGCAACCAGGTATCGGCATGCAGCGGCCAGCGCTCGCAAAACCAGAGCAGCAGCGGCAGCAACAGGATCGAGACCAGCGCGCTGCTGCCTTCCCATGTGGCCGGTTGCCACCACGGCAACGCCTGACCGTAGCGGTCGGCATCGATCAGGGTCACGAACGTGTTGATTGCGGCGCTGATCCCGAACACCGCGATCCACAGCAGTATCTCGAAAGGCCGCCGCCACGGCAGGTGCCGCGCCCAGAAGTCACGTTCGCGACTGGCTGCGCTCTGCATGTCTTTTGTCATCGACAGGGATTCTAAGCCGCTGCTTCAGCAAGTCGCCCTGCGACTCGTCACTGCCAGTCCTCGACTGGTCACAAAGCCCTGTCGTGACAGCACCTTACGGTGGCACCCACTGATCGCACCGATGACAGTTGCAGCGTCCCGCCACCAGCCCAGCCCCATGCAACGACGCCACGATATCGACGCCCTGCGCGTGATCGCCTTCGGTCTTTTGATCCTCTACCACGCGGGCATGGTCTATGTGGCGGACTGGGACTTCCACGTCAAAAGTACCTATCAGGTCGAATGGCTGCAATGGCCGATGATCGCGCTGAACCGCTGGCGGATGCCGCTGCTGTTCATGATTTCCGGCATCGCGCTGGGACTGGCCGGGATTGAAGCGCGACGCCTGCGCTTCGCCGCCGCCCGCAGCTGGCGCCTGCTGCTGCCGCTGCTCTTCGGGATGCTGGTGGTCGTACCGCCGCAGACGTTTTTCCAGATCGCCCAGCAGTACGGCTACACCGGCAGCTTTCCGCACTTCTACCCGCTCTACCTCACACACGGCCTTTGCCGCGACGGCCAGTGCCTGACCACGCCCACGTGGAACCACTTGTGGTATCTGGCCTACCTGTGGCCGTACACGCTGTTGCTGCTGGCGCTCGTGCCGGTGTTGAAGCGCGTGCAGGCATGGCTGCAACATCCAGCGCATTCCGCCGTGGCCAGTTGGCTGCTGGCGGTCGTTCCCGTTGCGTGGATGGCGTCGGTGCTGCTGTGGCTGATGCCACACTTCCCGGAAACCCATGCCCTGCTGGGCGACTGGACGGTGCACGCCGAATCGCTGCCGCTGTTCCTGCTGGGCTATGTGCTGGCAACCAACGCCATCTTCTGGAACTGGATCGTGCGTTGGCGTTGGCGCACGCTGCTGGTCGCGCTGTTGGCGATCTCGCTGGAACTGGGCCTGCGCTGGCTCGGCCGTCATCCGCCGACCGGGCCGATGCCCGATTGGGCATCGCATGTTCCGTGGTCTGCGGTTGAGCGCATCTCCCGCGCCAGCTACACATGGATGGCATTGCTGGCGTTGTTCGGCTGGGCGCGCATATTGCTGGATCGTCCGTTCCGCTGGCTGCCGTATTGCAGCGAAGCCGTGTTTCCCTGGTACATCCTGCACCAGACGTTGATTGTCGTTCTCGCCTTCTGGCTGGCACCGCTGCAGCTTGGGCCGTGGCTTGAACCACTGCTGGTGCTGTCGGGAACCGTAGCCGGTTGTGTGCTGCTGCACGAACTACTCATCCGCCGCATCGCCTGGCTACGCCCGCTGTTCGGGCTGAAGGCACGCAAGCCTGTATCTTTCACCGCTTCCGCCCATCGCGAGTTGCACGATGTTTGAAACCGACGCCCATCTCTGGCTGCAAACCTTCGATGCACCGTGGTTGCTGGCGTTCATGACGCTGGTGTCAACGCTGGGTACTTTCGATTTCTACATGGCGGCCTTCCTGCTGCTGGCGTTCGGGGTGAAGTTGCGGCCAACGCTAGGCGTGCTGACGGCGTCCGTGCTGGCCGGCACGATCACCGGCATCGCCAAGCTGGGTTTCGGCCTGCCCCGCCCCAGCGAGGTCGATGCTCGGGTGCTGGACAAGGGCGAGAGCGGGCATGCGCTGGTGACCGATGGCGCGGCGGATTCGTTCTGGGCTTTGCCCAGCGATGACGCGATCGAAACGGTGCGCGCAGCGGGCGAAATGGATTACGGCTTCATCAGCGGGCATTCCAGCACGGCGATGGCATTTGCACTGGGGCTGGCGCTGTTCTTCGGTGCGCGGCGGCGATGGGTCTTCGGCATCGCGCTGGGCTGGGCGCTGCTGATGGGCATCTCACGCATGTATCTAGGCCGGCACTTCTTGGCCGACGTGCTGGGCGGCTGGGTCGTCGGCGCGCTTGCGGTGTGGCTGGCGTGGCTGTTCGTGCGTGCGATCCATTCGGAATCACCTGCGCCAAGGCGACGCGCGTGGAGCATCGCCATCACCTGTGTGGCCGTCCTGTTCCTGTTGTCGCTGCGCCTGCCGTTTGTGACGCCAGATGCTGCCGGCCAGCTCGCGGGCGTGCTGGTCTGCCTGTTCCTTGCCTCGCGAATCAGTCAACTCGATGAAAGCGGCATCGGGCGTCGTGTCCTGCGCGTGCTGCTGGCATTCGTGATGGGGTACGGCGTCAATGCATTGCTGAAATCCGCATCGCAGGCCGCTGGCTGGAATGACGCGCATCCGATGGCCTTCGTGCTGACGGCGCTCGGGTTCACGCTTGCGATCTTTGGCACGTTCTACGTGGCGAAGATGCTGCGCCTGTATCGGCAGGCAAGCTTGCCCGACTAAGCCAGTTCGCAGTGCGCCACGATCAACTGGATCGCATCGCCACCGCGCCAGTCATCGGGCGCGAGTCGATAGGCGATATGCACGCGCTGCGCAGGTTCCTCGCCATTCCAGCCGCCGAAGTGGATGGCATTGAATCGCTTGCCGGCATTGGCAAGTTCCAGCTTGAGGTGGCGCTCCTTCAGCACGCGCCAGTTCAAGACTTCAAACTCGCCATCGAACAGCGGCTCCGGGTAGCCCTGCCCCCAATGACCACCATCGCGCAATGCAATGGCGGTATCGATGCCGATTTCATCCGCAGCCAGCGCGCCATCGCTGTGCAGGGTGTCGGTGAGCATGTCGGCTGACAACCACTCCCCCGCGACCTGCGCGAAGGCATCGCGGAACGCGGGCAGCGCCTCTGCATCCAGACTCAATCCCGCCGCCATCGCATGCCCGCCGAAGCGCGGGATCAGGCCCGGATGACGTGCATCCACCTGCGCCAGTGCATCGCGGATATGGAAGCCGGGAATCGAGCGCGCGGAGCCGCGCAGCATGCTGCTGCCGGGTTCGGCAGGCGCAAAGGCAATCGCCGGGCGATGCAGGCGTTCCTTCAGCTTCGACGCCACAAGGCCGACCACGCCGGGGTGCCAGCCGGGATCGAACAGGCAGACCGATGGCGATGATGCTTCGGGCAAATGCGCAAGCGCGGCTTCGGCTTCGTCGGTCATCTGCTGCTGCACGCCACGGCGTTCCTCGTTGATGGCGTGCAGGGTGGATGCCAGTTCGCGTGCGTGGCGTGCATCGTCGGTCAGCAGGCAGGCGATGCCGATGCCCATGTCTTCCAGCCTGCCCGCCGCATTGATGCGCGGGCCGATGGCGTAGCCGATGTCGGCGGTGGTGAGCGTGGCTTCGTTGCGTCCCGACACTTCAATCAAGGCACGCAGTCCCGCGCAGCCCTGCCCTGCGCGCAGGCGACGCAGGCCCGCGCCGACCAGCGCACGGTTGTTGGCGTCCAGCGGCACCATGTCCGCCACCGTGCCGACCGCGACCAGATCAAGCAATGACGCAAGATCGGCCTGCACACCCAGCTTCGCGCGCAGTGCCAGCAATACGTAGAACATCACGCCGACGCCAGCCAGCGCCTTGCTGGCGAAGCTGCAGCCAGGCTGGTTGGGATCGACGATGGCATCGGCAGCCGGCAGCATCGCGCCCGGCAAATGATGATCCGTCACCAGCACCTGCCAGCCACGCGCCTTCGCTGCCGTGATGCCCGCATGGCAGGCGATGCCGTGATCGACCGTCACCAGCAAATCAGGTTTCAACCCGGCCAGTTCCTCGACCAGCCCCGGCGTCAGCCCATAGCCATGCACGACGCGGTTGGGCACGGCTGGCAGCACCTGCTTCGCGCCGAGCATGCACAGCCCGCGCACGCCGACAGCGCAGGCAGTTGCGCCGTCGCAGTCGAAATCACCGACCACAAGGATGCGCGCATCACGCTGGATCGCGTCATGCAGCAGGGCGACGGCATCGTCGATGCCCTTCAATCCGTTGAATGGCAGCAAGTCGGCCAGTCGCGGCTGCGCCGTGCGCGCATCGCTGCCACGCGCCGCGTGTACGCGACGCAGGACATCGGGCCATTGCGCAGGCCAATCACCATCGACGGCGCAGGGTTCGCGCCGCTGGATTCGGCGTGCCGCGCTCATGCCGCCAGTGTCGGCAGCGGACGCCGCCAGAAGCGCCAGCGCTGGCCCGGCTTCAACGTGAATGCCGTGCCATCGGCAAAATCCAGCGTGAGTTCACCGCCACTGGCAACGACAGGCGACAGCCAGCGCTCCAGCAGTTCGCGCGCATCGCGGCGTGCGCGCAGGTCGATCAGCGCATCGGCATCGAATCCATTGAAGCTGGCCACTGGCATGGCAGTGAAATTACCGATGCGTGCCAGCCCATGCAGTCGGGGATCATCCGAAAACACGGTCGGGGAATTGCAGGCCGCGTGGTCAGGCATCACGCCCCCGCCCCAGAACCACAGCGCATTGATCGGCGGTTTGCCTGCGGCGATGCGCGCGGCATTGTGCGGATGATTGTGCAAGGTCACCTGCGCTTCGCTTGCCAGCGCCCGCCAGCGGCGCGCTTCTGCGCCGTCAGGGATGTGTTCGAACACATCCTCGCCCAGCGCATCATCCGGCGATGCAAATGCGGGCAATTTGGCTTCGCGCGGCAGCCGCAGGTACCAGCGACCCGGCACCGGCGCATCCAGCGGGAAACCAACATCGCCAAACAGCGGGCGCAGTGCCGGCAGCAAGGCATCGACATCGGACGGGTCGATGCCCAGCGCATCACCGATGCCAAGCAGGCGCGCGCCGTTGATGTCGGGGCGGATGTAGGCGGGATCGGCGCGCAGCCAGCCGGACAGGCGCGCGTCTTCCTCGCTTGAATCCAGCAGCCGGGTCAGCGGCGCGGCCGGCCAGCGGCGCGGGATGACATCGAAATGCCGCGCAAGCTGTGCTTCCTCGCCCGCATCGGATGCGCTGCGATCCGCACGCCCCAGCGCTTTCGCCAATGCCTGTGGCAGCGCGATGCCGGCGAAGCGCGTGGTGGGCGGGAGGAGGATCAAGGCGTGTACCTGGCCTGTTGGTATCGGCCCAGCGCATCCTGCCCCCACGCAGCCACATCAGCCATGTCCGGTTTGTCAGGCGCAAGGATTCCGTCCCACAATTTCGCAGCCGCTGCCGACCTCGGGAGCAGATCGAGTGCATTGAGAATGCCCTGGCGCTTGCTTTCCAGCAGACGCCCCATCTGCGCTTCCTGCACAAGCTCCGGCTTCATGTTCTCCACTGCCCACCAGTCGAACAGGTCGCGCGGGGTGAGTGCCGAGCCCCGATAAAACAGCTTTTTTGCCAGCACCTCGGCGACGGGTTCCAGCGGCAGCCTCGTTTCGTTCGAGGTCTCATCCGGGAGACCAAGCAGGGAGCCGCGGACAATGAAATCGATCTCGCCATCCGGCAGGCTGAGCTTGATGAAGTCCGCCGCTTCCTCGTAGCCTGCGACCACTGCTTCGACACGATCATTCAGGCGCGGGCTGATGTACCCGATCCATTGGGGATCACGCATGAACAGGTCGATGTCGAAGCAGTGGTCGCAGGCTACGAGGAAG
>NZ_JASGED010000133.1:0-24549 GCF_047606765.1 Thermomonas sp. | reverse complement strand
TTCCTTCCCATCTCCCCGCGTGGGGGGTTTGGGTGCCGAGGGGGGGTGCGGGCCACATCATCGCCGCCATCGACGCGCGCATGGGCGAGGTGTATCTGGGCGCGTTCGCCCGCGATGGCGATGGCCTTGTTGCACTGTCGGACGAGGTTGTGGCGAAACCGGATGCGGTGGCAATCCCGGATGGCGATGGCTGGCATGGCGTCGGCACCGGCTTTGCTGCCGCCGATGGCGCGCTGGCGGCGCGGCTTGGCGGGCGGCTGGCCTCGGTGGATGCGCAGGCGCTGCCGCATGCAGCGGACGTGGCCCGCCTTGGTGCGCTGCTGTTTGCGCGTGGTGGCGCGATCGCGCCGGAGCGCATCGAACCGGCCTACCTGCGCAATGACGTGGCGCTGACCATCGCCCAGCGGCAGGCGCTGGGCGTGTCAAAGGGCTGAGGCCAGCGCGGCAAAGGGTTGCAGGGTGATTTCAGCGGGTTATGCTGCAGGACAGCATGATTGTCCTCCGGAGTAATGCGAGTGCGTAGAAGCCTGTTCCTGATCGCCATGTTGCTGGCAGTGCCGGCGGTCGCCGAAGACGTGGCGTTCCAGCGCCATGTGCTCGATGTTGACACGTCGCTGGAGCACCGCCCGATCCGTGGCATCAGCGGCACGCAGTACGCTTTTCCCGGCACCAGCGGGCGGATCATGGACAAGGCGCAGGCCTGCATGCAGGGCGTGGAGGGCTTGGTCGTCGCCTCGTCCGATACCGAAAAGGGGCGGCTGGAAGTGGGCGTGCGGATCGGTTACCGCAAGCGCTGGGCCGACCGCGGCGTTGCCAGCAAGATGACGGTCGAAGCCGGCGACGGCGTGTTCCGCATCACCCATTCCGACCTGCGCTACATGCAGGAAGACAGCGGCGGCTATGTGCCGCTCGCGCACAGGCAAGGCGATTGGGATGGCGCGCTGGAAGAGCTGATCGCGCGCGAACAGCGCGTGATCGACTGCATGTTCCGTTGATCGCGGCGCGGTTCAGCGATCCACCAGTTCGCCGCCGGGCAGGAACTGCCACGTCCGGGTGACGTGCAGCACGTCCGGGTCATCCTGCGTCTTTGGCAGCGGCGCAAACGGCTGCGACAGCTGGACGATGCGAATGGCGGCCTGGTCCAGCATCGGAATATGGCTGGACTGGATGATGCGCGTGCTTTCCACGCTGCCGTCGCGGCGCACGCCCACGCTGATGACCACAAGGCCACCGATGCGGCGGCGGCGCGCTTCGTCCGGATAGTTCAGGTTGCCCACGCGCTCCACACGGTCCACCCAGCCACGGAGGTATTCGGCCCAGGCGTATTCCCGGGTACTGGCGGAGACGAACTTGCGCTTCGGGCGCTTGGCGTATTCCTGCGAGCGCAGCTGGATTTCGGCGGCAAGCCGTGCCATTTCGATGTCGCGCTCGATTTTCTCGCGGCCCTGCGGGGCGATATTGGCATCGACCTGCGGCTGCGGTCTGGCGGCAGGCAGCACATTCTCGCCACGGGTCGATGCCGCCACGCGCGCGTCCGGCGGCGGGCTGGGCGCGGGCGACTGCGCGCGCAGCGGACGTGGTGCCAGCCCATCCTCCGGCTGCGGCAGCGGGCCGGCCTGCGGCGCGGTGGGGCGGCTGCTCTTGGCGTCTTCGCCGCCGCCCTGATTGTTGGCCTGCGCCATGAAATCCGCCTGCTGCGGCGTCAGCGGCGTCTGCGTGCGGGTCAGGATCACGTCCAGCGTCGGCATCAGCGGCGCGGCATTTTCCACCGCAAAACCAATGCCGAGGATCAGCATCGCGTGCAGCAGCACGGACAGCACCATGGTGGCGGTCAGGCGCTCGGATTCACCGATCCGGGGTGCTGCCGGCATTGGGGGTGCAGCGGCTGCCATCAGCGCCTCGCCAGTGCCTCGATGCGGTCAAACAGCAGGCCTGCGATGTTCAGGCCGAACTGCGCGTCCAGCTCGCGGATGCAGGTGGGGCTGGTGACGTTGACCTCGGTCAGGTAGTCGCCGATCACGTCCAGCCCGACGAACAGCATCCCGCGCCGACGCATTTCAGGGCCCACCTGCGCGGCGATCCAGCGGTCACGTTCGGTCAGTGGGCGGCCTTCGCCGCGCCCGCCAGCGGCCAGGTTGCCGCGGAACTCGTCGCCCTGCGGGATGCGCGCAAGGCAGTAGTCCACCGGCTCGCCATCGACCAGCAGGATGCGCTTGTCGCCATCCACGATTTCCGGGATGTAGCGCTGGGCGATGGCAAGGTGACGCCCGCCTTCGGTCAGGGTTTCCAGGATCACGTTGAGGTTGGCATCACCCGCGCGGGCCCGGAAGATCGAGCGCCCGCCCATCCCGTCCAGCGGCTTCAGCACGGCGTCCCCGTGTTCGCCCACGAACGCCTTGAGCGCGGCGGCATCGCGGCTGACCAGCGTCGGCGGGCAGCACTGCGGGAACAGCAGCGCCGCCAGTTTTTCGTTGAAATCGCGCAGCCCCTGCGGATCATTCACCACCAGCGCGCCCTGATGCTGCGCCAGGGCGAGGATCTGGGTGTCGTGCAGGTAGTTCGCATCCACCGGCGGATCGGTGCGCATCAGCACCACCTGACCCGGCCCGAATGCAAGTTCCTTCCACCCGCCCAGCGTGAAATGATCGCCGGGTGTGTCGCGCAGCGTCAGTGGCGCAGCGATTGCCAGCGCACGTGCGCCGCGCACCGCAAGCCCGCCGGGGCGCACGTAATGCAGCCGGTGGCCGCGCCGCTGCGCTTCCAGCAGCATCGCGAAACTGGAGTCCTTGGTGGTCTTGATGGCCTCGATCGGATCCATCACCACCACCACGTCGAGCACCGTCGATTGCGCCATTTTCATGCCCGGAAAGAGGTGCGTGGATGGTAGCAGGCGACGTGCTGCGACCATTGGGGTGACGCAATGCGGCGCTTGACAGGCCGCGTGCATGCTGGGATATAGACAGCCCGTACCGCGCGAAGACGCGGCGGCAAGCGACGAGCGCAGAGGGGAACACATGGCGCAGCAGGACGGTACGAGCATCGACCTCAAGGGTTTGAGGGTGATGGTCATTGATGATTCCAGGACGATCCGGCGCACGGCGGAAACGCTGCTTGTGCGCGAAGGCTGCGAGGTGGTGACCGCCACCGACGGCTTCGAGGCGCTGTCGAAGATCGCCGACCACGATCCACAGATCATCTTCGTGGACATCATGATGCCGAGGCTGGACGGCTATCAGACCTGCGCGCTCATCAAGAACAACCAGACCTTCAAAAACGTGCCGGTCATCATGCTTTCGTCGAAAGATGGTTTGTTCGACAAGGCCCGTGGCCGTATCGTGGGATCCGAGCAATATCTGACCAAGCCGTTCACGCGGGAAGAACTGCTTGGCGCGATCCGGACTTACGTCAACGCCTGACCGGGGGGTAGGGCAGCACATGGCACGCATTCTTCTCATCGAGGACTCGCCGACCGAAGCGGCGGTGATGGCCCAGTTGCTGGAACGCAACGGGCATCAGGTCTCCACCTCCGGCAGCGCCGAGGACGGCATCGCCAGCTGCAAGCGCGACATGCCCGATCTGGTGCTGATGGACGTGGTGCTGCCCGGCATGAACGGCTTCCAGGCAACCCGCGCGCTTTCGCGCGACGCCGACACCAGCCACATCCCGGTGCTGATCGTCAGCACCAAGAGCCTCGATACCGACCGCGTCTGGGGCTTGCGCCAGGGTGCCCGGGACTACATCGTCAAACCACCGCGCGAGCAGGACCTGATCGCGCGGATCAATGCACTGATCGGGCACTGAGTCATGGCCAAGCGCGGCAAGCACAAGAACAAGGGCACGCCGCAGGCGTCTGCGCCGGTTGCGGCGCAGGTGCAGGACGCCCGTGCCGCTGCCGAACAGACGGAGACGGAAGCGGTCGAAGCCGGGTTCGCAACGCTCGATGCCGTGGCTGATGCCGACAGCAGCACGCCTGAAACCATCGAAGCCTTGGCAGCGCCCGCGCGCCCCGTGCGGCAGCCGCTTGCGCGCGACCGTCGCACCCCGTTCCTGGTGCTGGCCGATTACGAACAGCGCAGCCTGGCCCATGTCGCCGGCCTGCCGGAGCAGCTCGACGCGCCCGGCCTGTGGCGCGGCGTGGCCTATCGGGTCGGCAGCCACCGGCTGGCATCGGGTTTCGACGAGGTGGTCGAAATCCTGCCGATGCCGCAGCTCACCCATGTTCCCGGCTCGCTGCCGTGGATGCTGGGCGTGGCCAACGTGCGCGGTACCCTGCTGCCGGTGGTTGACCTCAAGCAATTCCTGGAAGGCGAACGCACCGTGTTGCACGAAAGCCAGCGCGTGCTGGTGGTGCGCCAGCCAGGCGGTGAAGTCGCCGTCACCATCGATGAACTGTACGGTCAACGCAGCTTCGTCGATGGTCAGGGCATCGACAAGGACACGGTCGCGGAAGGGCGTTACGCGCACTTCATCGACCGCGCTTACCACATGAACGACCAGGACTGGGGCGTGTTCAGCCTCGATCGCCTGAGTCGTACCCCCGAGTTCCGCCAAGCCGCCGCCTAATCCGCGGACTCCCAAGCAAGCCGAGGTCGCAACATGAGCACTATGATGGATTCCGTCGCCGGCAAGGGCCGCAATCTCAGCACCAACTTCTGGATCTGGTTGCTGATCGGTTCGCTGCTCGTGTTCGCGGGCAACACCCTGTACGCCACCACCAAGGCCTCGCGCCTCGGTGGTGCCAGTACCTCGGCATCGCGCCTGCAGTTGAACTCGCAGCGCCTCGCCAACCAGGGCCGGGAGGCGATCGAGGGCAACCCGCAGGCCTTCGACGCATTCAAGGCCACCAAGCAGGAAGTCGATCAGGACATCAAGACCCTGAACGACCGTTTCGGCGACGCCGCCGGCGTGTCCGGGCCGATCCGCACCGTCACCAACACCTGGGATCCGCTGTCCAAGCGCGCCGACGAAGTGCTGGGCTCGCAGCAGGCGGTGCTGGCGCTGGCCGGTCGCGCCGACAGCTTCACCGGCAAGGTGCCGCAGCTGCAGGCGCAGCTGAATGAAGTGGTGCGCGGGCTGGCTTCGGGCGGTGCAACGTCTGGCCAAGTATTCACTGCGCTGCAGCAGGTGGTGACCTCGGCGGCCATGGCCCGCCGCATCGCCGAGCTTCGCGCCGGTGGTGATGGCGCGCAGGTGGCAGCAGACGCACTGGGCCGCGATGCCGCCGTGTTCGACCGGTCGATGAACGCGCTGCGCAACGGCGGTGGTGACATCGCCAAGGTGACGGCAGCAGGTGCGGTTGGCCCGCTGAACCAGGCCAACACCCTGTGGGAAGGCATGAAGAAGGATCTGGACGCCATCGTCGGCGACTCCAAGCGCCTGATCGGTGCGCAGACCTCGGCGGCGGCGCTGGCCACCGGTTCCGACAAGCTGTTGGCCGACAGCGAAAGCCTGTTCGCGGCCTTCACCTCGTTCGGCTCGCTGAAGGACACCAGCATCATCGGCGGCGTCTGGATCAGCATCCTGTCCGGTGCGCTGGCGCTGGCCTCCATCGCCGGCCTGTTGTGGGCACTGGGCCGCGCCCAGCGTGTCCGCTACCAGACCACCAAGGAACTGAACGACCGCAACCAGGAGGCGATCATGCGCCTGCTGGATGAAATGGGTTCGCTCGCAGAAGGCGACCTGACCGTGAAGGCGACCGTGACCGAGGACATGACCGGCGCGATCGCGGACTCGATCAACTTCGCCGTGGAACAGCTGCGCACTCTGGTGGCAACCATCAACGACACCTCGGTGCAGGTGGCGTCCAGCGCGCAGGAAACGCAGGCCACCGCCATGCATCTGGCCGAAGCTGCGGAACACCAGGCGCAGGAAATCAACTCCGCCACCGACCGCATCAACGAAATCGCGTCCAGCATTAACCAGGTGTCGCGCAACTCCGCAGACTCCGCGGAAGTGGCGCGCCGCTCGGTGCAGATCGCGACCAACGGTGCCGGCGTGGTGCGCCAGACGATCGCCGGCATGGACAGCATCCGCGACCAGATCCAGGAAACCTCCAAGCGCATCAAGCGGCTGGGTGAAAGCTCGCAGGAAATCGGCTCGATCGTGGAACTGATCAACGACATTTCCGAACAGACCAACATCCTCGCGCTGAACGCGGCAATTCAGGCGGCATCCGCCGGTGAGGCCGGCCGCGGGTTCGCGGTGGTGGCCGACGAAGTGCAACGCCTCGCGGAACGCTCCTCGAACGCGACCAAGCGCATCGAATCGCTGGTGCAGACCATTCAGGCCGATACCAACGAAGCCGTGTCGTCGATGGAACAGACGACCTCGGAAGTGGTTGCCGGTGCGCGTCTGGCCGAAGACGCGGGTACCGCGCTGGGCGAGATCGAAAAGGTGTCCAGCGACCTGTCCGGGCTGATTCAGGGCATCTCGGTTGCGGCGCAGGAGCAGTCCAGCGCGGCATCCAACATCACCCAGGCCATGAACACCATCCAGTCGATCACCGCGCAGACCTCGCAGGGTGCCAGCCAGACCGCCGAGTCGATCGGCAACCTGGCCCAGCTCGCCGCCGACCTGCGTCGTTCGGTCGCCGACTTCAAGCTGCCCGCCTGAACGCAGACCAGCACTAGGGAACGGGATGAACAGCACCCTCCAGGCCAGCCCCGCAGCGCGGGGCGTTGACGGAGCCACGCCATGACGACGGGGCTGCGGGATGCCATCGACCACACCGCACTCGGCTGGGTGAAACCGGAGATCGACGAGACCCTGCGCCAGGCGCGCCTGGCGATCGAGGCCTTCGTCGAAAACCCGGGCGATCCCTCGCCGATGCGGGCCTGCGCAGGCCATCTGCACCAGGTGCAGGGCACGCTGCGCATGCTGGAACTGCAGGCGCCGGCGATGGTGGCGGGCGAAATGGAGGCGCTGGCAAGCGCGCTGCATGCCGGCAGCCCGGCCCAGCGCGACGAAGCGCTGGCGGCGCTGATGCGCGGCGTGGTGCAGTTGCCGGATTATCTGGAACGCCTGCAAGGCGGTCATCGCGACATCCCGATCGTGCTGTTGCCGCTCATCAACGAACTGCGCGCAGCACGCGGCATCGATGCCCTGCAGCAGGACGCATTGCCCAGCCTGCTGGTGGCCCCCACCGAGGCCGAAATCGAACACGCGCGCGGCAGCCTTGCCGGGCGCAACCGCGCGCTGCTGGACACCGTCTCTGCCGCGCTGAAGGAAGACCTGCTGCGGGTGAAGGACGCGCTGGACCTGTTCCTGCGCGGCGGTCGCGGCGACGTGGCGGAACTGCAGCCGCAGGCCGAAGCGCTGGGGCGCATTGGCGAAACCCTGAACATGCTGGGCCTGGACGCCGCGCGTGGCGTGGTGCAGGAACAGCGCAAGGTGGTCGATAGCATCGCCACCGGTGCGCGTCCGCCGAGTGACAACGACCTGCTGGAAGTGGCCGGCGCGCTGATCTTCATCGAGCATTCGCTGGACGATCAGGTCGCCCGTCTGGGCAATGGCGAAGCTGGCGATGGCAACCAGCTTGCGCTGGAATCGCGCAAGGTCATGTCCACGCTGGCGCGCGAGGCCGCAGCCAACTTTTCCGAAGTGCGAAGCGCCTTCGTCGCCTTCGTCGAAACCGGCTGGGACCACGCCGTGCTTGACCCGGTGCCGCGCCTGCTGGCGGAGGTCGCCGGTGCGATGCGCATCCTCGACCTGCCCGAGCCGGCCGGTTATCTGGAAGCGCTGCGCCGCTACAGCCACGCCGAGCTGATCGAGGCGAAGAACGTGCCGGGTGGTCGCCAGCTGGACACGCTGGCCGATGCACTGGCTGCCATCGAGTATTACCTGGAATCGCTGGGCGACCCGCTGGGCCAGCGCCAGGATCTGCTGGACAAGACCCGCGATAGCCTGGAGCAGTTGAAATACTGGCCGCTGCCCGACGACAAGGTGGCGGTGTTGCCCGAGGCCGCGCACGATGCGCCGCAAGCCGCGCCGGAACCGGAAGCCGCCACCCTCGCGCAGGACGAGCCGGCACAGGCCGAGCCCGCCGTGGCCGCGACCGTCAGCACGCATGCCGACGCGCCCGCCATCAATGCCGGCTTCGAATCCGCCGGCGATGAAATCGACGACGAAATCCGCGAAATCTTCCTGGAAGAGTTCGAGGAAGAAATCGGCAACCTCGACGGCCTGTTGCCCGCATGGCGGCTGGTGCCGGAAGACGGTGAACTGCTGCGCCCGATCCGCCGTGTCTTCCACACCCTGAAGGGCAGTGGCCGGCTGGTGGGTGCCAAGGTGCTGGGCGAGTTCAGCTGGCATGTCGAGAACATGCTCAACCGCGTGCTGGATGGCAGCCGTCCGGCCAGCCTGGCGGTGGTTGCCTATGTCGGTCAGGCGCGTGCCGCACTGCCGCAGCTGCATGCCGCGTTGCGCGGCCAGGCCGGTGTCAGCATCGACATCGCAGCGATGCAGGAAGTCGCCGACCGCCTTGCCGCAGGCGAGGACGTGCTGCTGGACGCCGCGCCGACCGCTGCGGCTCCGTCGCCGCCGGAACCGGTGCAGCCGGCTGTCGAAGCCACCGCAGACACGGTCGCGGTAGAAGTCGATCCGGTGCTGCTCGACATCCTCAGTACCGAGGTGGGTGGCCATCTGGAAACCATGGATGCGTGGCTGGCCCACGCCCGCGCGGGGCAGACCGGTGCCAGCGATGCGCTGTTGCGCGCCATCCATACCCTCAACGGTGCCTTCGCGATGACCGAAGTGCCGTCCGTCACCGCCTTCACCACGCCGGCTGAAGGCTATGTCAAGCGTTTGCTGGCTGCCGGTACGCCGGTGGATGCCGAAGGCGTGGCCGCGCTGGGCGAGGTGGCCGATGCCATCCGCGCTTCCACCGTGGCCTTGCAGGCCGCGCCGGCGCAGGTGCCGGTGTACGCCGCGCTGGCGACCCGCGTGGCGAGCCTGCGCGACGCCCTGCCGGAAGCCAGTCTGCCGTTCATCGATCCGGCTGCGGATGCCGCCCGTCTCGAAGCGGAAGCCGCAGCGGAAGCAGAACGCCTTGCCGCCGAACAGGCGGAGGCAGAACGCATCGCAGCGGAACAAGCGGCACGCCTCGAAGCCGAACGCCTCGCTGCGGAAGAAAGCGCGCGTCTGGAAGCAGAACGCATCGCTGCCGAACAGGCCGCAGCCGAGCGTTTGGCCACCGAAGAGGCTGCACGTCTGGAAGCCGAGCGCATCGAGGCCGAGCGCATCGCAGCGGAAGAAGCCGAAGCTGCGCGCCTCGAAGCCGAGCGTATTGCCGCCGAACAGGCAGAAGCCGAGCGGCTTGCGGCGGAAGAAGCCGCGCGCCTTGCCGCCGAGCGTCTCGAAGCAGATCGCCTTGCCGCAGAAGAAAGTGCGCGCCTGGAAGCGGAGCGTCTTGAAGCCGAGCGCATCGCAGTGGAAGAAGCCGAAGCTGCGCGCCTCGAAGCCGAGCGTATTGCCGCCGAACAGGCCGAAGCCGAGCGGCTTGCGATGGAAGAAGCTGCGCGTCTGGAAGCTGAGCGTCTCGAAGAAGACCGCCTTGCCGCCGAAGAAGCCGCGCGCCTTGAAGCAGAGCGGCTCGAAGCCGAACGCATCGCAGAGGAAGAAGCAGAAGCTGCACGCCGCGAAGCGGAGCGTCTTGCCGACGAACAGGCCGAGGCCGAGCGCCTGGAAGCCGAACGCATCGCCGCGGCCCGCGCCGAAGCCGAGCGCCGCGAGGCCGAACGCCTTGCCGCAGAAAGGGCAGAAGCCGAACGCATCGAAGCCGAACGCCGCGCTGCGGAAGCCGCCGCTGCCGCCAAGGCACGCGAGCAGGCTGCACTGGCTGCGCTGCTGTCTGCCGCCACCACGGCGGAAGACCCGGACGAAGCGCTGGACATGGACGGGCTGGATGCGGAGCTGGTCGATATCTTCCTTGAGGAAGGTGGCGACCTGCTCGACCACTCCGATGGCCTGCTGGCACAGTTGCGTGAAACCCCGGACGACCAGGAACTGATCGTTGGCCTGCAGCGCGACCTGCACACGCTGAAGGGCGGTGCGCGCATGGCCGGCATCATGCCGGTGGGCGAGCTGGGCCATGCGATGGAAACCCTGCTGGAAGCCGTGGCCGCGCAGCGTGCCGAGCTCGGTGCAGACGGCGTGCCGCTGCTGGAGCGCGGGTTCGACCGCCTGCACGGCATGATTACCCGTGTCACCGCGCGCCGTGCCATCGGCATGCCGGTGGGGCTGATCGACGAGTTCAACGCCCGCGCCGAAGCGCCGATTCCGGTACCGCAGGAAGCGGTGGATACCGATGCTGGCATGGCGCTTGCGCCGTCGGTGCCGGTGCGCAAGGTCGAACTCAAGCCGCTGTCCGCGCCGATGCTGGACGATGGCTTCGGCGACGACGACATCGGCGCGCGCGCGCCGCAGGAACAGGTGCGCATCCGCGCCGACCTGCTTGACAGGCTGGTGAACTACGCGGGCGAGGTGGCGATCTATCGCGCCCGTCTGGAACAGCAGCTGGCGGCATTCCGTGGCACCGCGCAGGAAATGGAGCAGACCAACCTGCGTCTGCGCGACCAGCTGCGCCGCCTTGATGCCGAAACCGAAGCGCAGATCATCGCCCGCTACCAGCGCGAGAGCGAAGCCGGCAACGAAACCTTCGATCCGCTGGAACTCGACCGCTTCAGCACCCTGCAGCAGCTTTCGCGCGCGCTGGCCGAATCGGCAGCCGACTTGCAGAGCCTGCACGGGTCGATGGAAGACCTGACCCGCAACTACGAAACCCTGCTGACCCAGCAGTCGCGGGTGAGCTCCGATTTGCAGGAAGGCCTCATGCGCACGCGCATGCTGCCGTTCGATTCGCTGGTGCCGCGCCTGCGCCGCGTGATCCGTCAGGCTGCCGGCGAAACCGGCAAGCAGGCCCAGCTCAAGCTGGACGGCGCGCAGGGCGAACTCGACCGCAACGTGCTGGAGCGCATGACCGCGCCGCTGGAGCACATGCTGCGCAACGCCATCGCGCATGGTCTGGAAAGCCCGGATGCCCGCCGCAAGGCCGGCAAGCCGGAGGAAGGCAGCATCCGCGTGGCGGTGCGCCGCGAAGGTTCGGAAGTCGTGCTGCAGGTCAGCGACGACGGTGCCGGCCTGAACCGCGACGCGATCCGCGCGCGCGGCATCGAGCGCGGCCTGATCCGGGCCGACGCGGTGCTGGCCGATGGTGATCTTGACCAGCTCATCCTCGAGCCCGGCTTCTCCACCGCCGAAACCGTCAGCCGCCTCGCCGGTCGCGGCGTTGGCATGGACGTGGTCGCCAGCGAAGTCCGCCAGCTCGGTGGCTCCATCGACATCAGCACCCGTCCGGGCGAAGGCACCACCTTCACCCTGCGCCTGCCGCAGACGCTGGCGGTCACCCAGGCGGTGTTCGTCAAGATCGGCGACACCGAATACGCGGTGCCGATTGCCTCGGTGCGCGGCGTGGGCCGCATCAGCCGCGAGGACATGGCGAAGGACGGCGCGAGCTACCGCTACGGTGGCGAGGACTACGTGCTGCACGATCTGGGTTCGCTGGTCGGCACGGCTTCGGTCAAGGCCGAAGGTCAGATGCAGGTGCCGCTGCTGCTGGTGCGTTCCGGTGAACTGCGTGCAGCAGTTGCCATCGATCAGGTGGTCGGCAACCGCGAAATCGTGGTGAAGTCCGGTGGCCCGCAGCTGGCGTCGGTGCCGGGCATTTTCGGTGCCACCATCATGGGCGATGGCCGCGTGGTGGTGATCCTCGACGTCGCGCCGCTGGTGCGCCGCCACGCCGCGATGCCGCGCGATGCCGCGCCGGTCGTGCAGGTCAGCGAACAGCGCCGGGTGCCGCTGGTCATGGTGGTGGACGACTCGGTCACCATGCGCAAGGTCACCGGGCGCGTGCTGGAGCGCCACAGCTTCGAGGTTGCCACCGCGAAGGACGGTTTGGACGCGCTGGAACGCATGGCCGAGATCATCCCCGACCTCATGCTGCTCGACATCGAAATGCCGCGCATGGACGGCTATGAACTCGCGACGGCGATGAAGGCCGACCCGCGCATGCGCAATGTGCCGATCATCATGATTACCTCGCGTACCGGCGAGAAGCACCGCGAGCGCGCCATGCAGATCGGCGTCGAACGTTACCTCGGCAAGCCGTATCAGGAAGTCGAACTCATGCGCAACGTGTTCGAGCTGCTCAAGCTGGAGCGCGGCGGCGACGGCACGCTGCAATGACCCGCAAGCGCGTGGTGGTGCTGGCGCGCGCGGGTGCCGCGCGCGAACGCACCGAGGCGGCAGTGGCGCAGGCCGGCGCGGAACTGGCTGCCAGCCTGGACGCGGCGACGGCGGGCGAGGCGGACATCCGCGCCGCCAGCCCGGATGCGCTGCTGATCGTGCTGGATCCGGTGGCCGAGCAGGCGCTGGATCGGCTCGATGCGCTGCTGGCCGACCCGTCGATCGATGTGATGTTCGACGACGCCGATATTGCTGCGCGTCGTGATGGCTGGGAGGCCGCGCGCTGGGCGCGCCATCTGGCTGCAAAACTGCACGGGCATGACGATGTGCTGCCGCAGACGAACAGGGTTGATGCGGCGGACAGCAATGCCGCATTCCTGGACGACATGGCGCGCCTCAGCGTTGAAGTTGCGGCATTGCCGGACGTGCCTGCCGCGCGTACTGCCATCACCCGGCAAGGCGCGGTGGTGCTGGCTGCCGGCATCGGCGGGCCGGACGCAGTGCGCCAGTTGCTGGGCGGCTTGCCGGCGGGGTTTCCGCGCCCGGTGCTGCTGTGCCAGCACATCGAAGGCGGCCAGTACGACAAGCTGGTGCGGCAGATGCAGCGCGCAACCCAGATGCAGGTGGTGCTGGCGCAGGCCGGTGACGTGTTGCAGGCCGGCACGGTGCATGTCATGCCGCCCGGCCTGGATGTGCAGGACGGCGCGGATGGTTTCATCTTTGTCGAATCCGCGCAGGCACCGACCTTCGCCGCGCTGCCACAGGCCGACAGTGCGTTGCTGCTGCTCAGTGGTGCCGATGCTGCGCTGGTCGATCCGGCACTGTCGATGCGCTGGGCCGGTGGCCTTGTGTTGGGGCAATCTGCCGAAAACTGTTTCGATCCTGCCGCCAGCAATGCGCTGGTGGCACGCGGTGGCGAGGCTTACACGCTGGCCGCGCTTTCCCGCAAACTGCTTGAACGCTGGCCCGCCTGAGGTAGCCCATCATGTCCGACAACGAACAGATCATCCGTGGCGTGCTGATCCAGGTGGCAGACGCACGCCTGCTGCTGCCCAACGCGACCATCGCCGAGGTGCTGTCCTTCGCCGATCCCGAGCCGGTGGCGAACGCCCCGGACTGGCTGCTGGGCCGCATCCGCTGGCGCGGCTGGCAGTTGCCGCTGGTGGCGTTCTCGCGCTTTGCCGGCATCGCCGACGAGAAGGGCGGGCTGGGCAGCAAGGTGATCGTGCTGAAGGCATTGGGCGGTGATCCCAAGCATCCCTTCTTCGCCGTGCTGACGCAGGGCTTCCCGCGACTGGTCACGGTGACCGAGGCCGCGCTTTCCTCAGAAGGTGATGACGCCAACGTGCCGGCCGGCGTGCTGGCCCGCGTGCGCCTGAACGAGGACGACGCGCTGGTGCCCGACCTCGCCGTGCTGGAAGAAAGCCTGGTCGAGGCGCTGGCGGCTGCGGCCTAAGCCATATCCCCGCACAAAGCCTGCAACGCGCTGATCGCGGCAATGCCGGCGGTTTCGGTGCGCAGCACGCGCGGGCCAAGGCGCAGGCCATCAAAACCGGCGGCAACAAGTTGTTCTCGGTCGCGCGGCGACCAGCCGCCTTCCGGGCCAATCGCAATCGTGCATGCAGTCAGTTGCGTCGCCTGCAATGACGACAGTGATGCCTCGGCAAACGGGTCGAGGATGAAGCCGTGCCCTTCGCGCAAACCAGCGGCGGATGCCAGCGGCTGCGGTGGTGCGACCTCCGGCACGATGGCGCGCCCGCTCTGTTCGCAGGCGGAAATCACGACCTCCCGCCAGTGTGCCAGCCGCTTGTCGGCGCGCTGCGCGTCCAGCTTCACCTCGCTGCGGTCGCAGCTGACCGGCAGCACGCGGGCCACGCCAAGTTCGGTGGCCTTCTGCAGGATCCAGTCCATCTTCTCGCCGCGCGCGATGCCTTGCAGCAGCACGATCCGCAGCGGTGATTCGTTGCTGATGCGGCGCGTGGCGAGGATTTCCGCACGCGCCCCGCGCTTGCCGGCTTCGATGATGCGCGCATCGAAGTCATGGCCGTCGCCATTGAACAGCACGCAGGCATCGCCTGCCTGCAGGCGCAGCACGCGCAGCAGGTGTGCGGCAACGTCATCCGGCAGTGCGATGGTGTCACCGACGCGCAGGGGCAGTTCGACGTAGCTGCGGGTCAGGCGCATCGGATTTTCCTCTCCCTCCCCTTCAAGGGGAGGGCTGGGGTGGGGATGGTGTTCACGCCGTCGCTTCCAGAATTGCGCTTTGCGTAACCCGCGCCAGCAGATCGAGTTGTTCGTCGTCGATGCAGTATGGCGGCATCCAGTACAGCACGTCGCCCAGTGGGCGCAGCACCACGCCTTGTTCCAATGCGGCGCGATAGGCATGCAGGCCGATGCGCGACGCGGCATCGAACGGCGTGCGCTTGTCGCCATGCTTCGTCAGCTCGAACGCCACGATCATCCCGGCCTGTCGCGCGTCCGCCACATGCGGCAGCGAAGCGATGGCTTGTGCATGCACAGCCATCTTCGCGGCGGTGATGCGGTTGCGTGCCAGCACATCATCGCTATCGAAGATCGCAAGTGATGCAAGTGCCGCCGCGCAGGCCAGCGGGTTGCCGGTATAGCTGTGCGAATGCAGGAAGGCGCGCTCGCGCGAATCGTCGAGGAAGCCGTCATAGATCGCCTGCGTCGCCAGCACCGCCGCCAGCGGCAGGAAGCCGCCGGTCAAACCCTTCGACAGGCACAGAAGATCAGGCTGGATGCCGGATTGCTCACAGGCAAACATCGTGCCGGTGCGCCCGAAGCCAACCGCGATCTCGTCCGCGATCAGCAGCACGCCGTGCGCATCGCACAGCTCACGCACGCGGCGCAGGTACAGCGGGTCGTGCATGCGCATGCCGCCGGCGCACTGCACGCGCGGTTCCAGGATCAGCGCGCAGACTTCGCCGGCGTGCTGTTCCAGCAATTCGCGCAGGGCATCAGCGGCGCGCTGTGCGCATTGCGCGGGCGATTCGCCGGGCTGCGCCAGATAGGCATCGGGTGAGGGCGCGAACAGCGCTTCGGCCAATAGCGGTGCATACACGCGGCGGTACAGCGGGATGTCGCCCACCGACAGCGCGCCGATGGTTTCGCCGTGGTAGCCGTTTTCCAGCGCCACGAACTTCGTGCGCCGCGTTTCGTCGCGATTGCGGAACCAGTGGAAGGCCATCTTCAGCGCCACTTCCACGCCCGCCGAACCGTTGTCGGCATAGAACACCTTGGCCAGCGGCGCGCGGCCCTCGCCGTTGACAGAATGTTCGCGCGGGGCGATGGCCAGCAGCTTTTCCGCCAGTTCCACCGCAGGCTGGTGCGAGAACCCGGCAAGGATCACCTGCTCCAGCGTGCCTGCCTGCGTGGCAATCGCCCCGGCGATGCGAGGCTCGGCGTGGCCGAACAGGTTGGTCCACCAGCTGCTGACCGCATCCAGATAGCGCTTGCCGTCGCGCCCGATCAGCCATGTGCCTTCGCCGCGTTCGATGGGCACCAGCGGCAGCACGTCCGGGTGCTCGCGCATCTGCGTGCAGGGGTGCCAGAGCACGCGCAGGTCGCGCGCGCGCCACGCATCGGCCCCGGCTATCATGTCGGCATCGTGAACCCTTTCCATTCCGCCATTATCGCCGCAGGAGCCGCGCCATGAGCCGCCGCCTGCCCGTCATCCACGGCATCACCGAGCACGACGCCGGCCCGTACCGCATGGAGCGGCTCGACCTTGAGTTCAGCAACGGTGAGCGCCGCCGCTACGAACGCCTGCACGGGCGCGGCCACGGCGCTGTCGCGGTGGTGCCGATGCTGGATGCGCAAACCGTGTTGCTGGTGCGCGAATACGCCGCCGGTGTGCATCGCTACGAGCTGGGGCTGGTCAAGGGCCGCATCGATGCCGGCGAGACGCCGGAGCAGGCTGCCAATCGCGAACTGATGGAAGAAGCCGGCTACGGCGCGCACCGCATCGACGTGCTGCGCAGCCTCAGCCTTGCGCCGACCTACATGAGCCACCAGACGCACATCGTGCTGGCGCGCGACCTGTACCCGCAGCGCCTGCCCGGCGACGAGCCGGAGGAGCTGGAGGTGGTGCCGTGGAAGCTGGACGAAATCGGCCAGTTGCTGGGGCGCGAGGAGTTTTCCGAAGGCCGCAGCATCGCGGCGTTGTTCGTTGCGCGCGAATGGTTGAAGCAGCATGCGGGCGAATGAGGCGTTGCGCGATGCGGTGATCGCCATCGTGCGTGAAGCCGCCGGTGAAATCCTGTCGATCTATGACAGTCAGTTCGCGGTGCAGCACAAGGATGATGCCTCGCCGCTGACCGCTGCCGACCTTGCCGCGCATCGCTGCATCGTGGCCGGCCTGCACGCGCTGACGCCGGACGTGCCGGTGCTGTCGGAAGAATCCAAGGCCATCGACATCGCCAAGCGTCGCCAGTGGCGCAGGTTCTGGCTGGTCGATCCGCTGGACGGCACCCGCGAGTTCATCAAGCGTAATGGCGAGTTCACCGTCAACATCGCGCTGATCGAGGACGGTGTTGCCACGCTCGGCGTGATCCAGCAGCCCACCACCGGCGCGCTCTGGCATGGCGCGCCTAGCCTTGGTGCATTCCGGCGCGAGGGGGATGTGGATGTGGCGATCCATGCGCGCATTCCCGCATTGCCGCCGCTGCGCATCGCCGCCAGCCGTTCGCATCGCGACGCGCGCACGCAGGCAGTGATCAACGCGCTGCCGGGTAGCGAAGTGGTGGGCTGCGGCTCGTCGCTGAAGTTCTGCAGGATTGCCGAGGGTGTCATCGACCTGTACCCGCGCTTTGGCCCCACCAGCGAATGGGACACGGCTGCAGGGCAGGCGATCCTGGAAGCCGCAGGCGGCATGGTGCTTGATCCGCATGGCCGGCCCTTCCGCTACAACCAGCGCGACACGCTGCTCAATGGCGATTTCATTGCGCTGGGTGACATTGCGCTGCGCGAATGTCTTTAGCTGCTTTGGCTGTCATTCCCGCGAAGGCGGGAATCCATGGACTTTGATTTTCAATGGGTTAGCGATCCATGGATCGGACAGGCAATTGTCTGTCAGGGGCGGCCCGCCTTCGCGGGAATGACGAGCAAAAATCATGAAAGACAATCGCGACATCACAAGCCTGCTCGCCATCATGGCCAAGCTGCGCAACCCCGATGGCGGCTGCCCGTGGGATCTTCAGCAGGATTTTTCCACCATCGCGCCCTACACCATCGAGGAAGCCTACGAGGTCGCCGACGCCATCGACCGCGGCGACATGGCCGACTTGAAGGATGAACTTGGCGATCTGCTGCTGCAGGTGGTGTTCCACGCACGGATGGCGGAAGAAGCTGGTGTGTTTGCCTTCCCGGACGTGGTGGCGGCGATTTGTGACAAGATGATCCGGCGGCATCCACACGTCTTTGACGCACAGGGACATGCCAATGCTGCGGGAGGCAGGATGCCGGGAGCGGCAGCCGAAGTGGATGCCGATGACAGCGCCGCCGTCATGCGCAATTGGGATGCGATCAAGCGCGCGGAGCGCGAGGCGAAAGGTGATGCCGATACATCGGCATTGGCCGGCATCTCGCGTGGTCTGCCGGAATGGCAGCGTGCAGTGAAATTGCAGCACAAGGCGGCCAAGGTCGGCTTTGACTGGCCGGGGCCTGCGCCGGTGCTGGACAAGCTGCACGAGGAAATCGACGAGGTGCGGGTGGAGTTCGACGCGGTTGCCGCTGATCCGTTTGATGCCGCTGCACGCGATCGGCTGGAGGAGGAGCTTGGCGACGTGTTGTTCGTCTGCGCCAATCTTGCCCGGCATGCGAAGGTCGATGTGGGCGCGGCGCTGCGGCGCGCCAATCTGAAGTTCGAGCGCCGCTTCCGTGCGATGGAGGCGCTGGCAGCAGCCGATGGTGGTCTTGCCGGCAAGTCGCTTGAAGCGCAGGATCGTTACTGGGAACAGGCCAAGGCGGCGGAAAAATCCGCCAGGCAACCGTAGAGGCGGAGCTTGCTCCGCTTGTCAGTGCCATGCCGAGCAAGCTCGGCATCTACGCGCCAAGCCAAGGGAGTAAACAACGTATGCCGGCTTTCACCAGCTTCCGCGAGTTCTATCCGTTCTATCTCGGCGAACATCGCAACGTCACCTGCCGCCGCCTGCATTTTGCCGGCAGCAGCTTCGCCATCGGTTTCATCGTGCTGGCGATCAAGAGCGGCAATGCATGGTGGCTGCTGGCGGCGCTGCTGTCCGGCTATGCCTTCGCTTGGATCGGGCATTTCTTCTTTGAAAAGAACCGCCCCGCCACCTTCAAGCATCCGTTGTATTCCTTCGCCGGCGATTGGGTGATGTACAAGGACATCCTGATCGGCAGGATTCCGTTTTGAGATTGATAGTTGCCAGAAAAGAGAGCTGATCCGTTATGCCTTGCAGCATTACGAATCAGCTCTGATTTTTACGCTTGGGTGATGCCGAGTGGAGAACTTCAGGGAGAGTAGCTTCCCACGAACGAAGATCCTTCCGGTGTCACTACATAGACTCTGCAATCCTTGTTCGCATCTGAACAAGCAGTAACGAGTTGCAATCGAGCGTCTGTTGGGGACAGGTTGCCAACTTGTGCATCTTTCTGGATTGTTGGGCGTGCGCTCGGCATGGTCGTATCCCTTGGGCGCGGGTATTGACCCATTTCCCGGCAGCCAGAGTAATCGCAGTAATGTACGGTGCAAGTGGTTGCATTACAGGTGATGATAGTGCAGCCCGTGGAGCAGTTCGTTACTGGCCCGGTGCCCGGTGGGTTGGGAGATGTCTGGGCAACGGATTGCTGTGGTAGGAGCATAAGCGCACTCAAAGTGAGGATTGCGCTGAGAAGGCAGTTCTTCATTCTCATTGTCGTCTCCATCAAGATCGTCTGGTGGAAATCTGGCCGCATCCTGTCACGGAACTTATCGTGAGTGTGTCAAGCAAACAACGTAACTTTAGTCTGATCGCGGGCCCGGATCCATGCGGTGTCGGCTTCAATCCAGAAAGATCAGCCACGCCGCAACGACGATCAGGGCAAAGCCGGCCCAGTGGTTCCACTTCATCGGCTGGCCCAAATACCACACGCTGAAACCGGCGAATACCAGCAAGGTGATGACCTCCTGCATGCCCTTGAGCTGCGGTGCGTTGTAGTACGCGCTGCCCATGCGGTTGGCCGGGATCATCAGCAGGTATTCGAAGAAGGCGATGCCCCAGCTGACCACGATCACCTTCCACAGCGCGACTTCCTTGTACTTCAGGTGCGCGTACCAGGCAAAGGTCATGAACACGTTGGAGAACACCAGCAGCAGGGGCGGCAGCAAGCGGTCGATGGGCATGGCGTTTGGCGGGCATGAAAGATGCCAAAGGGTAAGCCTTCACGCGGCTTCCACCACGGTTCCCGCAGGATTTCACAAAGCTGAAGCAATTGTGGGGAAGGCATGCGCGCACAGGAACAGCCGGGTTTGATCCTCATCGTGGAAGACAACCGCAACATCTCGGAGATGGTGGGCGAGTATCTGGAAGGCCGGGGCTTCGAGGTGGATTACGCCTCCGACGGTCTTGATGGCTATCGGTTGGCCTCGGAAAACAGCTACGACGTGATCGTGCTGGATCTGATGCTGCCGCGTCTGGACGGCATCGAAGTGTGCAAGCGCCTGCGCAACGAGGCGCGCAAATCGACGCCGGTGCTGATGCTGACCGCGCGTGACACGCTGGACGAAAAACTGACCGGCCTGTCATCCGGCGCGGATGATTACCTGACCAAGCCGTTCGCGATCCAGGAACTGGAAGCCCGTTTGCGCGCGCTGATCCGGCGCGAGCGCCGGCAGGTGGGTTCCGAAATACTGAAGGTAGCCGATCTGGCGCTGGATCCGTCCTCGTTGCGTGCAACCCGTGGTGGCGTGGAGTTGCAGCTTTCACCCATCGGCATGCGCCTGCTCACCATCCTGATGCGCGAATCGCCGCGCGTGGTCAGCCGGCAAGAGATCGAACGCGAAATCTGGGGCAACGGCCTGCCGGATTCGGACACCTTGCGCAGCCACCTGTACAACCTGCGCAAGGTGATCGACAAGCCGTTCGACAAGCCGCTGCTGCATACCGTGCAGAGCGCCGGCTATCGCATCGCCGACGTCATGGGTTGATTGGGATGGCGATGCCCATGCCGAAGGCCATCGATCCTCAGGTCGCCGCACGCGAGCGTGAGCGCGAATTCACCCGCGACGCCAGCCATGAACTGCGCACGCCGCTGACGGTGATCCGGGTTGCAAGCGATCTGATCGGCCACGACGAAGGATTGTCGGAACGTTCGCGCCGTTCGCTGGCGCGCATCCAGCATGCGGTGGCCGGGATGGAGGCGCTCATCGACGCGCTGTTGCTGCTGGCGCGTGACCACGAGGTGCCGCTGGCGACCGAGGACTTCCCGGTGCGCGAAGTGGTGGAGCACGAGGCCGAGCGCATCCGCCCGCAGCTTGCGGCCAAGGGCATCGCGCTGGTGTTGCAGGTGCAGGCGGAGCCGGAACTGCATGCGTCGCATCGCGTGTTGCAGGTGATGCTGGGCAACCTGCTAAGCAATGCCGCGCGCTTCACCGATGCCGGCGAAGTGCGCCTGCGCCTGCTGGAAGACCGCATCGAAGTGGAAGACACCGGCATCGGCATGGACGAAGTGGCAATCGCGCGTGCTTTCGATCCCTTCTTCCGTGCCAGTCCCGGCCAGCCCGCCGGGCCGGGGCTGGGGCTGTCGGTGGCACATCGTCTGGGTCAGCGCTGCGGCTGGCCGCTGCTGTTGGCAAGCGAGCCCGGGAAGGGAACCCGCGCGACCATCCTGTTCAAGGGTGACGACCGGGACTAATGGCCCGGTTGCAGGGCACGATGCGCCGCTAAGATGCGCGGCTGTCAACCGGACGTGCATCCGCGCGTTCACATCCGCGACTCCAGACCCAGAGCCAGCATGAGCCAGCCCCGCCGCGCCAAATCCCCCTTGCGCAAGATCGTCATTGCCGCCGTCGTCATCGCCGCACTTGCCGCAGGCTGGTATGTGTGGAAAGGACGCAAGGCTGCATCCGCCGAGGACGCCTGGCGCACGGTCAAGGTGGAGCGCGGCGACATCCGGGTGGTGATTTCTGCTACCGGCACGCTGAGCGCCATCACCACCGTCACCGTGGGCAGCCAGATTTCCGGACAGGTCACCGATGTGCTGGTGGACTTCAACAGCCCGGTGAAGAAGGGCGATGTGCTGGCGCGCATCGATCCTTCGACCTATCAGGCGCAGATGGAGCAGGGCAATGCCCAGATCGCCAGTGCGCAGGCGCAGTTGCGGCAGGCGCAGGCCAGCTTGCGCAATGCCACGCTGGACTTCCAGCGCAAGCGGGAACTTGTCGAACAGAAGCTGATCGCGCGCAGCGACTATGACCTGGCGCGCGCTGCGCTGGATCAGGCGCAGGCGCAGGTGAACGCGGCGCAGGCATCCATCCGCCAGCAGACGGCATCACTGAAGAACACCCAGGTCAACATCAACCGCGCGGTGATCCGCTCGCCGGTGGACGGCGTGGTGCTGACCCGCAAGATCGAGCCGGGCCAGACCGTGGCTGCCAGTTTCTCGGCCCCCGAGCTGTTCACCATCGCCGAGGATCTGGCGAAGATGAAGATCGAACTGGCCGTCGATGAATCCGACATCGGGCAGGTCAAGGTGGGGCAGGGCGTGGGCTTCACGGCCGATGCCTTCCCCGATCGCCAGTTCCGTGGCGTGGTGGAACAGGTGCGCCTGTCGGCCACCACATCGAACAATGTCGTCACCTATCCGGTGGTGGTGACCGTGGACAACAGCGACGGCACCCTGCTGCCGGGCCTGACCGTGAACGCCGAAATCGAAGTCAGCAAGCGCGAGAACGTGCTCAAGCTGGGCAATGCCGCGCTGCGCTTCAAGCCGGCGGAAGGTTCGCAGCTTGCAGAGTTGCAGCCCGAAGCGCAGGGCTCGCAGGCCGGCGGCAGCCGTGGCCCCGGTGGTGGTGCCGGCATGGCCGACGACCTGCGCACGCTGGCCGGTACGCTGGCGCTGTCGCCGGAGCAGCAGGCCGCGTTTGACGATGCGCTGGCGCAGATGCAGCAGCGACAGGCCGAGCGCAGCCAGAGTGCGCAGTCCAGCCAGTCCCAGCAGAGCGGCAACCGCCTGTTCGTTGGTGGCCCTGGGATGCGCATGGGCGGCGGGCAGGCAAGCGGCGATGCCAGCATGAAGGCGCAGATGCGTGCGCGCATGCGCGAGCGCTTCAACCAGCAGTTCGCGGCCTTCACCGCCATGCTCGACGAACGCCAGCGCGGGCTGTGGAACGCGGCGCTGGACGCGCAGCTCAACGCGCGCCGGGTGAGCATCTACAAACTGGTCGATGGCAAACCGCAGGTGGTGATGGTGCGGCTGGGTACCAGTGATGGCAGCAGCACCGAGGTGTCCGGTCGTGCCATCGCCGAGGGTGACCTGGTGATCTCCGGCGAAAACGCGGCCACGGGAGCGCCGTGATGGCGGCAGCCGGACAGGCGCCGGTGATCCTGACCCGCGGGCTGGGCAAGGTCTATTCACCCGGCAGCGAGGCCGAGGTGATCGCGCTCAAGGGCGTTGACCTGCGCATCGAGCGCGGCGAGTTTGTCGCCATCATGGGGCCGTCGGGGTCCGGCAAGTCAACGCTGATGAACCTGATCGGTTGCCTCGACACGCCGACTGCCGGCCGCTACGAATGCGATGGGGTGGACGTTTCCACGCTGGATGCGGAAGCACTGGCAACACTGCGCCGCGACAAGATCGGCTTCGTGTTCCAGGGCTTCCACCTGCTGCCGCGCATGGACGCCACCGACAACGTGGCGATGCCGCTTGGCTATGCCGCAGTGCCGCCTGCCGAACGCCGTGAGCGTGCGCTGGCGGCGCTGGCTTCGGTGGGCCTGGCCGAACGCGCAGGCCATCGCCCGAATGAACTGTCAGGTGGCCAGCAGCAGCGCGTGGCGATTGCCCGCGCGCTGGTCAACAACCCGCCGATCCTGCTGGCGGATGAACCCACCGGCGCGCTGGACAGCAAGACCGGCGAGGAAATCCTCGCCTTGTTCAAGCGCCTGCGCGATGGTGGCCACACGGTCATCCTGATTACCCATGATGCGCACGTTGCCGCGCACGCCGACCGCACCTACGTGATGCGCGATGGCGAACTGCACGCGCAGACGGAAGCGGAGGCCGCAGCATGAGTTTCCTCGACATCCTGCGCACCGCGTTCTTCGCCCTGCGCGGCAACTGGATGCGCAGCGCGCTGACATCACTCGGCGTGATCATCGGCATCGCGGCGGTGATCGTGATGGTGTCGATCGGCCAGGGTACGCAGGCCGAAATCGACAAGATGGTGTCCGGTCTTGGCTCGCAGCGGCTGGACATCAGCGGTGCCGGCGGCATGGGCCCGGGCGGAGCGCGCATTGCGCAAGGCAGCCGCTGGAGCCTGGACGATGGCGATGTGGAGGCGATCCGCAGCGAGATTGCCACCGTGCAGTACGCCGCCGGTTCTCTGCGCGGCAGCACGCAAGTGGTATTTGCCGAGAGCAATGCCGCCACCAGCTGGCAGGGCGTGCAGCCGGACTGGTTCGCGATCAACGACTGGCAGGTGGTGCAGGGCGAGGGCTTCGATGCCGGCGACTACGGCGGCAGCGCCAAACCCGTCATCCTCGGCGAGACCGTGCGCAAGGCATTGTTCGGCGAGGAAAGCGGCATCGGCCAGACCATTCGCCTTGGGCGGGTGCCGTTCACCGTGGTCGGCGTGCTGTCGGTGAAGGGGCAGGGCGGCTGGGGGCAGGATCAGGACGATCTGGTGGTGGTGCCGCTGGAAACCGCGCGGCGTCGGCTGAGCAGTTCGCAGGGCGTGCCGCCCGGCGCGGTGCGCGACATCGCCATTGGCGTGGATGACCCAAGGAACCTCACCAGTGCGCAGGCCGAGATCGAAAGCCTGCTGCGCCAGCGCCACAAGATAGAGCCGGGCGCGGATGATGATTTCACGGTGCGCAACATGAGCCAGATCATCGCCACCCGCACCGCCACCACCAACCTGATGTCCAAGCTGCTCGGCGCGGTCGCCGGCATCTGCCTCATCATCGGCGGCATCGGCATCATGAACATCATGCTGGTGTCGGTGACCGAGCGCATCCGCGAGATCGGCCTGCGCATGGCGGTGGGTGCCGGGCCATCAGACGTGCGCCGGCAGTTTTTGGCCGAGGCCATGCTGATTTCGCTGATCGGCGGGGTGATTGGCATTGCCAT
>NZ_JASGED010000132.1:0-15005 GCF_047606765.1 Thermomonas sp. | reverse complement strand
TGAACGCGGTGGTGTGGGTGGCGCGCACCGCCGTTGCATTCGGATCGATGAGCTTGGCGATGCCGAAGTCCAGCAGCTTCACCGCGCCACTGCCGTCCACCAGGATGTTGCTGGGCTTCAGGTCACGATGGATCACCAGTGCGGCATGCGCATGCGCCACCGCCGCGCAGACCTGATGGAACAGCTTCAGCCGCGCCTGCAGCGGCAGTGCATGCGCGCGGCAATGCTCGGTGATGGTGCGCCCCGGCACGTATTCCATCGCCATCCACGCGCGGCCTTCGTGGAAGCCACCATCCAGCAGGCGCGCGATGTTGGGATGCGACAACTGCGCAAGGATGCGGCGCTCTTCCTCGAAGCGTTCCGCATGCTGCATGGCATCGCGGTGCAGCAGCTTGATCGCCGCCTGCTGGCCGAAGCCGCCTTCCACGCGCTCGGCCAGATACACCTCGCCCATGCCGCCGCGCCCGATCTGGCGCACCACCTGCCACGCGCCCAGCCGCATGCCGGTTTCCACGACGGCAGCGTCTGCCTCCTCGTCCTCGCCCTGTGCGCGCACCTGCGGCACGCGGTCGAGCACGGAATCGGCTTCCGATGCCGCCAGCATCGCTTCCAGTTCGCGCCGCAGCGCGGGCGCATCGCGGCAATGGCGGTCAAGGAAAGCCGCGCGCTTGCCCGGCGGCAAATCCAGCAGATCGGGGAACAGGGCTTCCAGCTTCGCCCAGTCGATCTCACCCGCGTCGTCATGCGCGCCCATCGTGTGTCTCCGTTGCCCCCGGCTTGCATCCCCTGCGCCGGATGGCCGCAAAATAGCGCACACTCCGGGCCGGGGGGAGCGCGCCATGCAGGATTCCATCGCCATCGAATACGCCGAACCGGCGCCCGACATGCTGGACGCCACCCACGCGCCACAGGTGCTGGAAGCAGTACGCGACCTGGTGCCGCTGCTCTACGACGAATTGCACCGCACTGCCCGCCGCGAACGCCGCCGCTTTGCCGTGGGCGACACGCTGGCCACCACGGTGCTGGTAAACGAGGTCTACATGCGGCTGTCGTCCTCGCCCGGCTTCGGCAACCGTGGGCATTTCCTCGCGGTGGCGGCGGTGGCGATGCGGCGCATCCTGATCGAGGCCATCCGCGCGCAGCTGCGGGTCAAGCGCGGCGGCGAGTTCCAGCGCGTCGGCTTCGAGCATGCGCTGGAAGTGGAAATCGCCGACGACGAAAAGATCCTCGCCATCAACGATGCCCTGCAAGTGCTGGCCGAACGCTCGCCACGGCTGGCGCAGATCGTGGAATGCCGCTTCTTTGCCGGCTACAGCGAGCGCGAAACCGCGCAGGCGCTGGACATCTCCGAACGCACCGTGCAGCGCGACTGGGCCACCGCCCGCGCGTGGTTGCAGCGGCAGATCGAACAGGCCGCGTAGCACACGCTTCAGCCCGCCATCATGCGGCTGGCAACGTGCACATACAGCTTGCCCCACGCGGCGCGCGCACCTGCATCGAACGCATCGCCAAGGCGCATGCCCAGCGCCTGCAGCAGCGCCTCGCCCACCTTGTCGTAATCCAGCGCCAGCACGCCATAGCCGCGATGCCGCCTGCCCAGCTCCGCCAGCGGCGCGTCCAGCGCCGCCGGGTTGCGCAGGCTGGCGACCAGCATCGACAGCACCTTCACCAGCTTGGCACGCTGCTCCGGCATCGGCCCACGGAACATAGCCCGCACCAGCGGCGCGATGGAGAACAACGCATCGTAGAAATCGATGGCGAAGCCGTCGGCATCGCGCCCGATGCGCGCGAACTGCGACTGGATCAACTCGATCTCCGCCGGTGACAGCAGGGTGTACGTGGGGGTGGGTTTCAGCATGGCGTTCATGGGCATGTCCGTGGCGGGTGACCGGCGAGATCCGGTGTTCAAACAGGTAATCGCCGTTTGCGGTGGAAACCCGCCATGTATTTGCAACCCGTGCACCCACGCCACCCGTAGATACCAAGTTGTGCTTGCATCCCCTTTTCGGGGACTCGGCACATCGTGGTCGGGGGATGCGGGGAGCAAGCTCCCCGCCTACGGGTTACGGAGACGAATTTGATGCCTTGAAAAAAGTTGGCGGGTTTCCGGCGGAACCGTCGATTCCATGAGTGAACCCTTCGCGGCGCGTGCCGCACCACTCACAGGAGAACCCGCATGAACCGTTCCAACCACACCGCCTTCCGCAAGCATTCGCTGGCGCTGGCCATCCTTGCCATCACCTCTGCCGTTGTCGTCCTGCCTGCACACGCGGCGGATGGCCGCATCTGCGCCGATGCCGATATCGAGGGCTTCTACAACGGCTCCACCGCAAACGGCTTGATGGCCTACGCCTGCGGGCCCAACAACAAGGCCAACGGCGAGGAATCCATCGCCATCGGCAGGAACAACACGGCCAATGGCAAGAAGTCCACGGGCATGGGCATCGACAACGAGGCGCTGGGCAGTTTCAGCAGCGCGTTTGGCTTGCTCAACAAGGTCGAAGCCAACCGGGGCAGCGCGTTTGGTTTCAGCAACCTCGTGCTTGGCGATACCGGCGCTGCCTTCGGCTACGCCAACCATGCCGTTGGCAACTACAGCAGCGCCTTCGGCATGGTGAACCGTGCCGAGGCCCAGAACAGCAGCGCCATCGGCTTCAGCAACTTGACCAACGGGTTGCGCAGCAGCGCCATTGGCTCCTCGAACGAGGCCGCCGCCACGGACGCCAGTGCGGTAGGTGCCGCGAACAAGGCCAATGGTGCCAACAGCAGTGCCTTCGGCAGCACCAACGTGGCCGACAAGAAGGACAGCAGCGCCATCGGCTACAACAATCAGGCCAATGGCAGCGCCAGCCATGCGGTGGGCGGCAACAACGTGGCCGGTGGCGTGGGCAGCCTGTCCTTCGGCTTTCTCAACACCACCACCGCCAACTTCAGCAGCGCCTTCGGCTACGACAACGAGGCCACCGGCAGTGCCAGCAGCGCGTATGGCCACGGCAATCACGCCAAAGGCCTGTTCAGCAGCGCGATGGGCTACAGCAACACCGCCGATGCCGACGGTTCCAGCGCCTACGGCTACACCAACACTGCGCATGGCTACCGCGCCAGCGCGTTTGGCTACAACAACACCGCGCAGGGCTACCAGAGCACGGCGCTGGGCTTCGTCAACGTCGCGAACGGCGCCTACTCCACGGCCATCGGCTACCAGTCGCAGGCGTTGAGCGACTACAGCACCGCCATCGGCCACAAGGCCGTGGCCGACCGCGAGTACGCGGTCAGCGTGGGCAGCACCGGCAACGAGCGCCAGATCATCCACGTGGCCGACGGCACCGAGGAGTTCGATGCCGTGAACCTGCGCCAGCTCAACGCGGCAGTGGCAGGCATCACCCTGGGCGGCGGCACCAACCTGCTGCCGGTTGCCAATGCCTTCGGCGGCGGTGCAAGCTGGGTGAACGGCGTGTTCACCGGCCCCACCTTCACCATTCAGGGCAACAACTACAGCACCGTGGCCGATGCCTTTGCCGCGGTGGACAGCATGCTGACCTCGCTGGCCGCGAACGGTGGCGGTGGTGCGCAAGGCCCGCAGGGCGAACCCGGCCCGCAAGGCCCGGCTGGCCCGCAGGGGCCGCAGGGTGAACCGGGCGCGGGCGCGGCGATGGACGCGGCCTATGTGGATGCCGGCGATGCCGCCACCCTGACCGCCGCGCAGCAGTACGCGGATGCGGGTGATGCCGCCACGCTGACCTCGTCGAAGTCCTACACCGATACCAGGACGCAGGCGGCGGTGGCTTCGGCCAATGCCTATACCGACCAGAAGTTTGCGGCGTGGAACGACCAGTTCAGCCAGTACCAGCAGGCGGTTGACCTGCGCTTCGCCCAGACCGATGCACGCATCGACCGCATGGGCGCGATGGGTGGTGCGATGAGCGCCGCTGCGGTGAACGCCGCCGGCCTGCCGGGCCAGAACCGGATCGGCATGGGCGTGGGCTCGCAGCATGGGCGCGCGGCGATGGCGTTGCAGTACCAGCGCCTGGTGCGCCCGAACGCCAGCGTGTCGCTGGGCGCGGCGGTGTCCGGCAGCGATACCACGGTGTCCGCCGGCGCGGGTTTCAGTTGGTAAACCCTGCGGCGCATCCGCGCCGGGGTTGTTTTCCCGTGGCCTGTGGTTGGCAGGACGTGGGCAGGGGCGCTTCGGCGCCCCTGTTTTTTTGGCGGAAGCGATATGTGCCAAGCAAGCTTGGCACCTACATCACGCACGAAACCGTCACCCATGTGCCGAGCAAGCTCGGCACCTACGGAAGAACGGGTGTTTCACTGTTCGTAGGCGGGGAGCTTGCTCCCCGCATGTGCCAAGCAAGCTTGGCACCTACATCACGCACGAATCGTCATTCCCTGTAGGCGTGGAGCTTGCTCCACGCGCGACGCGCGATGCGCGGCCATGTGCCAAGCAAGCGTGGCACCTACATCACGCAAGACAGGGTGGTCAGCGCACGCTGACCGGGTTGTCGGTGGTCAGCAGGCGGTTGACGTCTTCGACATCGGCCACGTCCAGCGTGCCTGCGGCCTGTTCCAGCTGCAGGCGGCTGAGCAGGAAGTTGTACTTGGCCTGCGCGTAGGCCTGCTGTGCGGAGAACAGGGTGCGCTGGTTGTTCAACACGTCCAGCACGGTGCGGGTGCCGACTTCCAGACCGACCTGCGAGGCCTCGTAGGCGCTCTGTGCGGACACGAGCGCGAGACGACGCGCTTCCACTTCGGTGATGCCGGCCACCAGCGCCTGGTAGGCGCTGCGGGTGTTGCGTTCGATCGCGCGCTTGGTCTGCTCCAGCCCGTCGGCGGTGGCGTCGCGCTGGGCCAGCGCGCTGCGCACGCTGGACTGGGTGGCGAAGCCCGAGAAGATCGGGATGTTCAGGGTCAGGCCAACGCTGTTGGATGCCTTGTTGCTGCCGGTGAAATCGGGATCGTAAAAGCTGGGGATGGCCTTGCTGCGCGATGCCTGCAGGCCAAGCGTGGGCAGGTGGCCGGAGCGGGCGGTGGCCACGCTGGCTTCGGCGGCTTCCAGATCCGCGGCCTGTGCCTTCAGCGACGGGTTCTGTGCCAGCGCGGTGGCAACCCAGCGTTCGGCATCACCCTGTTCCGGCAGCGCCGGCTTGAAGTCGTCCGGCAGGCCCTTGAGGTTGGCGACCGGGGTGCCGGTGATTTCCACCAGCGCCTGATAGGCGTCCTGCGCGGCGTTGCGGGCCAGGATGGTGCTGGCGCGCGCGCCGTCGTACTGGGCGCGGGCTTCGTGTACGTCGGTGATCGGCGCAAGGCCAACTTCCAGCCGCTTGCTGGCGAAGTCGAACTGCTTCTTCAGCGCTTCTTCGGCGGCTTCGGCGGCGCGCAGGGTTTCAAGCTGCACCAGCACGCTGAAATAGGCGGCGGCGGTGCGCGCGATCAGGTTGTGGCCCGCCGCTTCAAGGTCGAACCCGCCAGCGCGGTCCTGCGCCTTGGCGGCGCGCAGCGCTGTGTAGTTGCCGTAGTCGAACACCGACTGCGACAGGCTGACGCCCCACGCGCCACTGCGGCTGTTGCCGTTGGTAGCGGCATTGTTGCGGACATCCAGGCCAACCGAGCCGCCGATGTTGGGCAGCAGTGCGGCGCGTGCCTGCACCGGGCGTTCGGCGGCGATGGCGCGGGTGGATTCGGCGGCGGCGTACTGCGGGTCACCGTTGCGCGCGTTGTGGTAGCTCTGCAACAGATCGTCCGCCTGCGCCGCCGAGGGCAGCAGGACAAGGGCGAGGGCAAGGGCGAGCGGGCGACGCAGCATGGGGGCGTTCCTTGGTGGGGCTTACAGGGCGAAGGCGGGCACCGGCGCGGCGCCAGCCAGATAGGGGAGGTCGGTTTCGAACAACGAATCGGTACGCAGGCCGTTGACGTCCTGCTGCACCAAGACGGCTTCCATCGCCGGCGAACGACCGCGCACCACGAACAAGCGGCCACCGGGATTCAACCAGCCGATGAACTGTTGCGGGATTTCGTCCACTGCGCCAGTGACACATATCACGTCGAAGCTGCGGCCCGGATGCCAGCCGAAGGCATCGGCATGGATCACGCTGGCATTGGCGATGCCCTGCGCAGCCAGCGCGGCGCGCGCGGTCTCGGCAAGATCGGCATGGCGTTCGATGCTGGTCACCTCGCGCGACAGCGCGGCGAGGCAGGCGGTCAGGTAGCCGCTGCCGGTGCCGATTTCCAGCACGCTTTCGCCGGCCTGCGGCAGCACGGATTGCAGCGCGCGGCCGGCCAGTACCGGCTTCAGCATGGCTTCGCCATGTGCCAGCGGCAGCGCGACATCGGTATAGGCCAGGCTGCGCAGCGCGGCGGGCGCGAAGGCTTCGCGCGGCATGCGGGCAAGAACATCCAGCACGCGCGTGTCCAGCACGTCCCAGGGGCGAACCTGCTGTTCCACCATGTTTTCGCGGGCGTGGGCGTAGTCGATGCTCATGCGTGGGTCATCCGTTGCGGGGAACCGGCAATTCTAGCGTCCGGCCTTTGCATGGGCCGCAGTGTGGGTGTGCCGGTACACCCGCACGCAGTGCCGGAAGTCACCGGCCCGAAGGTCACGCACAGGCATTGTTCAGCGGCGTGCATAGGCCCGCAGGAACAGATCGACCACGCTGGCAACGTGCGCCTGCGGCGTGACTTCGCGAGCGCTGCAACAGAAACCAAATACCGCCTGCGCATGCGGTTCGCCCTTGAGCAGGGTGAAGAACTGCGCGGCGGCGCATTGGGTGTCATCGATCTCCAGCTCGCCAGCGTCGATGCGGCGCTGCAGGAGATCGGCGAAGGCGTCCTGCACGCGCTTCGGCCCGGCTTCCCAGAACAGCGTGGGCATGCCATTGGAGGCGGCCTGCGGCGAGCACAGGATGCGGTGCCCGGCGATGGCTTCCGGTGCCATCACCATGGCGTAGAAGGCATGGCCGATGTCGCTCAGGCGCTGCCGCAGCGGCACATCCGGTGCGGGCGCGAACAGCGCATCCGGCAGGTTCTGCTCGCAATGCGCGCGCACGGCTTCGGCGAACAATTTGTCCTTGTCGCCAAAGTGGCTATAGACGGTGAGCTTGGAGACGCCTGCCTCGGCGGCGATCTGGTCCATGCTGGTGCCGTCGAAGCCGTTCAGCAGGAACAACCGCTTGGCGGCATCCAGGATGGCGATGCGCTTGCCCGGATCCTTGGGGCGACCGGGGCCGGCACTGCGCGGCGTGCAGCAGGCGGGCGTGGCGGGGGTGGAATGGCTGGCCATGCCGCAATACTAAACCACGCAGTTCGATATTTCCACCGCCCGGGAACGCTACGATGGTCGTGCAACCACCCGGCAGGCATTCGCCGCACCCGGATCAACCGAACGCACGGAACAGCAGATGGCAGGCAAGACCCTGTACGACAAATTGTGGGAGATGCACGAGGTCAAGCGTCGCGACGACGGCTCCTCGCTGATCTACATCGACCGTCACATCCTGCACGAGGTCACCTCGCCGCAGGCCTTCGAAGGGCTGCGCCTTGCAGGCCGCAAGCCGTGGCGGATCGATGCCAACATCGCCACGCCCGATCACAACGTGCCGACAACCAGGGTGGAGCGCGCCGGTGGCCTTGCCGCCATCGTCGATGAGGTCTCGCGCCTGCAGGTGCAGACGCTGGACGAGAACTGCGAGGACTTCGGCATCCTCGAGTTCGGCATGAACGATCCGCGCCAGGGCATCGTCCACGTCGTCGGCCCGGAACAGGGCGCGACCCTGCCGGGCATGACCGTGGTCTGCGGCGATTCGCACACCTCCACGCATGGCGCGTTCGGCGCGCTGGCCCATGGCATCGGCACCTCGGAAGTGGAGCACGTGCTGGCAACGCAGTGCCTGGTCGCCAAGAAGATGAAGAACATGCTGGTGCGCGTGGAAGGCGAGCTGCCATTCGGCGTGACCGCAAAGGACATCGTGCTGGCGGTGATCGGCAGGATCGGCACGGCGGGCGGCAATGGCCACGCGCTGGAGTTCGGCGGCAGTGCGATCCGCGCGCTGTCGGTCGAAGGCCGCATGACCGTCTGCAACATGGCGATCGAAGCCGGCGCGCGCGTGGGCATGGTGGCGGTCGATGACAAGACCATCGACTACGTGAAGGATCGCCCGTTCTCGCCCAAGGGCAAAGACTGGGATGCGGCGGTGGCGCTGTGGAAGACGCTGGTGTCCGATGCCGATGCCGTGTTCGACACCGTGGTCGAACTGCGTGCGGAAGACATCAAGCCGCAGGTGAGCTGGGGCACTTCGCCGGAGATGGTGCTGGCGGTGGATCAGAACGTGCCCGATCCGGCGCGCGAGCCGGATCCGGTGAAGAAGGATTCGATCCAGCGCGCGCTTAAATACATGGGCCTGCAGGCCAACCAGCCGATCACCGCGATCCGGCTGGATCGTGTGTTCATTGGCTCTTGCACCAATTCGCGGATCGAAGACTTGCGCGCCGCTGCTAAAGTTGCGAAGGGCCGCAAGGTCGCGGCCAACGTGAAGCAGGCGATGGTGGTGCCCGGTTCCGGTCTGGTGAAAGCGCAGGCCGAGGCCGAAGGGCTGGACAAGGTGTTCATCGAAGCGGGCTTTGAATGGCGCGAGCCGGGCTGCTCGATGTGCCTTGCGATGAATCCCGACAAGCTGGAAGCAGGCGAGCATTGCGCGTCCACATCCAACCGCAATTTCGAAGGCAGGCAGGGCGCGGGCGGACGCACGCATCTGGTCAGCCCGGCGATGGCCGCTGCCGCTGCGGTGGCCGGGCATTTCGTCGATGTACGCGAACTGATGCAGGCTTGAGGAAAACGATATGAAAGCCTTCACCACCCACACCGGACTGGTCTGCCCGTTGGATCGCGCCAATGTCGATACCGACCAGATCATCCCCAAGCAATTCTTGAAGTCGATCCGGCGCAGTGGCTTCGGCCCCAATCTGTTCGACGAGTGGCGCTATCTCGACGTCGGCCAGCCGGGGCAGGACCACGCCAGGCGCCCCGTCAACCCGGACTTCGTGCTGAACTTCCCGCGCTACGCGGGCGCAAGCGTGCTGCTGGCGCGCGAGAACTTCGGCTGCGGTTCCAGCCGCGAGCACGCGCCGTGGGCGCTGGACGAATACGGCTTCCGCACGGTGATCGCGCCCAGCTTCGCCGACATCTTCTTCAACAACAGTTTCAAGAACGGCCTGCTGCCGGTGGTGTTGAAGGAAGAAGAAGTCGATGCGCTGTTCGCGCAGTGCGAAGCGACAGACGGTTACACGCTGACCGTTGATCTGGCTGCGCAGACGGTCACGCGGCCGGATGGCGTGACGTATTCCTTCGAAGTGGATGCCTTCCGCAAGCATTGCCTGCTGCACGGGCTGGATGACATCGGCCTGACCCTGCAGGAGCGCGACGCGATCATGGCGTTCGAAGCGAAACATCGCGCGGCGCAGCCGTGGTTGTTTGGCGCAGGCGGCTGAACCGCTAGGCTGAAAGCTCCAGCGCCAATCCGCTAAGGTTGCGCTCCATCCCCCAAATCCAGACGTCGCCCGATGCGCGCGCTTCGCTACCTTTACCGTGTGCCGATGATGCTCTGGCATGTGCTGCTGCACTTGCCGGTCACGCTGCTGCTGATCGTCATCGGCAAGGGCGGGCCGCTGTCGCAGGCGGCGGTGCGCTGGTGGTCGCGCGGTTTGTTGCGGGTGTTCGGCATGAAAGTGGAGCGCCACGGCACACCGCTGCCAGGCGGCACCATGTTCGTCGCCAATCATGTGAGCTGGATCGACATCGTGGCCCTGCATTCGCAGCACATGATGGGCTTCATCGCCAAGTCGGAAATCCGCAGCTGGCCGGTGGTGGGCTGGGTCACGTCCCATGCCGAGACCATCTACCTGCAACGCGGCAACGGCGATTCGCTGGGGCAGGTGATGGCCCAGATGGCGCAGCGCCTGCGCAACGGACGCGCGGTGGCGGCGTTCCCCGAAGGCGGCACCCGCAACGGCAGTGAACTTGGCGCTTTCCACGCGCGCATCTTCACTGCCGCGGTGGAAGCCGACGCTCCGGTGCAGCCGGTGGCGCTGTGCTACGGCGTGCATTGCCAGGCGCAGCAGATCGTCGCCTTCGCCCCGCGCGAGCATTTCGTCGGCAACTTCCTGCGCCTGCTGGGTGAACCGGCAAGGCCTGTGCGCGTGTGTTTCCTGGAGCCCATCCTGCATACCGAACACGAAGGCCGGCGCGGCATCGCGCAGACCGCGCGTGAGCGCGTGGCGCAGGCGATGTCGATGGCATGAGCGGCACTGGCCCGCAGCGTTCGCCGTTCGCGCCGCCAGCATGGCTGCGCAGCCCGCACCTGCAATCGGTGTTGTCATCCAGCCCATTGCGTGCGCGCCGCGCGCATCAGCGCCTGCATGCAGTGGATGCGCGACATGAGCCGATGCTGGTCGATGCCGGCGACGGCGTGCGCCTGCAAGGCGTGTACAGCACGCCGGTAACGGGCCAGCCGCATGCGCTGGTGTTGCTGCTGCACGGCTGGGAAGGCAGCGTCGATTCCAGTTACATGCGGCTGACCGCCGCCAGCCTGTTGCGCGCGGGGTTTGCGGTGTTCCGTTTGAACTTCCGCGACCACGGCGACAGTCATCATCTCAACGAAGGCCTGTTCCATTCCAACCGCATCGACGAGATCGTGCGCGCCGCCTGCGAGGTGTCCGCGCGCTGGCCGTGCTTGCCGCTGCATGCTGCCGGTTATTCGCTGGGCGGCAACTTCGCCCTGCGCCTGGCCCTGCGTGCGCCTGCTGCCGGCCTGCCATTGCAGCGCGTGGCAGCGGTCTGCCCGGTACTGGATCCGGCACGCACGATGGAGCAGATGGAAAACGGCCTGCCGCTGTACATGCGCTACTTCGAACACAAGTGGCGGCGCTCGCTGGCACGCAAGCGCGAACTGTTCCCGCAGGCGCACGGCTTCGCCGACGATGTGCTGAAGCTGCGCATGCGCGCGCTGACCGAATGGATGGTGCTGCGGCATACCGACTTCGCCACGCTGGATGATTATTTCGATGGCTATTCGGTCGCCGGTGAACGCCTGCGCGCGCTGGCGCTGCCGGCGGACATCCTGATGGCAGCGGACGATCCGGTGATTCCGCTGCGCGAGTTCGAGCGCGTTGCCGACTACCCGCAAGTGCAACTGGAACTGGCCGCGCACGGCGGCCATTGCGGGTTCATCGAAAGCGCTTCGCTGGACGGCTATGCCGAGCGCTGGGTGACGGAGCGGTTGCTGCGCCACAACGTGTAGGTGCCGAACTTGCTCGGCACGGCAATTCGGGGAGCAAGCTCCCCGCCTACAAACAGCAACGCGCCTGACCCTGTAGGTGCCGAGCTTGCTCGGCACATTGCCGCTCGACACATCGACATGCGGAGCAAGCTCCGCATCTACGGGTGTCTGGTGATCGTTTGCCACAGCGCGGCATAGAATCCCCGCATCCGCCTTCGGGAGACATCGCATGAAAATCCACAGCGACAGTTTTGAAAACGGCAAGCCGATCCCGCCCGAGTTCGCATTGGGTGCGCGCGACGGCAAGGACGGATTCGGCGGCAACCGCAATCCGCATCTGGCGTGGAGCGAAGTGCCGGACGGCACGCGCTCGTTCGTGCTGCTGTGCATCGACACCGATGCACCGACCGATGGCGCGCTGGTGGCGGACAACTCCAAACCCATCCCGGTGGAACACCCGCGTGGCGACTTCGTGCATTGGGCGGTGGCGGACATTCCCTCCGACGTGCGTGAAATTGCCGCGGGCAGTTGCAGCGATGGCCTGACCGCGCGCGGCAAGCCGGCGGGCAGCGATGCAGGCGGCGTGCGCGGCCTGAATGACTACACCGGCTGGTTCGCGGGTGATGTGGCGATGGCCGGGCAGTATTTCGGCTATGACGGCCCGTATCCGCCGCCGCACGATGCGCGCACGCATCGCTACTTCTTCCGCGTGTTCGCGCTGGACGTGCCAACGCTGAACCTGCCGGCCGCGTTCACCGCAGGCGATGCACTGCGCGCGATGCAGGGCCATGTGCTGGCCGAAGCCAGCATCCATGGCAGCTACAGCCTGTTCGGCTGAGACTTACTCCTTCGCCGACTCCACCACCATGTCCAGCACGTAGGCGTTTGCTGAGGCGTCGGCGGGCGGGTTGGCGAGCTTGTAGCGGTTCACGCGCAGCACGTTGCGCACACCCGGTTCGTGGGTATAGCCCTCGATGGCGTCATAGAAGTGCTGGAACGCGCCCGGCGTGTCGACCTGCATGCCGTTGTCGTCGTACCGTAGTTCGCGCACTTGCAGGCACTGCATGTTCGGGATCATCGGGTGGCTGCACGGCTTGGTCTGTGCGGCCACTTCCAGAAACACGCGCTCGCCGGGGCCACCAAAGCGCCCATCGGCGGTCGGCTTGCCGCTGAAGCGCAGCACGTCGCCGGCAGCATTGGTCAGCGTCAGCGTGCCTGCATCCAGCGACTGGATTTTCAGCGCGCCTTCCAGCCGGCGGCTGACTTCGTGATCCAGTGCCATCACCGCCGGTTCGGGGCAGGCCATCTGGGTGGCGACCAGCGGTGCGATGGTCAGGGTGTCGCCTTCCAGCGCATAGCCGCCACCCATGCCGTTGCAGGCGTTGGCGATGGACAGACGACCTTCGTCGATGTCCAGCGTGATCGGCGCATTGGCGCGCACGAACAGCGCATCGATGTGCTTGCCGTCTGCGCCGGTGGCTTCAATCAGCTGCCAGTGGTTGGCATGCAGCAGCGTGGTGTCCAATGCATTGGCACTGGCCGCAGCCGCGTCGGTCGCAGGTTGCGTTGGCTTGTTGCTGCAAGCGGCCAGCAGGGCGATGGGCAGGGCCAGCAAAACGATGCGCTTCATGTCGGTCTCCTTGTGAATGACGGCGATGCAAACGGCGGCGGGTGGCGAACGGGGTTGCCGACGATGCGGTGCGTTCAGCTGCCGCTTGGCAACCACAGCAGCAGCGCGATGCCCAGCGCCACGCGATAACCGGCGAATGCGGTGAAGCGATGGGTTTCGATATAGCGCAGCAGCCATTTCACGGCGATGAAGGCGGTGACGGCAGACGCGATGAAAGCGACGCCCAGCGCAGCCCAGTCCTCGTTGCCCAACCCGCCATCCTTGAGCATCGACAGCAGCTCAAAGCCGGTGGCGGCAAACATGGTGGGGATGCCGACCAGGAAGGCGAACTCGGTGGCTGCGGCGCGGCTGGTTGTGCCGGCCAGCAGGGCGACGAAGATGGTCGCGGCGCTGCGCGAGGTGCCGGGGAACACGCCTGCCACCACTTGCGCGATGCCGACCAGCACCGCCGTGGTCCAAGAAATCGTGGTGCGCTCGCCTTCGCGCGCCGCGCGTTTCGCAGCAAGCTGTTCGGCAATCACCATCCAGAACGCGCCGAAGATCAATGCCCACGCGATGGGCCGCACCGTGTCTGGCAATTCCCAGCCCAGCGCCTTCACCAGCAGGCCACCGATGGCGGTGACGATGAAGGCCAGCAACAGCTTGAAGCCGTATTCGCGCACTTGCGCGGGGCGCACGTCCTTGCCCAGCGGGTCGTGCGGCGCGCGCATGTCGCGCCCGACGAATGCCGCCAGCAGGCCCAGCAGGCGGTGGCGATAGATCAGCACCACCGCGAGGATCGCGCCGGCCTGAATGGCGATGTTGAACAGGTCGCTGCGATGGCCCAGCCAGTGCTGCGCGATCAGCAGGTGGCCGGTGCTGGAAACCGGCAGGAACTCGGTGATGCCTTCGATGATGCCGAGCAGCAGCGCGGCGAGCAGGTCGTTCATGGGCGCGGGGTTGGCGGCGACGGCGCAGGATAGCGCAGCGGCAATTCACCAATTAAGTGAATTACGCATCGAATACGCACCATTCATGTGCATTTCGATGCTGCAATGCAAGATCACCCTTTGAAAATCAATGGGTTAGCAGTTGGCACGCGGCTTGCAATAGGAAACGCAAGAGTCCCCACCTTCCACGCAACCCTCATCCAGCGGAGCCCAAATGTCGTACGAACAGGTCGAGAAACTCATCAAGGACAACAAGGTCGAGTACGTGGACCTGCGCTTCGTGGACATGCGCGGCGTCGAACAGCACGTCACCTTCCCGGTCAACATCGTGGAGCCGGCGCTGTTCGAGGACGGCCGCATGTTCGATGGCTCCTCCATCTCCGGCTGGAAGGGCATCAACGAGTCCGACATGGTGCTGCTGCCCGATGCCAGCACCGCCTACCTCGATCCGTTCTATTCCGATCCCACCGTGGTGCTGACCTGCGACATCCTCGACCCGGCCACCATGCAGGGTTACGGCCGCTGCCCGCGCGGCATCGCCAAGCGCGCCGAGGCCTTCCTCAAGGCCAGCGGCATTGCCGACCAGGCGTTCTTCGGCCCGGAGCCGGAGTTCTTCATCTTCGACGGCGTGCGCTTCGGCAATGACATGGGCCACACCTTCTTCAAGATCGATTCGGAAGAAGCCGCGTGGAACAGCAGCGCCAAGATTGAAGGCGGCAACAGCGGCTATCGCCCCGGCATCAAGGGCGGCTACTTCCCGGTGCCGCCGGTGGATTCGCTGCACGACATCCGCGCGGAGATGTGCAAGACGCTGGAGCAGATCGGCATCGAAGTGGAAGTACACCATCACGAAGTCGCCACCGCCGGCCAGTGCGAGATCGGCACCAAGTTCAACTCGCTGGTGAAGAAGGCCGATGAGTTGCTGCGCATGAAGCACGTCATCAAGAACGTGGCCTATCGCAACGGCAAGACCGCGACCTTCATGCCCAAGCCGATCGTGGGCGACAACGGCAGCGGCATGCACGTCCACCAGTCGCTGGCCAAGGGCGGCACCAATCTGTTCACCGGCGATGGCTACGGTGGCCTGTCGCAGCTGGCGCTGTGGTACATCGGCGGCATCTTCAAGCACGCCAAGGCGATCAACGCCTTCTCCAACTCCGGCACCAACAGCTACAAGCG
>NZ_JASGED010000131.1:0-4023 GCF_047606765.1 Thermomonas sp. | reverse complement strand
CCGGCAATGAATCGCGGCTGGCACCACCCGCCGATGCGCGCATCTGGGTGGGCAGCGTGCTGGGCGCACTCGGCCCGAAACAGCAGATTGCCGACTTCGCGCAGAACAACTTCCTGCGCATGTCATCGCGGCTGCGGGTGTTCGGTGACCTGTTCAATCCCAGCCGCGCCGGCATTTCAGAAGCGGTGGTGCCACCGACTTCCGGCTTCATCGGCAAGACCCAGGCGCAATTGCGGTTGCGCAAGCAGGCCGGCCTGAGCCTGCTGGCGATCAATCGCGACAAGCAGGTGCTGCGCGAGGACGTGCGCAACATCCCGCTGCGCGCCGGCGACATGCTGGTGCTGCACAGCGTCTGGGGCGATCTGGCACAGGCCGCAAAGTCCAAGGATTTCGTGGTGGTCACCGATTACCCGAAGGACGAGCAGCGCCCGCACAAGTTCAAGATCGCGATGACGATCTTCGCGGTATCCATGCTGCTGGCGCTGTCGTCGAAGATCCCGGTGCCGATCGCGCTGATGACCGGCGTGGCCGGCATGCTGGTGGCCGGCGTGCTGCACATCGACGAGGCCTACGCCGCGATCAGCTGGAAAACCGTGTTCCTGATGGCCTGCCTGATCCCGCTGGGCTGGGCGATGGATTCCAGCGGCGCGGCGGCATGGCTGGCCGGGCATACCTTGCAGCGGCTGCCGGACGGCTTCCCGCTGTGGTTGCTGCAATTGCTGATCGGGCTTGTGACCACGCTGTTCTCGCTGGCGATCAGCCACGTCGGCGCGACCATCATCATGGTGCCCATCGCGATCAACGTGGCACTGGCGGCAGGCGGCGACCCCACCGCCTTCGCGCTGATCGTGGCGTTGTCGGCATCGAACAACCTGATGACCTCATCCAACCCGGTGATGTCGATGGTGGTCGGCCCGGCCAATTACACCGGGCGCGAACTGTGGCGCTCGGGCGGGCCGTTGTCGCTGGCCTACCTCATCATCATCGTGCTGGTCATCAATCTGCTGTACTGACGATCTTCGTCATTCCGGCGAAAGCCGGAATCCTGTAGGTACCGAGCTTGCTCGGCACTCGTTCTGCGGAGCAAGCTCCGCAGCTACAAGCACCACGCCGGCGATGATCCCGTAGGTGCCCGAGCTTGCTCGGCACGCACTCTGCGGAGCAAGCTCCGCAGCTACATGCATCACGGCATCGCGCCCAATCGCACCTCGCCATCCGCGCAATGCACCGGCACCGCGCGCAGGCATTCGCCACGGCAGGGGCCGGCCACGCATTCACCGCTGGCAAGATCGAAGGTCGCGCCATGCGCCGCGCACACCAGTTGGCCCTGCTTGTTGCGCATGAACTTGCCAGGTGCCCAGTCCAGCCGCCGCCCGGCATGCGGGCAGACGTTCAACCACGCGCGCACCGCGCCATCGGCATCGCGATGCAGGATCAGCGACTGGGCATCGCCATCCAGCACGGCTTCGCACGCGTTCAGGCTGTCCGGCTGCAAGCTGCCCAGAACCGCGACGGCATCACCATTTAACGAACTACTCACAACTGCTCCGCCGCATCTGTCGATACTTCACGGCATTGTCATGGCGCAGTCATGCCACAGCAACAGGAATCCGTAGCCACGATGTCGATCTTTCGCAGCCACTTGTTCAACCGCATCCGCTCTTCCGCCTTCACCGCGCCGCGTCGCCCGCGCAATCCGCTGCTGCGGATCGTGCTGGGCGTGGTCGGCGTTGCCCTGCTGCTGGGCCTGCTGTTCGTCAGCGTGTTCGTTGGCTTGGCGATGCTGGCCGGTGGCCTGCTGTGGCGGCTGTGGAAGCAGCGCGGCAAACCAATCGCAGCGCGCACGCGCAGCATCGATGGCGACTATCGCGTCGTCAGCAAGGCGCAACTGCCGGTCGCACGGTGAACAGCGGCGACCTGATCGCCGCTGCCGCCACGCCGCGCATCCCCGTGCGCGACCGCGCGGGCAACGCGCTTGGCAGCTTCCCCGTTCGCCGCATCTATTGCGTGGGCCGCAACTTCGCCGACCACGCGCGCGAGATGGGCGCGGCGGCACCGGCATCAAAGGCCGAACGCGGCAACCCCGTGTTCTTCATGAAACCGGCAGACGCCATCGTCATCGATGGTGATGTGCCCTATCCACCCGGCACCCGCGATCTGCATCACGAAGTCGAACTGGTGGTTGCACTGGGCCGTGATGCGCCCGCAGGCGAGCTTGCGGTCGAAGCGGCATCAGAGCTGGTATTCGGCTACACGGTGGGCCTCGACCTGACCCGCCGCGATCTGCAGGCCGCCGCCAAGGCCAAGGGCCTGCCCTGGGACACCGGCAAGGGCTTCGACCATTCCGCGCCGGTCGGTGCATTGCTGCCGGCATCCGACATCGGCGGCATCGACCACCTTCAACTGTCTCTGGACGTGAACGGCCAGCGCCGCCAGCAGTCCACGCTGGATGCGCTGATCTGGGACGTGCCGGACATCCTGCACGAACTGTCGAAGCTGTACGCCCTGCGCGCCGGTGACCTGATCTTCATGGGCACGCCCGCCGGCGTGGCCGCGCTGCAGCCCGGCGATGAATGCGTGGCGCGGCTGGGCGATGCCATCGAACTGCGCTGCCGCATCCGCTAGGCTAGTGGCACCTGTTCCCGCAACCGGAGAAGCACGATGGGCATGATGACCGAGTTCAAGGAATTCGCGATGCGCGGCAACGTGATCGACCTCGCCGTTGGCGTGGTGATTGGCGGCGCATTCGGCAAGATCGTCACCGCGCTGGTGGACAAGGTCATCATGCCGCCCATCGGCCTGCTGATCGGCGGCGTGGACTTCTCCAAACTCGGCATCGTGCTGAAGGAAGCCACGGTCGATGCCGCCGGCAAGGAAGTCCCTGCCGTGGTGCTGGCCTATGGCGAGTTCATCAACGCCATCCTCCAGTTCGTCATCGTGGCGTTTGCCATCTTCCTGATGGTCAAGGCGATCAACCGCATGCACAAGAAGCCGGAAGACGCGCCCGCCGAACCGACCGAAGACGTGCTGCTGCTGCGCGAGATCCGCGATTCGCTGAAGAAGTAAACGCGCCGGGCGGCGGCATCGCCGATGCCGCCCAGCATCGCGCAGTCAATCGCGCAAGGTTTCACCCGGCCCGCAAAGCGCAACCCGGCTGGACCGCTGGTCTATCGCCAGCACGTAATGCCGCAGCACGTGCGCGCCGATCAAAAGCTCCGGAAACGTGTCGGAGACGCGCACCTCCAGATCGACAAGGCGAGCGCTACCGATCTGCATCGGCCCGTCGATGACCGCGCGGCTGATGGCCATGCTGCCGTTGGAGAGCCTGCCCTTGCCCGCCGCTTCCAGTGCGGTGGCGGCAACATCTTCGTACAGGCTTTTCGGGAACACCGCCGTGACATTGGCACCCGTGTCCAGATGGCCGGTGACATGCAGGCCGGCAATCGAAACCGGGACGCGGAACGGGCGCGCGTAGCCGATGCTGCCGTCCGTGTCCGCCGTCATCCCCACCGCCGTGCTGAATGCCAGCATCCTGTTCGGGTAATCGATCACCAGCATTCCGTCGCGGAAGAACTCCCTGCCGATGATGCCAGCGAAGTGCTGCTCTTCCGGCTTGCCGGTGTTGTAGTCGCGGGTGATGACTTCAAGGTCGCGCCGCACCAGTTCGCCCAACGCCAGCGAATGCAGCCGCGTCGTGTCTGCCGTGGCGGTTTGCACGCCATCCGAATTCAGCGCCTGCCCAGCCATCCGCAGGCCCAGCGCCTCCACCAGCGTGGCATCGGCCCGCCCCATCCCGCTTGCGCCCGTGTCCACCGCGAACCGGTAGGGGCCGCCATCGTTCACCTTCGCCTGCACGTAGATGCGCCCGTCCACCAGCTCGAAGGGAACGCGCACCACGGACCGCTGCTGCGCGGCCTGCGCAAGCCTGCATGCATCCGGCTCCTGCCGTGGGGAAGCGTGTGCGCAGGCACATGCCAGCAAGGTGGCGGCGATGGACGCCACGCGGAATGTCTTCATTTCATG
>NZ_JASGED010000130.1:0-34781 GCF_047606765.1 Thermomonas sp. | reverse complement strand
GTGAGGTGACCGAGCTGGACACCGTGAAGGTGGTCGGCACCTATCGCGCCAGCCTGGAAAAGGCGCTGGAGGCGAAGCGCGACAGCGCCGAGCAGATCGACGCGATCATGGCCGAGGACATCGGCAAGTTCCCGGATCTGAACCTGGCCGAATCGCTGCAGCGCGTGCCCGGCGTGGCCATCGACCGTGATGCCGGCGAAGGGCGCTCGATCAGCGTGCGTGGCCTGGGCGGCGATTTCTCGCGCGTGCGCATCAACGGCCTGGAGGCGTTGTCCACCACCGGTGCCACCGACAGCTCCGGCGGTGCCAACCGCAGCCGTGGCTTCGACTTCAACGTGTTCGCGTCGGAACTGTTCAGCAGCCTGACCGTGCGCAAGACCCAGTCCGCGCAGGTGGATGAAGGCTCGCTGGGCGCGACCGTGGACCTGCGCGTGGCAAGGCCGTTCGACTACGACGGCTTCACGGCCACCGTCTCCGCGCAGGGTGCCTACAACGACCTGTCCGGCACGACCCGCCCGCGCGTGTCCGGCCTGATCGCCAACACCTGGGCGGACGGGCGCATCGGTGGCCTGTTGTCGGTGGCCTACAGCGAACGCAGCCTGTACGAGGAAGGGTTCAGCAGCGTGCGCTGGGCACCGGGCGATGCGTCGGCCTCCAGCACCACCACCTTCTGCAGCCCGCTGGGCTACACCCCGCGCCAGCCGGCCAACAACAGTGGCCGTGGTTCGTCGGCCACGCATTGCCACAACTCCGGTGGCGTGTCGATTCCGCGCCCTGCCAATACGCCGGAAAACGTGGCGGCCTACGAGACCGCGCGCGATTCGTTCCACCCGCGCCTGCCGCGTTATGGACGCCTCTCCCACGAGCAGACCCGGCTGGGCGTGACCGGTTCGCTGCAGTTCAAGCTGGGCGATGCGACCACGTTGAGCGTGGATGGCTTGTACTCGAAGCTGGATTCGACCCGCGCCGAGAACTTCCTGGAAACCATTTCCTTCAGCCGCAATTCCTCGCAGGGCGGCAAGGCGCAGACCATCGTGCGCGAGGCCGAGGTGGATGAGCACGGTGACCTGGTCTATGGCGTGTTCGACAACGTGGACGTGCGCTCCGAATCGCGCTTCGACGAGTTGACCACCGAGTTCAAGCAGTTCAGCGCGCTGCTGGAGCACAGGTTCAACGACCGGTTGGCGATGACTGCATTGCTGGGCACGTCCAAGTCGGTGTTCGACAACCCGGTGCAGACCACGGTCACCTTCGACATCCAGAACATCCAGGGCTACAGCTGGGATTTCCGCAACAACCGCAACCTGCCCGACATTGGCTACGGTGGGCTGGATCCGGCCAACCCGGCATCGTGGAACTGGATCAGCAGCCCGCCTGCCAACAGCACGGGTTCGGAGATTCGCATCCGCCCGCAGGGCACCAGCAATCAGTTCGACAACGCCAAGATCGATTTCGACTTCAGCGCCAACGAGACCTTCACCCTGCGCGGTGGCCTGTCGTGGAAGCGCTACGATATGAACTCCTGGGAGTTCCGCCGTGCGTCCGAAACGGCAGTACCCGCATTGCCTGCAGGCACCACCGTTGCCGACATCAGCCAGCTGCTGACCGGCTTCGGCAAGGGGCTGGGCAGCAGTTCGCCGTCGTCGTGGGTGATGCCGAACCTGGACAAGTTGGCGGCGCTGTTCGACATCTACTGCAACTGCGACACCGGTGCGTCGGGTGGTGATTTCACCCTGACCAGCATCACCAACGGCAATGCCCGCACCAACAACTTCGGCATCCAGGAAGAAGACACCGGCGGCTACCTGCAGGTGGACTTCGACTTTGATCTGGCTGGCAAGCCGCTGCGTGGCAACGCCGGCGTGCGCTACGCCAGGACCGAGATCGAGGCGCGCGGTTACACCTCGGTGGGCGGCGGCACGGAAGTCGTGCAGAACCACAGCTACAAGGACTGGTTGCCATCGCTCAACCTGTCCTGGGCGCTGACCGACAGCTTCATGCTGCGCATGGGTGCGGCCAAGGTGATGGCGCGCCCGCAGCTGGCGGCACTCAACCCCGGCTCCGGCATCAGCTTCAACTCGACCGGCGGCACCAGCACCGCGCGCGTGGGCAATCCGTATCTGGACCCGTTCCGCGCCACCACCGTGGACCTGAGCGCGGAATGGTATTTCGCGGAGGATGCATTGCTGTCGCTGGGCCTGTTCTACAAGGACATCGACACCTACATCCAGGAGTTCCGTGCCTCGATGAGCTACGCGGAGACCGGGCTGCCCGTGGAATGGGTACCGACCGGCTTCGACCTGCAGAACGAGGTCGATTTCCGCCAGTGGATCAACACGCCCGGTGGCCCGCTGAAGGGCTTCGAGGTCAACTACCAGCAGCCCTTCACGTTCCTGCCGGGCTTCTGGAAGGACTTTGGCGTGCAGATGAACTACACCCGCGTGACATCGAAGATCACCTACGGCAATCCCGACGTGCTGGGCTCCGACGTGACCTTCGTCAATGATCTGGTCAACCTGTCGCCGCGCTCGCACAACGCCACCTTGTATTACGACAACGGCACCTTCAGCGCGCGCGTGTCCACGGCGTATCGCGCCCCGTACCTGCAACGTGTGCCGGGCCAGAACAGCAACGACGTGGAAGGCAAGCGCGGCAGCCGCAGCGTGGATGCCTCGATGTCGTACAAGGTGAACGACAAGCTGAGCCTGCGTCTGGATGCGGTCAACCTGACCGATGCCTTCAACGAGCAATACGTGGATTCCTACCGCGACAGCACCTCGGTGTATCACCACACCGGGCGCGAGTTCCTGCTGGGCCTGCGTTACAAGTTCTGAGATCGTTTCCGGAGTGCAATACAGGGAGCCGCCGGACGTTCGCGTCCGGCGGTTTTTCGTTCAAGCGGCATAATCGTGCGCGATCCGCGCGTGGCGTTGGATCAGAAGGTGCCGCGCTGCACGAACGGCACCCGCGCGTACAGCCTGCGCTCGCCGCCACGCGGGTCATCCTGCATCCGTGGCGTGTCTGCCAACACCAGCGTCTCGCGGTGCGCGAGCGAATAAGGTGCCCATGCCTGCGTTGCGCCGGTGCGCGGGTCGCCGTTGCGTGCAAACGCCAGCAGCGCATCGCGCATGGCATCGGCAACGCGCTGTGCCATGGCTGATGTGCCGGTGCGTGCGCCGGGCTGCTCGAGGTTGTCGAACACCAGTGGGATGTCGAGGGTGTGGAAGGCGCGCATCCTGCCGTCGGGATCGACGTCGCGCGGATACCAGTCGAGTTGGTAGGCCCAGGTGTTGTGATGCCCGTCGCGTGCGCGTGCTTCGAGTTCTTCCAGCGCACCGCGCCATGAGCGCCCGGCAGTGGTGGCCGCGAAGAACACCTCGCTTGGCGTGTAATGCGGATACAGGCGGCGGTATTCGGCGATGACAATGGCCGGGTCGATGTCCACATACTGCTGCGCGCGCAGCCTGGCCGGCAGCGTGTCCCAGCCCAGCGCGTGGTTGGCAGGATCGTTGCCGAGGAAGGCGCGGGTTTCGTCGCGGGTATTGCCGATCACCATCGGGATGCGCGCGGACTGCGATGGCGCATCCGGCCAGAACGGATGGCGCGGCAGGGTGTCGCCGTCCATCACCGGGCCGAAGTACAGCGCCATGTCTTCCGTGCGCGACGGGTCGCGCGTGCGCAAGGCCGCGACCAGTGCCGATGCAGGAAGGCGCAGCAGCGCGTCGGTATCGCCGGGCTGCACGCCAAGCGCATCCAGATACAGACGCGCACGGCCATCGGCAGCGCGCGGCCCGGCGGCGGTCACCTGCTGTCCGCTCATCGTCCATGCGCGATGGAACAATCCCCGCGCGGCGGGCATCGCCATCAGCGTGGCGATTTTTGCGCCACCACCTGACTGGCCGAACAAGGTGATGTTGCCGGCATCGCCGCCGAACTCGTGGGCATGTTCACGCACCCAGTGCAGGGCCTGCACCAGATCAAGCTGGCCGACGTTGCCGGACTGCGCGTAACGCGGCCCGGCGATGGCGGACAGGTGCAGGTAGCCGAAGGCATTGAGCCGGTGGTTGAGGGTAATGACCACCACGTCGCCGTGGCGGCACAGGCGCGCGCCGTCGTACAGCGGATCGCTGCCGGAACCGGTGCTGTAGGCGCCGCCGTGGATGTAGATCAGGATCGGGCGCTTGCCGCCATCGCGCAGCGCGGGCGTCCACAGGTTGAGGAACAGGCAGTCTTCGCTGCCCGGGCCATCGTTGCCTGCTTGCGGCGCGGACGCGGCGTAGTCGAAGGCCTCGCACGTGCCGCGCCATGCGGTTTCGCGCAGCGCGGGCAGGAACCGGCGTGGCGCGGTATCCGCGCCGTAGCGCAAGCCCCGGAATACGTGGATGCCATCCTCGCGCACGCCCAGCACGCGCCCGCCGCGCACGCGCGCCGCAACATGCGCGGGCGATGCCGCAACGGCCAGCGGCATCGCCCCGGCGGCGACGGCCAGTGCAGCGCCATGCAGGAAGCGGCGGCGCTGCATCGGCATCAGCGCAGCGGTTCGCGGCGCTTGAGCGGCTTCAGCGGCTCCATCGTGTCCAGATCCCAGTCTTCGGCGACGAAGGGTTGGCGGGTTTCGGCCTGCTGCGGATAGCCGCGCACTTCGTCCTGGCTGTCGATGATGTGGCCACGGCCTTCGATGGTGTTTTCCAGAATGCGGCGGTCGATGTCATCGCGATCCCACGGGCGCGCGCCGACATTGGCGATCACCGCGTCCTGCACTTCGGTGGCCGGCAGGATGCGCACCCCGAACGGCAGCGGCGGCGGCGTTTTCAGCATGCGCGGCGTGACTGGCGCGGTGGTGTAGCGGCCCATCTGCGGCAGCGGGTTGCCGATGCGGTCCACCGCGATGTTGTCGTGCAGGTACAGGTCCAGCTTGCCGGAGCCGCCGAACATGAAGAAGGCGGACTGCTGCGGCGTGTCGGGGCCGGCGCGCATCACGTTGCCGATCACCGCCAGCCGCCCATCCTGATAGGGATGGCCGTCCCACTCGGCGGCGATCAGGTTGTACATCACGCCGCGCTGGCCCGGGTTGTAGATCAGGTTGTTGACCACCCAGCCTTGCGTGCCGCCCTTGAAGAAGGGATTGCGTTCGTAATTTTGCGCATACAGGTTGCCGACGATCAGGATGTCGCGCGCGTTGTCGTGGATCAGCGAGCCCTTGGAATGCTCGCCCTTGGCGTGGTTGGCGTGGGCCAGGCCTTCAGCAATGATGTTGTTGCTGAAGGTGATGCGGTGCGAGGTGCCCGCGCGCCACTGTTCCGGCGTGTCGCCGGCAAAGCGCGTGCCGGAGGCCGACAGGTTCTCGTCGGTGGCCCAGGTCAGCGAGCAGTGATCGACGATCACGTCGTGCGCGCCGACCGTGCTGATCGCGTCGAAGTCGTTGCCACTCATCTTCGGCTGGCCGGCATCGCCGGGGCGCACGCGGATGTGGCGGATGATGACGTTGCTGGCGTGTACGTCGAATCCGCCACGGATGAAGGTGATGCCGGGCTGCGGCGCGGTCTGGCCGGCGATGGTGAGGTCGCCCTCGGTGATCTTCACCGTGCGGACGCCAAGGTCGATCACGCCGCCGACCTCGAACACCACGATGCGCGGGCCTTTTGCGTTCAACGCCTCGATGATCGAGCCGGGGCCGTCGGGTGCCAGCGTGGTGACCTTGATGATCCGGCCACCGCGTCCGCCGGTGGCGTGCGCGGCCCAGCCTTGCGCGCCGGGGAAGGCCAGCGGGGCGTCGGTGGCCAGCGCGGCACCGCCCGCCAGCAGCAAGGTGGCGGCGATCAGCAAGGCAGGCAGGCGTTGGGTGACATGCGCAAGGATGCGGTACGGACGGGGTTGGAACATGGTTCTGGCTCCATCGTGAAAGGGGTACTGCGGGCGGGATCATCCCGCGTTTGCCGCAGTGCGTATTGTCAATGACACCGGTTTACCTTATACGGTCACCCAGCGGCAGGCGATCTGCACCGCAGCATGAGCGAGGAGGCAGGATTGGGTACCGGAACGGACAACAACAAGGCAGCGCAGGCCGACGCGGGGCGTGCGGCCATCGTCGAGGCATTCCTGCGGGCGCGCCGCGCCGGTCTTGCATTGCCGGGCTTCCCCGGCGACATACCGCCTGATCTGGCGTTGGCGTATCAGGTGCAGGACATGGCCATCGCACAATGGCCGGATGCGGTGGTTGGCTGGAAAGTGGGGTTCATCGCCCCGGAACGGCGTGACGCCTCCGGTGACGAACGCCTGCTCGGCCCGATCTTTGCCCGCCATCTCTGGAATGCCACCGGTGGCATTGATGCCATTCCCGTGTTCGAAGGTGGGTTCGGGGCGATCGAGGCCGAGTATGTGCTGCGCCTGGAGGCGGATGCGCCGGCAGACAAGCTGGACTGGACTGCCGCCGAAGCCGCTGCGCTGCCGGCGACCCTGTTCACCGGCATCGAGGTCGCCAGCAGCCCGCTGTCCACCATCAACGAACTGGGGCCACGGGTGGTGGTTTCCGATTTCGGCAACAACAATGGCCTGCTGCTGGGGCCGGAGATTCCCGATTGGGTCGGGCGCGATGAGGCGGGGCTGGTCGCCGAAACCTTCATCGATGGCGCAAGCGTCGGCAAGGGCGGTGCGCAGCGCCTGCCCGGCGGGCTGCGCGCCGCGTTCGCGTTCGCGCTGTCGCGTTCGGCGCGTCGCGGCAGGCCGTTGCGGCGTGGCGAGCTGGTAGCCACCGGCAACGCCACCGGCATTCACGACATCCGCGCAGGCCAGCAGGGCGAGGTGGTATTCGAGGGCTGGGCTTCACTGCGATGCATCGCCGTGGCCGCAGGCGAGGAGGACGCACAATGCACATGCTGACCCGTCGCCGGTTGCTGATGGCCAGTGCGGGCGCGGCCTGCGCCACCTTTGCCGCGCCCGCGCTGGTGGCCGCAGCGGGTGGTGCCCGCGTCCTCACCGCCACCGATGTCCACGTCAAGGACTACCCCACGGTCGAGGCGGTGCGCTGGATCGGCGAGGCGCTTGAACGCGAGACCGGCGGACGCCTGCGCTTGCGCCTGTACCACTCCGGACAGCTGGGCCGTGAAGCCGAGGCCATCGACATGGCCCGCTACGGCGTGATCGACATCACCCGCGTGTTTTCAGGTGCGCTCAACAACGCCTTCCCGCTGACCCAGGCACTGTGCCTGCCCTATGTGTTCGATTCGATCGCGCACATGCGTCGGGCGGTTGACGGCGAGATCGGCGCGCAGGTGCTGCGCAGCTTCGAATCGCGCGGGCTGGTGGGCCTGGCAATCTACGATTCCAGCGCGCGCTGCTTCTACAACACCCGGCACGCGATTGCCGAGCCGCACCATCTGCACGGGATGAAGATGCGGGTGGCGGCTTCCGACATCTTCATCAAGCTGGTGCGCATGCTGGGTGCCAATCCCACGCCGATGTCGCTGGGCGAGACGTTCTCGGCGATGGAGACGCACATGATCGATGGTGCCGAGAACAACCTGCGCAGCTTCCATTCCAGCCGTCATTTCGAGGCCGCGAAGTTCTGGTCGGAAACCCGCCATTCCTACGCGCCTGACGTGCTGGTGATGTCGCGCGACAGTTTCCTGGCACTCACGCCGGCAGACCGCGCGCTGCTGCTGCGGCTGGCGCGCGAATCGGTGCCGGTGATGCGGGCGAAGTGGGAAGAGTCCGAAGGCAAGGCGCGCGCCGCAGTGCAGGAGGCCGGCATCACGTTCAACGATGTCGATCACGATGCCTTCCGCAAGGCCGCGCAGCCGTTGCTGGACGAGTACCACCGCAAGCCCGAGATCGAAGCCCTGTACCTGCGCATCCGCGACCTAGCCTGAGCCAATGCCATGACCGAGACCACGACCATCGTCCCGGCCAGTCCTGCGCAGCGCGCGCTGGACCGCCTTGCCGGCATCGCCATCGCCATCGCCGCCACCGCCCTGGTCGGGCTGGTGGTGGTGCAGGGCTGGCAGGTATTCACCCGCTACGTGCTCAACGACTCGCCCAGCTGGACAGAGCCGGTGACGCTGCTGCTGCTCGCCACCGCCATGAGCTTCGGTGCCGCTGCCGGCGTACACACCAACCGCCACTTCGGGTTCTACCTGCTGGCCGAGCGCCTGCCCGCCGCCTTGCGCCGTGCGCTGTACGTGGCGCGCCCGCTGCTGGTGGCGGCAGTGGGCGCGATGCTGGCCGGCTGGGCGCTGGTGCTGCTGCTGGACGGGCTGGACATCAAGATTGCAGGCGCGCCGATGCCGCAGAGCATCAACTACCTGCCACTTTGCATCGGTGGCGCGCTGATCTGCGTGTTCGCACTCAACAAGGCCTGGCAGGCGTTGCGCCTGGGCCCGGTACAGGGAGCCTGACTCATGGCGATGGCCATTCTCCTCGGTTCGTTTGTCGCCCTGCTGCTGCTGGGCGTGCCGGTGGCGTTCGCGCTGGCCGTGTCGGCGCTGGCGACGTTGCTGTACCTCGACCTGCCGGCGATCGTGCTGGTGCAGCAGGTGTCTGCCGGTGCCGGCGCGGTGTCGCTGATCGCAATCCCGCTGTTCATCTTTGCCGGTGAACTGATGCTGCGCGGTGGCATCTCCGAACGCCTGATCGGGCTGGCGTCCGCGCTGGTGGGGCGCATGCGCGGCGGGCTGGGCCAGGTCAGCGTGCTGTCCTCGCTGTTCTTCGGCGGCGTGTCCGGCTCTGCGCTGGCGGATGTGTCGGCGGTCGGCGGCACCATGATCCCGCAGATGGTCAAGCGCGGTTACGACCGCGACTACGCGGTCAACGTGTGCATGACCGCCGCGCTGGTGGCGTTGCTGGTGCCGCCTTCGCACAACCTGATCCTGTTCTCGGCGGCGGCCGGTGGCGGCATCTCGATCACCGACCTGTTCGCGGCCGGCATCATGCCCGCGCTGCTGATGACGGCGGCGATGATGATCACCGGGTACGCGGTGGCGCGCGCGCGCGGCTACGGCACCGAGGCGTTTCCGGGCTGGCGCGCGGTGCTGCAGCGTTTCGTCGGCGCGTTGCCGGGGCTGGGCCTGGTCGCGCTGATCTTCATCGGCATCCGCGCCGGCATCTTCACGGCGGTGGAATCGGCGGCGATCGCCGTGGTCTATGCCATCGTGGTGACCGCGCTGCTGTACCGGCAACTGCGCTGGACGCAATTCCGCGAAGCGGTGGTGCATGCCGCGCGCACCACCGGCGTGATCCTGTTCGTGATTGCCACGGCGGCGGTGTTCGGCTGGCTGCTGGCCTATCTGGAAGTGCCGGCTGCGGCCGTGCATTTCCTGCAATCGGTGGCCGACAGCCAGAAGGTGGTGTTGCTGCTGATCGTGCTGATCCTGCTGTCGCTGGGCATGTTCATGGATCTGGCACCGAAGATCCTGATCTGCACGCCGATCTTCCTGCCGGTGGTGAAGGCCTACGGCATCGATCCGATCCACTTCGGCCTGGTGATGGTGCTGGCCGGCGGGATGGGGCTGGTGACGCCGCCGATCGGCTCGGTGCTGTTCATCGGCACATCGATCGGCAAGATCACCGTGGCCGAGAGCATGCGCACGATCTGGCCGTTCTGGCTGGCCGGGCTTGCGGTGCTGCTGATCGTGGCGTTCTTCCCGGAGCTGTCGCTGTGGCTGCCGAGGGCATTGAAGGCATGATCCGCCGCGTCGCCCTGCTCATCGTGCTGCTGCCCTGCATGCTGGCCGCATGCGCCGCGCCGCAGGTGCAACAGACCACGCCGCCGCCTGACCTGGCCGGCTTTGCCGATGCCATCCACCACTGGCGCAACGTGCATGGCGACGAGTACCCGCGCCACGCGCCGGAGGACGTGGCGAAGATCGCGGACAACATCCTGCTGTACCAGCGCGCGGATGGCGGCTGGAAGGAAAACGAAGACCCGGCCCGCGTGCTGGACGACGCAACCCGCGCACGCTATGCCGAGGAGGCAAGGAAGAGCGGCGGCAGCTTCGACAACCGCAACATCTACACGCAGGTGGCGTATCTGGCCACGGCGCATGCGATCACCGGCGATGCGCGTTACCGCGACGGCAGCTTGCGCGGGCTGCAGTTCACGCTTGCGCAGCAGATCGCAGGTTGCGGCGGCTGGCCGCACACGGTGCCGGCCACCGAGTCCTACCACCCGCACATCACCATCGCCGACGACGTGACCGCCGGCGTGCTGGGCATGCTGCGGCAGGTGCTGGATGACCGGCAGCGCTACGGGTTTGTCGATGCCGCCACATTGGCGCGTGTGCGCGACGCGGTGGCGCGCGGCGATGCCTGCCTGCTGCGCCTGCAGGTGCGGCAGGGCAAGGCGCTGGCAGGCTGGGCCGGGCAATACGATGCCGCCACCTTGCAACCGGCGCAGGGCCGCAAGTTCGAATTGCCGTCCATCGCCGTGCAGGAAACCGTGGGCGTGCTGCGCTACCTGATGGCGATCCCCGAGCCTTCGCCGCAGGTGGTCGCGGCCATCGAGGGCGCGATGGCCTGGCTGCGCAAGGTGGAGATCACCGGCTGGCGTCTGGAGACCTTCGACGCACCGCCCGAGCAATTCCTCCACCACAGTTCCGGCAAGGACCGCCGGCTGGTGGCCGACCCGGCGGCACGCGGCCTGTGGGCGCGGTTCTACGACGTGGCCGACAACGGCGTGGTGCTGGCTACCCGCGACAGCGTGCGCGTGGCCCGTTACGAGGACATCCCGCGCGAGCGCCGCACCGGCTACGACTGGTACGGCAACTGGCCGCGTTCGCTGCTGGGCAAGGACTACCCGCGCTGGCGTGCCCGGCACGGATTGCCGGAGGAAAGCCGGGCAGCCGACGGGCGGCAAGGCTAGAATCCGGGAACACCGACAGCAGACGATCATGCCCGCCATCAGGAAATCTGGACGCAGCACCCCGGCCACCGCTGATGCGGGCAAGACGATCACCATCAACGACATCGCGCGGTTGGCGGGCGTCTCCAAGAAGACGGTGTCGCGCATCATCAACCAGTCGCCGCTGGTGCGGCAGGACACGCGCGAGAAAGTCGAAACGCTGATGCGCGAAGTCGGCTACGCGCCGGACCCGATGGCGCGCGCGCTCGCGTTCCGCCGCTCGTTCCTGATCGGCATGGTGTATGACAACCCGACCGCGCAGTTCATCGTCAACATGCAGTACGGCGTGCTGGACACGCTGCGCGGCTCCGGTTTCGAGCTGGTGGTGCATCCTTGCGACAGCCGCAGCGCCGGCTACATCGACGGCGTGCGGCGCTTCGTGCAGCAGCAGAAGCTGCACGGCGTGATCCTGGTGCCGCGCGTGTCCGAGGATCAGGCACTGGCGGACATGCTGGACGACATCGGCTGCCGCTATGTGCGCATCGCGGCGGTGGCGCTGGACACGCCCGAGCGGATGGTGGTGACCCACGACCACGACGGTGCCGCCGAGGTCGCGGACTACCTGCTTTCACTGGGGCATCGCGACATCGCCCTGATTACCGGCCCGGCCGACTATCGCTCCGCGATCGAGCGCACTGGCGGTTTCCTTGGCGCACTGCGCCGGCGCGGCATCGAGCTGCCGAAGTCGCGGGTGATCGAAGCCGGCTACACCTTTGAATCCGGCGTGGCCATCGCCGAGAAACTGCTTGCGTCGAAGAAACGCCCCACCGCGATCTTCTGCGGAAACGACGAAATGGCCGCAGGCGTCTATCGCGTCGCCCTGCGCACCGGCATCCAGATCCCGCAGCAATTGTCGGTGGTGGGCTACGACGACAGCCCGCTGGCTTCGCGCCTGTGGCCACCGCTGACTTCGGTGCGCCGCGATACCCGCGACACCGGGCGCATCGCCGCCGCCATGCTGCTGCAGACGGAAGGCGCGCCGCGCCCGCTGTCCAGCGTGCGGCCGCATCTGGTCATACGCGACTCCTGCCAGCCGCCGGCCTGATGGATTTTCTGCTCCCCTGCCTTCGCAGGGGGAGCAGAAGCCAGTCTGCCGCAGCGCAAAATGACACCGGTAGCCAAAAATCCGTAGAATGCCCGCAACCTGACCATCCGCGCCGCCAGTGGCGCACGCCAAGCAACGGAGTAGCCGCATGTTCTGCAGGACTTACCACGCCACCCATCCGGACATGATGGACGGCGCCAGCAACGATCAACTGCGTGACCGCTATCTGGTCGGTGGCCTGTTCGTGGCCGACACGGTGCAGTTGCACTATTCGCACAACGAACGTTTCGTGATCGGCGGTGCCGCGCCGGTGACGCAGGCCGTGGCGTTGCCGCAGCAGACCGAACCGGCATCGGCGGCGGGTCATCCCTTCCTTGAGCGCCGCGAACTGGGCGTCATCAATGTCGGCAGCGGCAGCGGCAAGGTGACGGTGGATGGCACCGAGTACGTGCTGGGCCCGAAGGACGGCCTGTACGTGGCGATGGGCAGCGTCGATGTGTCGTTCGCTTCGAGCGATGCCGCCAACCCGGCGAAGTTCTACCTCACCTCGACACCGGCACACGCGCGCTTCGAGACGAAGCAACTGTCGATCAAGGATGCGGTGGCGCTGGATCGCGGCGCGCTGGAAACCAGCAACGAACGCACCATCTACCAGTTCATCGTGCCGGCCACCTGCCAGTCCTCGCAGTTGCTGCTGGGCCTGACCGTGCTCAAGCCGGGCAGCGTGTGGAACACCATGCCGCCACACCTGCACGACCGCCGCAGCGAGATCTATTTCTATTTCGACCTCGGCGAAAACGACCGCGTCTATCACTTCATGGGCCAGCCGGAGGCGCAGCGCCACATCGTCGTGCAGAACGACGAAGCGGTGATCTCGCCACCGTGGTCGATCCACATGGGCGCGGGCACCGCCAACTACGCCTTCATCTGGGCGATGGGTGGCGAGAACCTGGACTACACCGACATGCACGTGCTGGACATCTGCCAGCTCAAGTAACCGCGCAACTAATCAGGAGAACGCATCGTGGCAAGCAATCCCTTCAGTCTGGAAGGCAAGGTCGCGCTGGTTACCGGCGCCAACACGGGGCTGGGCCAGGGCATCGCACTGGCGCTGGCCGAAGCAGGTGCCGACATCGCCGCCGCCGGCATCGTGGAAGCCGCAGAAACCGGTGAAAAGGTGCGCGCGCTGGGCCGCCGCTTCCTCAACATCGAAGCCAACCTGATGTCCATCGAGCCGGTCCAGCGGCTGGTGCAGGAAACCGTGGCCGGCCTTGGCGGGCTGGACATCCTGGTCAACAACGCCGGCCTGATCCGCCGCGCCGACGCCGTGGACTTCAGCGAGAAGGACTGGGACGACGTGATGAACGTCAACATCAAGTCCGCGTTCTTCATGTCGCAGGCCGCGGGCCGGCACTTCATCGCGCAGGGCAGCGGCAAGATCATCAACATCGCTTCGATGCTCAGCTTCCAGGGTGGCATCCGGGTGCCGTCGTACACCGCGTCCAAGAGCGGCATTGCCGGCATCACCCGCCTGCTTGCAAACGAATGGGGCGCGAAGGGCGTGAACATCAATGCGATCGCGCCGGGCTACATGGCCACCGACAACACCGCGCAGCTGCGTGCCGACGAGGAACGCAGCAAGGCGATCCTCGACCGCATCCCGGCGGGGCGCTGGGGCGTGCCGGCGGATCTTGGCGGCACGGCCATATTCCTGGCCTCGGCGGCGTCCGATTACGTCAACGGCGCGGTGATCCCGGTCGATGGCGGCTGGCTGGCGCGCTGATTCCTTCGCGAACATGGAACAGGCAGGGCGGCGCTTCCTCCCCCGGACTTCCGGCCTGCCTGTTCCGTCTTTTCCAATGCCGATGCCGATGTTGATGCGACGCTTGCTGGCCTGTGTGTTCGCGGCTCTCGTGTGCATGGGGACTGCCGCAGCGCAATCGCCTCGGCATGTGTTCATCGTCGGCGATTCCACCGCCAGCGAATATGGCCCGGAACGCGCGCCACGCCAGGGCTGGGGCATGCAGTTGCAGCCGTACCTCGACCCCGCCGCATGGCAGGTGCGCAACCATGCGCAGTCCGGGCGAAGCTCGCGCAGTTTCATTGCCGAAGGCTGGCTGGCACCGCTGGAAAAGGCCATGCAAGCCGGCGACGTGCTGCTGATCCAGTTCGGCCACAACGACGAAAAACGCGAAGACCCCAGCCGCTACAACGCGCCGGATGTTGCCTTCCCGCAGTGGTTGATGCGCTACGTTGCATTGGCGCGCGACAAGGGGGCCACGCCGATCCTCATCACCCCGCTGGCGCGCCGCAAGTTCGAGCGCGGCAGCAGGATCGACCAGTTGCTGGACACGCATGGCCTGTATGCGCAGGCGGTGCGCGACCTTGCCGAGCGTGAGCATGTCGGCCTGATCGACCTGACCGAGATCAGCATGGGCTGGCTGCGCGCATTGGGCGATGACGCCTCGAAACCGTTTTTCATGCACGTGCCGGCGCAGCAACTGGCGGACGACACCCACCTGCAGGAACGCGGCGCGGTCGTCGTGGCCTGCTTCGTGGTGCGCGAATGGGCGCGGCTTGACCCGGCACTGGCCGCAAGCGTGGTGCGCCAGACCAACTGCAGCGCGCCTGTGGCGTCGCAAATGCCCCCGAAGGTGGCGCACTGAGAGTCACGCCGTGGTGGCAGCTATGCTTGTCCCTCCACGCAAGCCCCGGAGCCGCCCATGGCATCGCATCGCTGGACACTGGAAGGACAACGCGCGCTGGTGACCGGTGCCAGTGCCGGCATTGGCCTTGCGATCTGCCGCGAACTGCTGGGCCTTGGCGCGCAGGTGCTGATGGTGGCGCGCGATGCGGCATTGCTGGAAGCCGCGCGCGCCGAACTGGAAGACGAGTTTCCCGGCCCGGAAGACGCGGTGCTGGCGCTGCCTGCCGATGTCACCGATGACGAACAGCGTGCCGAAATCATTGACTGGGCCACCGATGGCGGTGGCTTGCATGTGCTGGTCAACAACGCCGGTGGCAACATCACCCGCCCGGCGCTGGACTATGGCGAAGACCAGTGGCGCGGCATCTTCGAGACCAATCTGTTCTCCGCGTTCGAACTGTGCCGGCTGGCGCATCCGCTGCTGTCGAAGCATGCGGCTTCCAGCATCGTCAATGTCGGCAGCGTGTCCGGCATCACCCATGTTCGCAGCGGCGCGCCCTACGGCATGAGCAAGGCCGCGCTGCACCAGATGACCCGCAATCTTGCGGTGGAATGGGCCGAGGACGGCATCCGCGTCAATGCGGTTGCGCCGTGGTACATCCGCACCCGGCGCACCAGCGGCAAGCTGGCCGACCCCGATTATCTGGACGAGGTGCTGCTGCGCACGCCGATGGGGCGCATCGGTGAACCGGAAGAAGTGGCATCCGCCGTCGCCTTCCTGTGCATGCCGGCAGCGAGCTACGTCACCGGCGAATGCATCGCGGTGGATGGCGGATTCTTGCGCTACGGGTTTTAAGGCGCGGCGATTCGTTTCAACTCAGCGCGCTTCGCCGATGGTCTGGTTCAGCAACTGCGCCAGCCGCCATGCGGCCTGCCGCACGCGCTGTTCGGCCAGCGGGCGCATCGCGTCGAGGTAGGCGCTGTCCATCTTGTGGTTGTCCGCAGGTGGATAGATGCCGCGTGCGTCGATCAGGCGGCAGGATTCCTTCGCCCATGCCAGCGGCATCACATCGTGTTCGGACGGCGTGGGGAACGGTGGCCACGGCAGCTTGTCCAGCCGGTTGGCGTAAGCGTTCAGGCCAAGGCCTTCGTCGGCAAGGACGTAGTAATCCCAGACCGCATGCAGGTTGGTGCCCATCACGCCATCGACGTATTTGTCGCGTGCGTAGGCTTCCGGCTCGATCGGCGTGCGCAGGCTGATCTGGTAGCCGTTGCCGCCGCTGTCGGTGCGGTTGCCTGCGTGCATCGGCTGGTGCGCATCGCCAACGAAGTGGACGATGAACTTCAACGCATCGCGGCGTGCGTCCAGCGGCTGGCTGCGGTCACCAAGAATCGCGCGCTGCTTCTGGATGGCACCGACCACGCAATTGCCGTCGGGGCAGTCACGCGCCATGTCGAAATCGCAGCCGCCGCCCTTGGCATTGACGTAGTGCCAGCGTGAGGTCTGCTTGAAGCGCTCGGGGTCGGTATTGCGCAGGTCATCCGCCCACGAGGCCACGCCGGCCAGCGTCGGGTCCGGCTCACCGGCCAGCAGGCGTGCGACTTCGGCCCTCGCGGTTGGGTCGAGATGGCGCTGCGCCAGTTCGCCGACAAGGCTGTGGCCCAGCCGGCTCCAGGCGTAGGCGGTGGTGGCGATGCCCAGCAGCAGGGCGACGATGAGCAAGCGGATGCGGGTGCGGGTGACCATGCCGGGAGGATACCCCGGCATGGCGCGCTGCTGCATGACGGCGGATCGCCGGGCGCTTGATCCGAGCCGGGATGGGCTGTTGCACCGGAAACGATTTGCTGCCTGCTGTTCGCGTCCGATTGTTGGGCAAAAACAAACCTGCAACGGCTGATGCGCCGGGGCGATTGGTTAGAATGCGGATTCCCCCACGAACCCCGGCAGGAGAACTCCGCAATGGCCATCAAGGTTGGCATCAACGGTTTCGGTCGCATTGGTCGTTGCGTGTTCCGCGCGGCGGTGCAGAACTTCGGCGACGACATCGAGATCGTCGGCATCAATGACTTGCTGGAGCCGGACTATCTGGCCTACATGCTGCGCCACGACTCCGTGCATGGCCGCTTCGATGGCGACGTGAAGATCGAAGGCGGCAACCTTGTCGTCAACGGCAAGACCATCCGCCTGACTGCGGAGAAAGACCCGGCCAGCCTGAAGTGGGGCGAGATCGGCGCGGATGTCGTGATCGAATCCACCGGCATCTTCCTGACCAAGGACGGCGCGCAGAAGCACATCGACGCCGGTGCGAAAAAGGTCATCATGTCCGCGCCCAGCAAGGACGACACGCCGATGTTCGTGCATGGCGTGAACTGCGGCAGCTACGCAGGCCAGCCGATCATCAGCAATGCCAGCTGCACCACCAACTGCCTTGCGCCGCTGGCCAAGGTGCTGAACGACAAATGGGGCATCAAGCGCGGCCTGATGACCACCGTACACGCCGCCACCGCAACGCAGAAGACGGTCGATGGCCCCAGCAACAAGGACTGGCGCGGTGGTCGCGGCATCCTCGAAAACATCATCCCGTCCAGCACTGGCGCGGCCAAGGCGGTGGGCGTGGTGCTGCCGCAGCTCAAGGGCAAGCTGACCGGCATGGCCTTCCGCGTGCCGACCAGCGACGTGTCGGTGGTTGACCTGACCGTGGAACTGGAAAAACCCGCCACCTACGCCGAGATCTGTGCGGAGATGAAGGCGCAGAGCGAAGGCGCATTGAAGGGCGTGCTGGGCTACACCGAGGAGAAAGTGGTTGCCACCGACTTCCGTGGCGACGCCCGCACCAGCATCTTCGATGCCGAGGCCGGCATCGCGCTGGACGACACGTTCGTCAAGCTGGTGAGCTGGTACGACAACGAATGGGGCTATTCCAACAAGTGCCTCGAAATGGTCAAGGTGGTCGCGGCAAAGTAAGCACGCCGCACCGTTTGGTTTCCGCGAAGCCCCGCCCGTGCGGGGCTTTGTGTTCACAAACACCATGCTAGAAGGCGATGGTGAGTGAACCTGTTGCCACTGCAAGCTGGAGCCTGCGTCGCGAGTTGACGTGGATGCTGGTATCGACCGCGCTGCTGCCGGTGGTCGTGTTCGGCGGTGCGCTGCTGTGGAGCCAGTGGCAGCGCGACCACGACGAACTGATGCTGCGCCTGGCCAGCAGTGCGCAGAGTAGCCAGAACGCCTTCGACGATTCGCTGGAGGGCATCCTGGGTGGCGTCCGCCTGCTTGCGGACGGTGCCGCTACCCCCGAGCCGCAGCGGCTGCTGCAGGCGTATCCATCGTTGGCATGGGCGCGGGTGAGTGATCGCAACGGCATCGGCGTGGCGAAGCCCGGTGCCGGCGCGGCGGCAGTGGCGGCAGGCAACGATGGCTCGCAACCGCGACGCGCTGCCAGCACGCCGCAGGCGTTCGATGCGGTGCGCAGCGACGGCGAGGCGCTCGTCGTGGTTTCCGTGCCTTTACGCGACAACAGTGCCGTCCCGGGCACGTTGCAGGCAGCGTTGCCGGTCGAGCGCCTGGTTGGCCAGCGCTCCAGAACCCTGCGCCAGCGCGGCTTCGAGCTGATCCTGCTGGATCATGGCAACCGCGTGGTGCATGCCAGCCAGGGCTTGCGCTGGCGGTTCGCGGACGCGACCGGCGTGCTGGGCGATGCGCTCCGTCGCGGTGCTGCGGAGCCGGGCCAGCAGGGCAGGGAGCGCCTGCTGGCCGGCCTGGTGCAGGGTGAAGGCAAGGCCTACGCGCATGCGGTGCGGATGCGCAACGGCTGGGTGGTGGCGGTGATCGCCCCCGAACAGCGCTTGCTGGCCGCCAGCCAGTCGCGGCTTGGTCTGCTGCTTGGCCTGTTGATGGTGACCACGCTTGGCATCCTGCTGGCGCTGTGGCGGTTGCGTCGGCTGCTGGTGTCCAGCATGGGGCGATTGCTGGCCGGTCTGCACGGCTATGCACTGGGCGGCATGCCCGACCCGCAACAGCTTTCACGCATGCCGGAGGAACTGCAGCCGTTGTCGCGTGGCATCGGTGAGCTTGCCGCCCGCCTGAATGCCGTGTTCGGCGAACTGCGCGAGGTGCTCGACCAGAGGGAGCAGGTCATTGCGCAGCGCACTGAATTGCTGCGCAAGGCGGTCGCCGATCTCGACCAGTTGAGTCGTACCGACGCATTGACGGGCAGCCTCAACTATCGGGGCTTCCAGGAGACCGGCGAACGCCTGTGGCGGGAGGCGCGCGCCAGCAACCAGCCGTTGTCCGTGCTCGCCATCGATATCGATCACTTCAAGCGTTACAACGATCTCTATGGCCATGCCGAAGGCGACGGTGCGTTGCGTCGCTTTTCAGGTGCGGTGCGCAGTGCGCTGCTGCACGCCGATGACGTGTTGGCGCGGCCGGGTGGCGAGGAGTTCACGGTGTTCCTGCCCGGTGCCATGCAGGCACAGGCGATCAAGGTGGGTGAGCGCATCTGCCAGCGCGTGCGCGACGCCGACATCCTCCACGCCGGATCGCCCATGGGCCGGATGACGGTCAGCGTGGGCGTGGCCACGCTGCAGGCGGGCGACGGCGATATCGAGGACATGCTCAGGCGGGCCGACGAGGCACTGTATCGCGCCAAGCACGCGGGGCGCGATCGGGTCTGCGCCTGAGCGGCACCGCGTGGCCTTGCAAATCGCCGGTGCATCGCCGAGTCTGCCGGCGCGCAGTCATGAGGGTGGCAGATGGAAGGCGTGATCGTATTGCTCGTGTTGGCCGTACTGGCGGTGCCGGTGCTGCTGATCGTTGCGCTGATGTCGCTGTCTTCCGTGAAGCAGCGGGTGAGCGTGCTGGAGATGGACGTGGAGCGGCTGCGCCGCATGTCTGCACGCGCAGCGGAACCTGCGGCGGCACAACCTGCGCCGATTCCGCAGCCCACACCCGCAGCGGCGTCGACACCATCTGCACCTTCGCCCACGCCCGCACCGGAACCACCGAAAGTCGCCGAGCCAATCCGCGCGGCTGCACCGCCCGCAGCGCGCGTGGCCGAACCGGCACCGCAAGCGCCACCGCCTGCGCCCGCACCGCCGGCAAGGCCGGCGCGCCCGGACATCATCACCCTGGCGATGCGCGCAGTGCAGCGCTGGTTCACCGTCGGCAACGTGCCGGTGAAGATCGGCGTGCTGGTGCTGTTTGCCGGTGTCGCTGCATTGTTGAAGTACGCCGCCGATCAGGGTTGGCTCACCACGCCGCCGGAGTTGAAGCTGGCCGCTGTTGCCGCTGCCGCGCTGGGCGCGCTGGTGTTTGCATGGCGCAAGCGCGAGAGCAACCGCATCTTCGCGTTGAGTTTGCAGGGCGGTGCCATCGGCGTGCTGCTGCTGGTGGTGTTTGCCGCGTTCAAGAACTTCGGGATGATCCCGGCGGGTGCGGCGTTCGCGCTCAGCATCGTGCTGGTGGCCGGTGCAGGCGTACTGGCGGTGTTGCAGGATGCCAAGGCGCTGGCGGTGTTCGCGCTGCTGGCCGGTTTCCTCGCGCCAATCTGGCTTTCGACCGGCAGTGGCAACCACGTTGCGTTGTTCTCGTACTATGCCGTGCTCAACGCGGCCATCTTCGGCATCGCCTGGTACAAGTCCTGGCGCGTGCTGAACCTGCTGGGTTTCGCCTTCACCTTCGGCATCGGCACCCTCTGGGGCGTGCTGGACTACATACCTGCGAAGTACGCCAGCACGCAGCCGTTCCTCGTGCTGTTCTTCCTGTTCTATCTGGCGATCCCGCTGCTGTTCGCGCGGCGCAGGCCGGAAGGAAGGCGTGATCTGATCGATGGTTGCCTCGTGTTCGGCACGCCGCTGGTGGCGTTTTCGATGCAGGCGGGCTTGCTGGAAGGTGCGCGCATGCCGCTGGCGTTCTGCGCGCTGGGGTTGGGTGTGCTGTACGCCGCGCTGGCATGGTGGCTGCGCAGGCGCGGCGGCTTTGCGGCGCTGATGCAGTCCTGGGCGATGCTGGCGGTGGGCTTCGCCACGCTGTCGGTACCGCTGGCCTTGTCCGCGCGCGCCACCGCAAGCGTGTTTGCGCTGGAAGGCGCGGCGCTGGTCTGGCTGGGCCTGCGCCAGGGGCGTCGCCTGCCGCAGTTTGCAGGCGCGGGTTTGCAGTCGGCGGCAGCGGCGGCATTGGCGGTTGCGCATCCCGATTTTGATGCGGCGATGTTTGCAAACGCCGGCTTCATGGGCGCGCTGCTGATCGCGCTGGCCGGCTTCGCCAGTGCCTGGGCCAACCGCGATGCGCGTAGCGACAAGATCGCGCTGGCGTATTACGGCTGGGGTCTGCTGTGGTGGATCGGCAACGGCATCCATGAAATCTACGATCACCTGGACTATCGCGATGCGCCCGACGCATTGCTTGTCTTCAGTGCATTGACCGGCTGGCTTGCAGCGGAAGTGCATCGTCGTCGTCCGGCAGGCGCATTGGCGTGGACGACGCTGGCGGCGCTGGCGATGGCCGTGCCGCTGGCCTTGCTGCAAAGCGCGGCGCACGAACAGCCATTCGCTGGTCATGGCGTGTGGGCATGGCTGGTATTCGCGGCGCTGGGCGTGCGCAGCCTGATGTGCCTGCGCGATGGCGAGCATCGCGCCGCGCCGGCCGCGCAGTTCGTCTGGTGGCTGGTCTGGCCGCTTGCGGCCTGCCTGTTGCTGCACTGGTTGCCGGGCCAGATCGGCGTGTTCGGCGAAGGCTGGCGCGTGGCGCTGGTGGCGTTGCCGTGGCTGGCGGTGGCAGCACTCGCGCTGCATCGCTGGCGCTGGTTGTCGATGCCGCTGGGCGAACGTTTCGATGGCTGGCGCGGGCGCTTGCTGGGGGTGACCTTCGGCGTGCTGGGGCTGTGGTGGTTGGCATCGCTGCTGCATGCGGGTGCCGCTGCGCCGCTGCCATGGCTGCCGGTGCTCAATCCGCTGGAGCTGGCACAACTGGCGGCGCTGGTACTGGCGCTGCGCTGGCAGGCACCAGCGGGACTGCGCGCGCTGCCGCCGCAACGAGTGGCGCTGCTGGCGGCGCTGGCCTTCGTCTGGATCACCTCGGTGGTGCTGCACGCCGTGCATCACTGGGGCGGCGTGCCGTGGGATGACAGCCTGCTGCCCGGCAGCCTGGCGCAGACCAGCCTGACCGTGACCTGGAGCGTGCTGGGCGTGCTGGGTTGGGTGATTGGTTCGCGTCGCGGCCAGCGCATGCTGTGGCTGGCCGGCGCGATGTTGATGGGTGTGGTGCTGGCAAAACTCGTGCTGGTCGATCGCCAGCATCTGGGCAATCTGCTGGGCATCGGCTCGTTCATCGCCTATGGCCTGCTGTGTACGGTGGTGGGTTACTTCGCACCGGCACCGCCGAAGCGCGAAGAAGACAGCAACGCGGAGACAGCCGCATGAACATGAAAAAACTTGCATGGCTGCTGGCGCTGCCGCTGGTGGCATTCGCGGCGACCGGCGACGACTACGCCAGCCAGTGGCCGCTGTCCTTGCAGCGCGAAGATGGTGGTGCCTATCGCGTGGTGCTGGAGCCTTCGGTCTATCGGCAGGCGCAGACACCCAACCTGCGTGATGTGGTCGTGGTGGATGCCGATGGCAAGCCGGTTGCCACGGACGTGTTGCCGGCGGATGCGCCGCTGGTGCAGGCCGGCGGCAGCGTGGCCTTGCCGTGGTTTCCATTGCCGAAGGATGCCGCTGCATCCAACCGCGACATCCGCGCGATCAGCGAAGTTGCCACCGACGGCACCCTGCGCCGCGTAGAGCTACGCGATGCCGGCACGACGGCGGACAGCGACAGCGGCTTCGTGATCGATGCCAGCCGCCTGCGCGAGCCGGTGGCGGCGCTGCGGCTTGCGTGGTCGGACGAGGCACCGTTCGACCGCAGCTATCGCGTCGAGGCCTCGGACGATCTGCGCCAATGGCGCGAGGTGCAGGCCGATGCGCGGCTGGTGCAATTGCGCAACAACGGCCAGCGCATCGTCGAGGATCGCATCGCCTTGCCTGCGGTGCAGGCGCGCTATCTGCGCCTGCTGCCGCTGCGGGCGGACGCCGTGCCACTGGTGTTGACCGGCATCACTGCGGAGCTGGCGGGCCGCGTTGCTGCACCGGCATTGCAATGGGAAGAAGTGCAGGGCCGGCGCGTGGAAGATCGCGATGGCGTCAGCTTCGAATACACGCTGGACGGGCGCTTCCCGGTGGAAGCGGCGGATGTGGTGGCTTCGGGCAACAGCACGCATCACTGGACGCTGGAACAGCGCGACGATGCAAACGCGCCGTGGCGATCCGCTGCCGCGTCATGGATGGCCTATCGCATCGATAGCGGCGGCACGTCCAGCCGTTCGCCGCCGCAGCCGCTGCATCGCCTGTCGCGTGACCTGCATTGGCGGCTGCGCGCGCAGGCACCGGTGGAAGGCGAAGCGCCAGTGCTGCGCCTGGGCTATCGGCCCGAAGTCGTCGTGTTCCTCGCCCAGGGCAAGCCACCATTTCGCTTGCTGGCCGGCAGTACACGCGCGGCGCGCGCGGACGTGCCGCTGCCGCAGTTGCTCGATGCGCTGCGCAGCGAGCGCGGCAAGGACTGGCAGCCGGTCACCGCAACGCTGGGTGCGCGCCAGACGCTGGCTGGCGAGGCGGCATTGCGCCCGCTTGCGCAAAAGCCCGACTGGAAGCGCTGGCTGCTGTGGGGCGTGCTGATTGCGGGTGCTGCGCTGGTGGCGGGCTTTGCCTTCAGTCTGTTGCGCAGCAAGCCCGCCCATTGAGCGGCGATTTGCCGCACGCACGCGCCGCCCCGACAATTGCGCATCCCCACGTCCGCAGGAATGCCCATGTCCATCCTCCGCATGACCGATCTCGACCTTTCCGGCAAGCGCGTCCTGATCCGGCAAGACCTCAACGTGCCTGTCGCAGATGGCAAGGTCACGTCCGACCAGCGCATCCTCGCTTCCACTCCCACCATCAGGCTGGCGCTGGAAAAAGGCGCGGCGGTGATGGTGACCTCGCACCTCGGCCGTCCGAAGGAAGGCAGCTGGAGTGAAGCCGATTCACTCGCGCCGGTGGCCGCGCGTTTGTCGGAACTGCTGGGCTTCGACGTGCCGCTGGTGAAGGACTGGGTCGATGGCGTCGATGTGCAGCCCGGCCAGCTGGTCTTGCTTGAGAACTGCCGCATGAATGTCGGCGAGGGCAAGGACGACGAAGCCCTGTCGAAGCAATATGCCGCGCTGTGCGACGTGTTCGTGATGGACGCCTTCGGCACCGCGCACCGCGCGCAGGCCTCCACGCATGGTGCGATCCGCTTCGCGCCGGTGGCTTGTGGTGGCCCGCTGCTGATGGCGGAACTCGACGCGCTGGACAAGGCGCTGGCCAATCCCGCGCGCCCGCTGCTGGCCATCGTCGCCGGCAGCAAGGTCAGCACCAAGCTGGAACTGCTGTCCTCGCTGGTGTCCAAGGTCGATCAATTGATCGTCGGCGGCGGCATCGCCAATACCTTCATCGCCGCACTCGGTTACGGCGTTGGCAAGTCGCTGGTGGAAATGGATCTGATCGATACAGCCAAACAGATCATGGCTGATGCCAAGGCACGCGGTGCCGAGATTCCGCTGCCGGTGGATGTGGTGGTCGCGCCCGCGTTCGCCGCCGATGCGCCGGCCACCATCAAGCCGGTCGATGCGGTCGGCGCGGACGACATGATCCTCGACATCGGCCCGCAGACTGCGCAGGCCTATGCCGCACTGATTGCAAACGCCGGCAGCGTGGTCTGGAACGGCCCAGTCGGCGTGTTCGAGTTCGATGCCTTCGGCAAGGGCACCGAAGCCGTGGCCCGCGCCATCGCTGCATCGCCCGCGTTCTCCATCGCCGGCGGCGGCGACACCCTCGCGGCGGTGGACAAGTACGGCATCGCCGATAGCGTCAGCTACATCTCCACCGGCGGTGGCGCGTTCCTCGAGTTCCTGGAAGGCAAGACCCTGCCGGCGGTCGCGGCGCTGCAGGCGCGCGCGGGCTGACATTGATTCCATTGTCCTGCGGACAGCGCCATTTGCCGTGTCGTGCTAGCGTGCGCGACCACAGGAGCTCACACATGACCGAACATCGCCGCCGCACCCGCATCGTTGCCACCCTCGGCCCGGCCACCGATCCGCCGGAGGTGCTGGAGGCGGTGCTGCGCGCAGGCGTGGATGTGGTGCGGTTGAACTTTTCGCATGGTGATCCCTCGGCGCAGGTCGCGCGTGGCGAGGCGGTGCGGGCGATGGCTGCAAAGATCGGGCGCGAAGTCGGCATCCTTGCCGACCTGCCGGGGCCGAAGATTCGCGTGGAAACTTTCGCCGCCGGCAAGGTGCAGTTGAAGGCGGGCAACCGCTTCGATCTGGTCGCCAGCCTCAACGTGCCGCCCGGCGATGAAACGCAGGTTGGCGTGAGCTATCTGGAACTGCCCGGCGACGTGGCACCCGGCGACGTGCTGCTGCTGGACGATGGCATCGTGCAATTGCAGGTGGATGCGGTGGAAGGCGCGCGCATCGTCACCACCATCCTCAACGACTGCGTGCTGTCCAACCGCAAGGGCCTGAACAAGCAGGGCGGCGGATTGTCGCTGGGTGCGATCACCGAGAAGGACCGCGAGCTGATCGCGATTGCCGCCGGCATGGATGTGGATTTCATCGCGGTGAGTTTTTGCCGCAATGCCGAGGACATGCACGAAGCGCGCCGAGTGGCGAAAGCGCACGGCAGCAGCGCCGCGCTGGTGTCCAAGATCGAGCGTGCCGAAGCCATCGAGAATCTTGCCGAGATCGTCGATGCCAGCGACGTGGTGATGGTGGCGCGTGGTGACCTGGGCGTGGAAATCGGCGATGCCGCGTTGCCCGGCCTGCAGAAGAAGATCATCCGTGAGGCAGTGGCGCGCGAGAAAGTGGTCATCACCGCAACGCAGATGCTGCAGTCGATGGTGGATAGCCCCATTCCGACCCGCGCCGAAGTGCTGGACGTGGCGAACGCCGTGATCGACGGCACCGATGCGGTGATGCTGTCGCAGGAATCCGCCGCCGGCAGCTGGCCGGTGCGCGCGGTGGAAGCGATGGCGCGCATCTGCATCGGTGCGGAAACGCAATTCGAGGCCGATACCGATTTCGAAGCCGCGCGTCGCGGGCTGGAACGCGCCGACCACGCCATCGCGATGGCGACCATGTTCCTGTCCGAACACATCGGCGTGCGCGCGGTGGTGGCGATGACCGAATCCGGCGGCACCGCGCGCTACCTGTCGCGCTTCCGCTCCTCGGTGCCGATCTATGCGTTTTCCCGTCATGCCGGCGCGCGCCGCAGGATGGCGCTGATGCGCGACGTGTTCCCGATGGATTACGACAGCCGCGGCCAGACCCCGCGCGAAGCCGCGCGCGGCAGCACCCGCATGCTGGTCGAGGCCGGTCTGCTGGAAGCCGGCGACCGCGTGGTGTTCACCAGCGGCGAGCACATGGAAACCCGTGGCGCGACGAATACCCTGCGCCTGCTGGAAATCGGCGAAGACGGACGCGCGGCGGGGTTGGGCGAGTTGTAACGCAGCTGTATTTGTAGAAGCGGAGCTTGCTCCGCTTGCCGGGCTGACAACGATTTCATGAGGGGCGCTGGCGGCTATAATTTGCGCCTTCCCGCCAGCCGAGCCGCACCCATGAGCATCGAACAACTCGCCGAAACCGCCCGCGCCATGGTTGCCCCGGGCAAGGGCATCATCGCCATCGACGAATCCGCCAGCACCTGCAAGAAGCGCTTTGACGGCGTCGGCATCGAATGCACCGAGGAAAACCGCCGCGCCTACCGCGAGCTGCTGCTGACCGCGCCGAACGTCAACCAGTACCTGTCCGGCGCGATCCTGTTCGACGAAACCATCCGCCAGAAGACCCGTGACGGCGTGCCGTTCGCCAAGTACATGCTGGACAACGGCATGATCCCCGGCATCAAGGTGGACAAGGGCACGCATCCGCTGGCCGGCTTCCCCGGCGAGCTGGTCACCGAAGGCCTGGACGGCCTGCGCGAGCGCCTGGCCGAGTACTACAAGCTGGGCGCGCGCTTCGCCAAGTGGCGTGCGGTCATCAACATCGGCGAGGACATCCCCTCCGGCACCTGCATCGAAGCCAATGCGCACGCGCTGGCGCGCTATGCCGCGCTGTGCCAGGAGCAGGGCTTGGTGCCGATGGTGGAGCCGGAAGTGCTGATGGACGGCGACCACGACATCGAGACCTGCTATGAGGTCACCGAGGTCACCCTGCGCGCGCTGTTCGACGCGCTGTACAACCAGAACGTGATGCTGGAAGGCACCATCCTGAAGGCGTCGATGGTCGTCCCCGGCAAGGGCTGCGAGGAGCAGGCCAGCGTCGAGGAAGTGGCCGAGTCCACCCTGATGTGCCTGAAGTCGGCGGTGCCGGCGATCCTGCCGGGCATCGTGTTCCTGTCTGGCGGGCAGAGCGACGAGGATGCCACCGCGCATCTGGACGCGATGAACCGCATGGGCCCGAACCCGTGGCCGCTGAGCTTCAGCTATGGCCGGGCGATGCAGCAGGCCGCGCTGGCGCTGTGGGCCAAGGACATGACCGGCAACTGGGACAAGGCGCAGCAGACCGTGTTCGAGCGGGCCAAGGCCAATGGTCTTGCCGCCCTCGGCCAATGGGAGGGTTGATCCTGTTCGTCACTCCCGCGAAGGCGGGAGTCCATGGACGTTGCTTTTCATCGCGATAACGTCCATGGGTGCCCGCCTGCGCGGGCATGACGATGGATTTTCCGAAACGCCGGCCCCGTGCCGGCGTTTTGCTTGCAAGGGAAGGCGCTTCGACGCGCGCGCCGAACAGGCGCTGATGAGGGCGACCCCAGCGGATGGCACAGGGGGTCGCCGCGTGCGGCGGCTAGAATCCCCGATCCCCCGCCATGAATCCGCTGCCCCATGCGCATCCAGCATTCCCTTCCCTTCGTCCTTGCACTGGCGCTGGCCGCCTGCGGTCGCCAGGAGGCGGGCAAACCGTCCGGGCCGGGCGCGCGCGCCAATGCGCCGGTACCGGTGACGGTGGAAACCGTGCGCGAGCAGGACTGGAACGACGCGCTGCGCGCGCTGGGCACGGTGCGTGCGCACGAGGCGGTGACGATCACCGCCAAGGTCAGCGAAACCGTGCAGCAGGTGCATTTCGAAAGCGGCCAGCAGGTCGCGCGTGGTGCGGCGCTGGTCACCCTCAGCGGCCAGCAGCAGCAGGCCGCGCTGGATTCGGCGGAAGCCGCGTTGAAGGAGGCCGAGCAGCAGCACCGCCGGCAGGAAACCTTGTTCCAGCAGCAACTGGTGGCGCGCTCCGCGCTGGATGCCGCACGCGCCACCCGCGATGCCGCCCGCGCGCAGGTTGCGCAGGTGCGCGCCAACCTGTCCGACCGCGTGATCCGCGCGCCGTTTTCCGGCGTGCTGGGCATCCGCCAGGTCAGCCCCGGCGCGCTGGTCACGCCGGGCACGGCGATTGCCACGCTGGATGACATCTCCCGCGTCTATGTGGACTTCCCGGTGCCGGAAACCGAGCTGGCCGGCGTTGCGCCCGGACAGGAGGTGAGCGGTCGCGTGGCTGCCTATGCGGATCGCAGCTTTGAAGGCCGCGTGGACACAGTGGCCGCGCGGCTGGACGCGGCCACGCGCGCCGCCACCGTGCGCGCCGGCTTCCCCAATCCAGACCGCGTGCTGAAACCGGGCATGCTGGTGGAAGTTGCGCTGTCGCGCGGCATCCGGCCCGCGCTGGTGGTGCCGGAGATCGCCGTGCAGCAGACCGGCAGCGAAACCTTCGTGTGGCGGGTCAAGGCCGACGGCACGGTGGAAAAGGCGAACGTGGTGGTCGGCGGCCGCATCCCCGGCAAGGTCATGTTGAAGGAAGGCGTGGCGGCGGGTGATCGCATCGTGGTCGAAGGTACCGGCAAGCTGCGCGCGGGCAGTGCGGTTTCCGAAGGCGCGGTGGCGAAGTAGGCCATGAAGCTTTCCGACCTGTCGATCAAGCGGCCCGTGCTGGCCGTGGTGATGAGCCTGCTGTTGATGGTGCTGGGCGCGATGTCGTTCATGCGCCTGACCCTGCGTGAATTGCCGGCCATCGATCCGCCGATCGTGTCGGTGTCTGTCGATTACCCCGGCGCATCGGCCAGCGTGGTCGAAACCCGCATCACCCAGACCATGGAAGACGCGCTGGCCGGCATCGAAGGCATCAACACCATCGAGTCCAGCAGCCGCAACGGCAGCTCGCGCATCAGCATCGAGTTCTACGCCAGCCGCGACATCGAAGCCGCTGCCAACGACGTGCGCAACGCGGTCAGCCGGGTTGGCGACCGCATGCCGGAAGAGGCGAATGCGCCCGAGATCAGCAAGGTCGAAAGCGATTCCGACCCGGTCATCTGGCTCAACCTGCGCTCCGAGTCGATGGATCTGCTGCAACTTGCCGACTATGCGCAGCGCTATCTGGTGGATCGCTTTTCCAGCCTGGAAGGCGTGGCGCAGGTGCGCATGGGCGGCAGCCAGCGCTACGCGATGCGGATCTGGCTGGATGGCGACAAGCTGGCCTCACGCGGGCTGACCGCCGCTGACGTGGAAACCGCACTGCGCGCGGAAAACGTGGAGCTGGGTGCAGGCCGCATCGAATCGGCGGATCGTGATTTCACCCTGCGCGTGGCGCGCGACTACACCAGCGCCGAGCAGTTCGCGCAGATGCCGATTGCCAAGGGCAGTGATGGTTACGTGGTGCGGCTGGGCGACGTGGCGCGGGTGGCGCTGGAATCCGCCGAGCGCCGCGCCTACTACCGCAGCAACGGCGAGCCGGCGATGGGCATCGGCATCGTCAAGACTTCCACCGCCAACAGCCTGGACGTGGCCGAAGCCGCCAAGGCCGAGGCCGAACGCATCAAGGCGACGCTGCCGAAGGGCACCGACATCTATGTCGCCTTCGACACCACCACGTTCATCTCGGCGGCGGTGGAGCGCGTCTATCACACCCTGGTCGAAGCGCTGGTGCTGGTGTTGCTGGTGATCTGGCTGTTCCTTGGCAGCGTGCGCGCGGCGGTGATCCCGGCAGTCACCGTGCCGGTGTGCGTGGTCGCCTCGTTCATCGCGCTGTATGCCTTCGGTTTCACGATCAACCTGCTGACCCTGCTTGCCCTGGTGCTGTGCATCGGCCTGGTGGTCGATGACGCCATCGTGGTGGTGGAAAACATCCAGCGCCGCGTCGATCTGGGCGAACCGCCGCTGGTCGCCGCGCGGCGCGGCACCGCGCAGGTGGCGTTCGCGGTGCTCGCCACCACTGCCGTGCTGGTGGCGGTGTTCCTGCCGGTCGGCTTCCTGCAAGGCAACACGGGCCGGCTGTTCCGCGAACTGTCGGTGGCGCTGGCGGCGGCGGTGGCGATTTCCGCCTTCGTCGCACTGACGCTGACGCCGATGATGGCGTCCAAGCTGCTGCGCCCGCATGCCGGCCCGCACGCGGTGCATGGCAACCGCGCCAGCGAATGGCTCAACGCACGCTTCGAGCGTTTGGCGCGCGGCTATCGCAGCGTGCTGGGCCGCAACGTCCATCGCATCGGCTTGTTCGGCGGGCTGGTGCTGGCCGCGCTGGTGGGTCTGGTGCTGCTGTTCAAGTGGCTGCCCAGTGAGCTTGCACCGCCGGAGGATCGCGGCTCGTTCATGCTCAACATGGAAGGCCCGGAAGGCGCCGGCTACGACTACAGCGTCAAGCAGATGCAGCAGATGGAGGCGATCCTTGCCGGCCAGGTTGGCGAAGGCAAGCCGATCCTGCGCGCCAATCCGCGCGTGCCGGGCGGCTTTGGTGCCAGCGAGGAAATGCATACCGGGCGCGTGATGGTGTTCCTGCAACCGTGGGACCAGCGCAAGCAGAGCACTGCAGAAGTTGCCGACGCGCTCGAAAAGCAATTCGCCGGCATGACCGGTGTACGCGTGCGTTCGATGGTGGGGGGCGGTCTGGTGCGCACACGCGGGCAACCGTTCCAGCTGGTGCTGGGTGGCCCGGATTACGCAGAACTGGCCGGTTGGCGCGACATCATGCTGGCGAAGATGGAAGACAACCCCGGCTTCGTCGGCCCGGATTCCGACTACAAGGAAACCCGCCCGCAGATGCGGGTGATCGTGGACAAGGCGCGCGCCGCCGATCTTGGCGTGTCTGCCACCGCGATTGGCACCGCGCTGGAAACCATGATGGGCGGGCGGCGCATCACCACCTTCGTCGATAACGGCGAGGAATACGACGTGATGCTGCAGGCCGACCGCAAGGGCCGCGAATCCGTGGCCGCGCTGGACGCGCTGCAGGTGCGTGCGCGTAACGGCAACCTGATTCCGCTGTCCAATCTGGTGACGCTGCGCGAGGTTGCCGAACCCGGCACCTATAACCGCTTCAATCGGCTGCGCGCGATCACCCTCAGTGCGCGCCTGGCCGACGGCTATCCGCTGGGCCAGGCCGTGGCCTGGGCACAGCAAACCGCGAAGGAGAGCCTGCCCGACTACGCGCAGATCAGCTGGAAGGGCGAATCGCGCGAACTGCAGGAGTCCGGTGGCGAAGTCCTCATCACCTTCGCACTGGCCCTGCTGATCGTGTATCTGGCACTGGCCGCACAGTTCGAGAGCTTCGTGCATCCGCTGGTCATCATGCTGACCGTACCGCTGGGCGTGCTGGGCGCGTTGATCGGGCTTTGGCTGACCGGCGGCACCGTCAACCTGTTCTCGCAGATCGGCATCGTCATGCTGGTGGGCCTTGCGGCGAAGAACGGCATCCTGATCGTCGAGTTCGCCAACCAGTTGCGCGATGCAGGCCACAGCGTGCATGAGGCCATCGTCGAATCCGCCGCAGTGCGTTTGCGCCCGATCATGATGACGTCGATTGCCACCATCATGGGCGCGCTGCCGCTGGTGATCTTCGGCGGGCCGGGCTCCGCCAGCCGCGCCACGATCGGCGTGGTGGTGATCTTCGGCGTGGCCTTCTCCACCCTGCTGTCACTGTTCGTGGTGCCGGCGTTCTACGCCCTGCTGGCGAAATACACCTCCTCGCCCGAAGCCCTGGCCCACAAGCTGGACAAACTGGAAGCAGACACCCCGCAGGCAGGTGGGCATGCGTGATGACAATTCCCCGTGGAAGGCGCGCGGCCCGCGACCGCCGCAGAGGATGGACGCAGCCGACGCGCCAGCGCCGCATCCCGCGCGTGAGCGCCGCGATGCCGAACTGCGCATCCATGGCCTCAACGCCATCCGCGCGGTATTCGCGCGGCGGCCGCAGGCGATCCGCAAGCTCTATCTGGTCGAGTCGCGCATCCCGCAATTGCAGCCTTTGCTGAAGTGGTGTGTCGCCAATCGCGTTGGCTATCGCGTGGTGGATGAAGGCGATCTGCAGAAACTCGCGGCCAGTGCGCATCACGAAGGTGTCGTCGCCGAAGTGTTGCGCGATGAGCCGTTGCCGCTTTCGACATGGCTGCGTGATTTGCCCGAAGGCCCGCAATGCGCGCTGTGGCTGGATGGCGTGGGCAACCCGCACAACCTTGGCGCGATCCTGCGCAGCGCCGCGCATTTCGGCGTGGGTGCGGTGCTGTTGCCGAAGCCGTCCACGCTGGCGCTGTCCGGTGCGGCGGCGCGGGTCGCCGAAGGCGGCGCGGAAGCGGTGCCGTTCGTGCGCCTGGGGCGCGAGGACAACAGCATCGCGCAGCTGCGCGGCGCGGGCTTCACGCTTGCCGCCACCGTGGTGCGCGGTGGCGATGATCTGTTCAAGGCGGCGCTGCCGCAGCGACTGGTCTATGTGCTGGGCGCGGAGGGCGATGGCATGTCGCCGGAACTTGCAGCGGCTTGTGACCTGCGCCTGTCGATCCCCGGCAGCGGCGCGGTGGAAAGCCTCAACGTGGCATCGGCCACGGCGGTATTGCTGGCAGCCTGGGCGCGGCGTTGAGCGCCGCCGCATTCGGCATCGTTCAATCGCCGCGAAGTAGTTTCATCGCAACAGGCAAAGCCGCTTGCGTCCAGCGCGCATACATCGCGGCGGATGGATGCAGGCCATCGTCGGCCAGCATCGCGGTGTCGCCGCCACCATCGCGGCTGATGCCGGTGATGTCCACGAAGGCCACGCCTTCGGCTTCGCACAACTCCTGCGCGGCGGCGTTGTAGGCATCCAGATCATCGGCGATGGCACTGCGGTCGCGGCCACTTGCGATGGCGAACGGGGTCACGCCCCAGTCCGGGATCGACAGCACGATCACGCGATCCGCGCGCTCGCCTGCCAGCGTGACTGCACGCCGCAGCAGACGGTGGAATGCGCCGACGTAATCATCCAGCGGATGACCGCGATACTGGTCGTTGACGCCGATCAGCAGCGACACGAAATCCTGGTTGCCCGGCGGTTCGGCATCGTCCATCGCCGCTGCCAGTTCGTCACAGCTCCAGCCGGTGGTGGCGATGATGTGCGGATCGTCGATGGCAATGCCGGCCTCGCGCAATGCGCGCGCAAGCTGCATCGGCCAGCGGCTTGCCGGCTCGACGCCTTCGCCGATGGTGTAGGAATCGCCGAGTGCGAGGTAGGACAGTGCGCGCATTGGCTTTTGCTCGTCATTCCCGCGAAAGCGGGAATCCAGCCCTTGCTCTAACAATAGAAAAGCTGGATTCCGGCTTTCGCCGGAATGACGGGGTCTTTCGTGATTTCATGCCACCGCGCTGTTGCGCTGCGCATTCTCCGCGCGACGCGACAGCACGCGGTCAATGCGCGTGAACACCTCGCGCAGCATCGGCGCTTCCGGCAGCAGGGTCACGCGGAAATGGTCGCGATACGGCACGTTGAAGCTGGTGCCGGGCACGATCAGCACGTCTTCTTCTTCCAGCATCTGCAAAGCGAAATCGTGATCGTCGAAGCCATGCGCCGCTGCACCCACCACGCGCGGGAAGCCGTACAGCGCGCCCGCAGGCGCCACCAGCGACAGGTGCGGACTGGTGTTGCAGCTTTCGATCAGGGCACGGCGGGTTTCGTACAGGCGACCACCCGGCTGGCACAACGCGCTGATGGTATCGGCACCGTGCAGCGCCTGTTCAATGGCGAACTGCCCCGGCACGTTGGCGCACAGGCGCAGCGCGCCGAGCAGGTCCATCGCGTGGTGGAAATCACCACAGGCCATCGGGTCACCGCTCAACACCGCCCAGCCCACGCGCCAGCCGCAGGCGCGGTGTACCTTCGACAGCCCGCTGAAGGTCAGGCAGGGCAGGTCGCCGGCCAGCGGTGCCAGCGGCTGGAACACGGCATCGTCGTACAGGATACCGTCGTAGATTTCATCGACCAGCAGCAGCAGGCGATAGCGCTGCGCGATCTCGACGATGCGCTCCAGCAGCGCGCGCGGATAGTTCGCGCCGGTCGGGTTGTTGGGGTTGATGAGGACGATGGCGCGGGTGCGCGATGACACCAGCGATTCGATTTGTTCCGGATCGGGCAAAAAGCCATTCTCGCGGTCGCACTTGTAATAGACCGGGCGTCCATCGTTGAGGATGGTCGCGGCGCTCCACAGCGGGTAGTCCGGCGACGGCACCAGCACTTCCTCACCCGGATTGAGCAGGGCGCGCAGGGAAATGTCGATCAGTTCGCTGACGCCATTGCCGACGAACACGCGCTCTGGCGATGCGTTCGGCGTGCCGCGTTTGCGATGAAACGCGGCGATGGCCTCGCGTGCTTCCGGCAGGCCTTGCTGGTGGGTGTAGGGATCGGTGCTTGCGATGTGGTCGGCAATCGCACGCTGCAGGTGATCCGGTGCGCGGAAACCGAACGCCCCCGGATTGCCGATGTTGAGCTTGATGAGCGTGCGGCCCTGGCCTTCCAGTTCGCGTGCGCGGCGGGCCAGCTCGCCCCGGATCTCGTAGCGGACTTCGGTCAGGCGGGTGCGGGTGGCGATCTTGTTGCGGGGGTTGTACGACGACATGGCGTGGGGATGGGGGCAAACGAAGTCGCAAGGGTAGCGGAAACCAAGCGGGGGTGGGCGCGCGAGCGTGCAATGCGGGAGATTGGTGCAGGTGCTGGAACCGTAGCGCTTCGCCTGATTGCCGGGGTCTGTCAAACAAACTGTGTAACTTGATTTGGTCATAGCGCGTCAAGCGGCACGCGCTCCTCACCGAACATCACCTGGAAGCTGTCCAGCGCTGGCTTCCAGTGATGGATCGACTTCCAGTTCTT
>NZ_JASGED010000129.1:0-13326 GCF_047606765.1 Thermomonas sp. | reverse complement strand
CTAAGGAAGGTCTGAACAAGCCGTCATTCCGGCGAAAGCCGGAATCTAGCTCTTTGGTAAGTCATTGAAAAAGCTGGATCCCGGCTTTCGCCGGGATGACGTTTCGGGAGTTGTTCAGAGCTTCCCTAACGCAACAACACAACCGTCGCCAGTCCGAGGAAGCTGAAGAAGCCCATCACGTCGGTGACGGCGGTGACCACCACGGTGCCGGCCACTGCGGGATCGATGCGCATGCGCTTGAGCAGCAGCGGCAACAGCACGCCGGCCAGTGCCGCCGAGCAGAAATTGATGACTAGTGCGGCGGCGATCACCAGTGACAGCGGCCAGTCGCGGAACCATGCCAGTGCAATCAGCCCGACCAGCCCGCCGATCAGCAGGCCGTTGAGCAGCGCCACGCGCAGTTCCTTCCACAGCAGGATGCCGGCGTTGCTGGGGCCGACCTGACCCAGCGCAAGACCGCGCACCATCAGGGTCAGCACCTGCACGGCGGCATTGCCGCCGATGCCGGCGACGATGGGCATCAGGATTGCCAGCGCCACCACTTTTTCCAGCGTGGCATCGAACTGGCTGATGACACCGGCGGCGAGGAAGGCGGTACACAGGTTGATGCCCAGCCACACCACGCGACCGCGCACGGCGCGCCGGATCGGCGAGAACAGGTCTTCTTCCTCGTCCAGACCGGCAGCACCCAAGGCTTGGTGCTCGGCCTGCTCGCGGATGATGTCGATCACGTCGTCAACGGTGATGCGGCCCAGCAGGATGTTGCTGTCATCGACCACCGGCGCGCTGATCCAGTCGTGGTCGGAGAACTGGCGTGCCACTTCGTCCGAAGTCTCGTCAACGCCAATCGCCGGCTGCTCGTCGTCCAGCAACTGGTTGATCGGTGTACCCGGCTCGTGGGTGAGCAGCGCCTGCAGCGCGATCCGGCCCAGATACTGGTGGCGCTTGCTGACCACGTACAGATGGTCGGTGTGTTCGGGCAGTTCGCCGCGCAGGCGCAGGTAGCGCAGCACCACGTCGATGGTGGTGTCGGCGCGCACCGTGACCACGTCCGGGTTCATCAGGCGGCCGGCGGTGTCCTCGTCATACGACAGCACCTGCTCCAGCCGCTCGCGGTTCTCGCGGTCCATCGACTTCAGGACTTCGTCGATCACCGTGTCCGGCAGGTCTTCGACCAGATCGGCCAGGTCGTCGATGTCGAGGTCCGAAGCCGCGGCGACCAGTTCGTCCTGGTCCATGTCCGCGATCAGGCTTTCGCGCACCTCGTCACCGACATGCACCAGCACTTCGCCATCGTCTTCGGGATCGACCAGCCCCCAGACCACGCTGCGCTTGCCGGGCGGCAGCGATTCCAGCAGGTTGCCGATCTCCGCAGGTGATAGCGTGTTGACCAGACGCCGCACCGGGCCAAGGCGACCGCTGTCCAGCGCGTCGCTGAGCAGGCGCAACTGGCGTGCGGTTTCAGAACCGGCCTGCATGGGCACCCCGCATGGATGGTGCCGTGCTTGCAAGCAGGCTGTGGTGGCGGATGGCGTTGGCCATGGCACGCTTCCGTGGGAACGTCGTGCCGGGCGGCGCGACTGCAAGGTTGGGGGCTGTGCCGCACCTTGCAGGTGCGGCGCTATCGAGTGTTCATGATGCGGGCATTATCGCCCAGCGCGCGGGGCTTGCCCACCCCGGCGCGCGCGCAACCATTTCGATGCCGTCATTCCCGCGAAAGCGGGAATGACGAGCGAAGGCGTGTCGCGGGAATGCGGAGCAAGCTCCGCATCTACGGGGAGGTTGTCTTGACGGCTTGCACGCGATGGTCATGCGCGGGAATGCGGATGTAGATACCGAGCTTGCTCGGCACAACGACTGCGGACACCTTGCCTAGGCCGGCGCGTGCGCTTGCATCCAGCGCTGGATGCCGGCGCGGTCGCGTGCGCGCAGCAGGGCGGGTGCGGCGGCGCGCAGTACGGACAGGTCGCTGTTGCGGATCGCGCGGCGCACTTCCAGCATGGTGCCAGGGTGCAGGCTGAGTTCGCCGATGCCGAGCGCCAGCAGCATCGGCACGAACACCGGATCGCCCGCGATTTCGCCACACACCGCCAGCGGGCGACCATGCCGCGCGGCGATGCGGGCGATGTCGCGCAGCAGCCGCAGCACTGCCGGATGCAGCGGGCTGTACAACTCGCCCAATGCCTCGTTGGTGCGGTCGGCGGCCAGCAGGTACTGCACCAGATCATTGGTGCCGATGGAAAGGAATTCGCAATCACCGATGAAGCCGGGCAGGGACAGCGCCGCCGAAGGCACTTCGATCATCGTGCCCAGCGGAATGCGGTCGGCCACTTCGAAGCCTTCCGCGCGCAGTTCCCGCAGCACCGCGTCCAGCACGCTGCGCACGGCGCGCAGTTCCTCGCCGCCGCTGACCATCGGCACCAGTGCGCGTACCGGGCCGTAGCCGGAGGCACGGGCGATGGCGCGTAGCTGCGTGTGCAGCAGGCCTGCGCGGGCCAGCGACAGGCGCACGCCGCGCAGGCCGAGCGCGGGGTTGGGTTCATCGCGCAGGGCAAGCCCGGTCTTGTCGGCCTTGTCCGCGCCAAGATCAAGGGTGCGGAAGGTGACGGTGCGCCCGGTCATCGCGATCACTGCATCGCGGTAGGCGCGGAACTGGGTGTCCTCGTCGGGCAATTCGCTGCTGCCAAGGAACAGGAACTCGGTGCGATACAGGCCCACGCCCGCCGCGCCAAGAGCGTGGGCTTCGGTCACGTCCTCGCGTGATTCGGCATTCGCCCACAGCTTGATGTCGGCGCCATCCAGCGTGCGGCTGGGTTCGCGGCGCAGGCGGTTGAGCTGGCGGCGCTCGCGCTTGGCTTCCTCCACACGCTTGTGGTGCGCGCGCAGGTCGTCGGCGTTCGGTTCCAGCACCACCAGGCCGGTGGCACCGTCGATCACCAGCACGTCGCCGTCGTTGACCTTCTGCAGTGCCTGCACCGCGCCAACCACCAACGGCAGGTGCAGGCTGCGCGCAAGGATGGCGCTGTGCGAAAGCGGGCTGCCGCTGGCAGTGACGACGCCGACCACGCCCTGCTGCTGCAACTGCGCGAGCTCGGCGGGGGCCACGCTGTCGGTGACGAGGATCTCGCCAGCCACGCCCTGCAGATCGGCCTCGCGGCGGTGCAGGGCCGCATGCAGGCGACCGATCACCTGGTCGATGTCGTCGATGCGGCTGCGCAGGTAGGCATCGTCCATGCCTTCGAACACCGAGGCGATGCGGTCGCGTTGCAGGCGCAGGGCGTAGTCGGCGCTGTACAGGCCGGTGCGGATCAGTTCGTCGATGCCGTGCAGCAGTTCCGGGTCGTCCAGCAGCAGCGCGTGCAGGTCGAGGAACTCGCCGACCTCGTGCGCCAGCGCGCCGTGCAGGCGGTCGCGCAGGGCGTGCATTTCCTCGCGCACCACATCCACGGCGGCATGGATGCGCGCCAGTTCGGTTTCGACTTCCTCCGGCGTGATCCGCGATTCTTCGACATCCAGCGCGTGCGGCAGGCGCACGCGAGCCCGTCCAAGCGCGCTGCCGCGCGCAGCGGCATTGCCGGACAGAAGCTGGCGCATCAGCTGTCCTCGTCGAAGCGGCGCTCGAACAGCGCGGCCACGGCATCGCTTGCGGCCTGTTCGTCCTCGCCATCAACGCGCAGCACGATACTGGTGCCGGGGCCAGCGGCCAGCAGCATCACGCCCATGATGCTCTTGGCATTCACCTCGCGGCCGCGTGCTTCCAGCGTGGCCTGGCAGCGGAAGGTGGACAGCAGTTGCACCAGCTTGGCGGTGGCGCGCGCATGCAGGCCGAGGCGATTGGTGATGGTCAGTTCGCGGCGGATCATGCAGTGGCTCCGTGGCGTGGCTCAGGCGTCGTCATGGATCACCCCGTTGCGCGAACCGGCGGCGGCCACCGCCGGCAGTTCATCCAGTTCCAGTTCGGCGTAGTTCATCACCCGCAGCAGCATCGGCAAACTCAGCGCAGAGACGCGGCGTACCGGCGTGCCGAGTTGCGCCAGCCGAGCGGCGATGTTGCTGGGTGTTGCGCCATACAGATCGGTCAGCACCAGCACGCCCTGCCCGCCATCGACCCGGCGCAGCGCGGCGCTGGCCTGTGGCAGCAGGGCATCCGGGTCGCCATCGAACGGCACTTCGAACGCCTCGCAGGCCAGCGGCAGGTTGCGCAGCAGGCGCTCGGTCACGCCCAGCAGGGCGCGACCGATGCCTTCATGGGTGATGAGCAGGATGCCGACGGACATGCCCGCAAGTTAGCAGACAGCCATGACAGTGCGAAAGCGCCCCTCATCCGCCTTCGGCACCTTCTCCCCGTGAACGGGGAGAAGGAGAGGCAGTTTTCGAGGAGTGGGGGTTTTTCCCTCGCCCCGCGTAGCGGGGAGAAGGAGAGGCAGTTTTCGAGGAGCGGGGTTTTTCCCTCGCCCCGCGTAGCGGGGAGAAGGAGAGGCAGTTTTCGAGGAGCGGGGTTTTTCCCTCGCCCCGCGTAGCGGGGAGAGGGTGCCGAAGGCGGGTGAGGGGGCTCTTAATCCAGCTCGCGGTGATAGACCGCGACTTCCGGCCAGTCGTGGTTGCGGAAGTGCTGGGCGAGGCGTTCGGCCAGATAGACCGAGCGGTGACGCCCGCCGGTACAGCCGAAGGCGACGGTGGCGTAGCTGCGGGTTTCCGAACGCAGCTTGGGCAGCCATGCGTCGAGGAAGCCTTCGACCTGGGCGACGTAGGTGGCGACCTCGGGCTGTGCCTGCAGGTGTTCGCGCACCTCCGGGTCGCGCCCGGACAGCGGGCGCAGGCGCGGATCCCAGTGCGGGTTGGGCAGCACCCGTGCATCGAACACGAAGTCGGCATCCACCGGCACGCCGCGCCGGTAGGCAAATGATTCAAACAGCAGCGACAGGCCGGCGCCACTCAGGCCGAACTCGGTCAGCACCCGGCGGCGCATCTGGTGGACGTTGAGGTCGCTGGTGTCCAGCAGGTTGTCGGCGATCTGCCGCAGCGGCTTGAGCGCCTGCCGCTCCAGCGAGATCGCATCGGCCAGCGCAAGCCCGAGGTGGCTGAGCGGATGCCGGCGGCGGGTATCGGCATAGCGGCGGACGAGGATGTCGTCGGCGGCTTCGAGGAACAGCACCTTCGGGTCCAGCCCCAGTGCGCCGATCTGCGACAGCACCTGCGGCACGTCGGCCAGGTCGCCCGGGCTGCGCGCGTCGATGCCCACGGCGATCTTTTCCGGCGGCACCGGCGCGGACAGCACGTGGCGGATGAACGCCGGCAGCATTTCCGCCGGCAGGTTGTCCACGCAGTAGTAGCCAAGGTCTTCCAGCGTGTGCAGGGCCATCGACTTGCCGGAGCCGGACATGCCGCTGACGATGACCAGCGGCGGCGTGGTGGCGGTCATTGCGAACGCTCCAGGAAATGGCTGTGGCGGGCCATGAAGGCGGTCGCCGGGTCGATGCCCTTGCTGCGCAGGATGTGCATGCGGGTGGCGGCTTCGGTCAGCACCGCCAGGTTGCGGCCTGCCATCACCGGCACGGTAATCATCGGCACGTCCAGGTCCAGCACCCGGCGCGTGCCAAGGTCGCCGGTCAGCCGTTCGATGCCCAGCGGCGTGGGATCGGACGAAGGCTTGCTCAGGTGGACGATCATGCGCAGGTACTTGTTCCGCTTGATCGCGGTGTCGCCGAACATCTGGCGGATGTTGAGCACGCCCAGCCCGCGCAGTTCCAGCATGTCCTGCAGCAGTTCCGGGCAGGTGCCGTCGAGCACGTCGGGCGCGATCTGGGTGAACTCCGGCGCGTCGTCGGCGACCAGCCGGTGGCCGCGCGTCACCAGTTCCAGCGCCAGTTCACTCTTGCCGGAACCGGATTCTCCGGTAATCAGCACGCCGATCGAATAGATCTCCATGAACACGCCGTGCAGGGTAATGCGCGGTGCCAGTGTGCGCGCCAGGATGTATTGCAGATGATTGAGCAGTTCATGCCCGCGCCGTGGCGACACCCACAGCGGCGTGTCGGATTCTTCCGCTGCCTGGCGCAGGTCTTCGGGGCAGGGCTGGTTCTTGCTGATGACCAGCGCCAGCGGGCGGTAGTCGATGATCTTCTGGATGGTTTCCCAGCGTTGCCGCGCGTCCAGCCCGTCCAGCCAGGTCAGTTCCTCGGAGCCGAGGATCTGCACGCGGTTGGGATAGATGGCATTGAGATAGCCCGCCAGCGAAGGCCGGCGGGCCACGGTTTCCACCGCTTCCAGCACGCGCTTGCCGCCTTCGCGCTGGCCGGCCACCCAGCGCAGCTCCAGCCGCTCCTGCTGCTTGTCGAACAGCTCCTGTGCGGTGATGCGGGCGGCGTCCATCATGCCGCCCACTGCGCTTGCCGGTTGCGTGCCATCTGCCTGCGGCTCAGTTGAACGCGCCGTTCTGGGCGATGCCTTCGCCGCGATGGTGGTCCACCATCTTTTCCTTGTGCTTCAGCAGCAGGCGGTCGAGCTTGTCTGCCAACAGGTCGATGGCGGCGTACATGTCCACGCCGGTGGCATCGGCATGCAAGCTCTTGCCGGACAGGTTCACCGTGGCCTCGGCCTTGTGGTCGGGCTTGTCCAGCCCAAGCTGCACGCGGATCTGGCAGGGATGCTCGAAGTGTCGGCCAAGGCGCTCGAACCGGTTTTCCACGTACTCCCGCAATGCCGGGGTGACTTCGATCTGATGGCCGTGGGTTTCGATCTGCATCTGGACCTCCTTCGACTGTGGGCTGCAGGCACCTTGCCTGCAGCGGTTGTGTACGCATCGTCAGCCGATGCGCACGCGCTCATGCGATGCCGGGATCTGCATGGCCTCGCGGTATTTCGCCACCGTGCGCCGTGCCACCGGCACGCCTTCTGCCTTCAACGTATCGGCCAGCCGCGCATCCGACAAGGGCTTGCGCGGGTTTTCGGCTTCCACCAATTTGCGGATCATGTCCTGGATGGCGGTGCTGGACGCGCTGCCGCCGCCTTCGGTCTCGATGCCGGAAGCGAAGAAGTCGCGCAGTGCAATCGTGCCGCGCGGCGTACGCACGTATTTGCGGGCGATGGCGCGGGACACGGTGGATTCGTGCAACTCAAGTTGCTCGGCCACGTTGCGCAGGGTCAGCGGATGCAGCGCCTGCGCGCCGAACTCCAGGAACGCGGCCTGTTCGCGCACCAGGCAGCGCACCACCCGCAGCAGGGTGTCGGCGCGCGATTCCAGGCCTTTCAGCAGCCAGCGCGCTTCCTGCAGGCGACCGCGCAGGTAGTCGGCATCGTTGCTGCTGGCGTGGCGGATCATGCGCTGGTAATCGCGCTGGATCGAAACGCGCGGCATCGCGCCTGCGGCCAGCGCGACCCGCCACAGGCCGTTCTGCCGCCAGATCACGCAGTCCGGGGTGATGTAACTGCCCGCCGGCAGCGCGCCGTGGCGCGAGCCGGGGCGCGGGTCCAGCGTGCGCAGCAGTTGCACGGCGGTCTCCGCCTGATCGCGGCCGCAGCGGATTTCCGCGCATACCCCATCAATGCCGAGCTTGGGTAGCCGCTGCAGCGGGCCGGCGGCAATGGCAATCGCAGTGTCACGGCCCGGTGTGTCTTCGGACAGTGCGCGCAGTTGCAGGGTCAGGCATTCGCCAAGGTCACGCGCGCCCACGCCGACCGGATCGAATTGCTGGATGCGATGCAGCACCTGCAGCACTTCCTCCGGTGGCGCATCCACCAGCGGGCGCAGGCTTTCGGTCAATGCGCCGAGGTCTTCGCGCAGGTAGCCGTCGTCGTCGATGGCGTCGATCAGGGACACGCCGATGCGTGCGTCGCGCTCGCTGAAGTGGCCCAGATGCAACTGCCACAGCAGGTGATCCTGCAGGGTTTCCTCGGCGGCGGGTTGCTCGATCTCGTCATCGCCATCGCCACCGGATGGGCCGATGCGTTCCTGCCACGGTTCGGCTTCGCGGTCCCAGTGGTCATCCGCGTCGTGTGTGTCGTGCGCGACTTCCATCGGGGCTTCCGCTTCGGGTGCGGATTCCGCGCTGGCGTGACTGTCGTGGCCGGCGTCGGGCGCGTCTTCGGCCCAGTCCAGCAAGGGATTGGTCGCCACTGCTTCGGCGACTTCCAGCTCAAGTTCAGCGGTGGATAGCTGCAACAGGCGGATGGCCTGGCGCAGTTGTGGCGTCAGGACAAGTTGCTGTTGCTGCGCGGGGGAGAGGCGCGGCTTCATCGGCTGCCAGCATAGCCGGTGCGGCGTTGGAATTGCGTCTGTGGCGGATGCCGCCGTGTGCGTGGCGTCACAGGCGGAAATCGTCGCCCAGATAGACCCGGCGCACGTCGGGGTTGTCCAGCAGTTCCGCCGGCGTGCCCTGCGCCAGCACTGCGCCTTCGGCCAGGATGCAGGCGCGGTCGCAGATGCCGAGTGTTTCGCGCACGTTGTGGTCGGTGATGAGTACGCCGATGCCGCGATCCTTGAGGTGGCGGACGATGCGCTGGATTTCGTTGACCGAAATGGGGTCCACGCCGGCAAAGGGCTCGTCCAGCAGGATCAGGCGCGGTTTGCCGGCCAGCGCGCGGGCGATTTCCACGCGCCGGCGTTCGCCGCCGGACAGGCTGGCACCGTGCTGGTCGGCCACGTGGTTGATCTGCAATTCGTCGAGCAGGGCGGACAGTTCGCGTTCGCGGCCTTCCTCGTCCAGATCGGCGCGCAATTCCAGCACCAGCCGGATGTTGTCGGCCACGCTGAGCTTGCGGAACACCGACGGCTCCTGCGGCAGGTAGCCGACACCGAGCTTGGCGCGCGCATACATCGGCTGGTCGGTGATGTCGGTGCCGTCCAGCAGGATGCGGCCCGCATCCGCAGGCACCAGCCCCACGATCATGTAGAAGCAGGTGGTCTTGCCGGCACCGTTGGGGCCAAGCAGGCCGACCACTTCACCAGCCTTCAGCGACAGCCCGAAGTCGCGCACGACCTCACGCGAGCGGTAGCGCTTGCGCAGCCCTTCGGCGGTGAGCATCAGCCGTTGCCCTGCGCTTGCGCGCCCTTGGGCAGGATGCGCATCTTCACCCGGCCATTGTTGCCGCCGCCGCTTTCGACCTGGCCGGTCTTCATGTCATAGACCACGCGCTCGCCGTTGAGGGTGCCGCGCTGCTGGGTGATGGTCACGTTGCCAGTGAAGGTCACCACTTCGGTCTTCAGGTCGTAGTCGATGTTGGAGGCCTTCGCGTCCAGGTTGGTGCCATCGTCCATCTGCTGGAACAAGGTCACGCCGCCGCTGAAGCGGGCCTGCCTGGGATTGCCGCCAGACTGGGTGACCACCGCCTTGTCTGCCACGATTCTCAGCGTGCCCTGGGTGATCGTCACCTTGCCGGTGAAGGTGCAGGTGGCGTTGTCGCCCGCGCCGCAGACGCCGCTGGCGGATTCGATGTCCATCGGCTTGCCGCGGTCGGATTGGCGCGCGGAAGCGGCACCGCTGGCGGCGATTGCGGCAATGGCCAGCGCGGCGACTGCGGGTTTAATGCTGCGGGACATAACGGGTGCGTACCTGCGAGAGGAGGGAGACCTGCTGGCTGTCGAAATCCGCCTGCATGCCGATGCCCTGCATTGTAAGTCCGGGGCGGGTGACGGTCACTTTGGCGGGCGTGGTGGCGCGGTGCTGCGCAAGATGCAGGGTCAGCTGCCCGGTTTCGATGCGGGTGGCTGGCGGCGCGTTGGGTGGGCTGTCGGCGCGCACCTGCCCGCGCAGGTGCAACTGGCCACCATCCGCCGGCACGATGCCGTGCTGCGCGCGTACCTGCCAGTAACGCCCGCCGCGATCCGGCACCAGGAACAGCGGCGTCGCCATTTCCATGGTCTTGTCCGCCGGGTTGCGATGCACTTCCGGGCCGCGCAGGGTGAACGACTCCTTGCCCTGCTTGTCCAGCGAGGTGATTTCGAACTCGCGCAGCACATAGTCCGGTCGGGTCGCCAGCACGCCATCGTCCGCCGGGCGCGACTGCCGCCAGATCGACCAGCCGCTGGCGATGGCGGCCAGCAGCAGTGCCACGCTCAAGCCGGCGCGCCAGCGTGGGGGCAGGCCCATCATCTAGGGATGCTCCCCATGTTCCAGGATGGCCTGCACGCGGCCCTGCGCATGCAGCAGCAGGTCGCAGGCATCACGCGCCGCGCCTTCGCCGCCGTTGCGCGGGGTGACCCAGTGCGCAGCGGGCAGCACCCAGTGGTGGGCGTTGGCGGGGACGATGGCAAGCCCCACAGCGCGCAGGGTGGCGAGATCGGGCAGGTCATCGCCCATGAAGGCCACTTCGTCCATGCCGATGCCCATGCCTGCGGCGATGCGCTGCATGCAGGCCAGCTTGGCGCGTTCGCCGATGTGCAGGTGGTTGATCTTCAGCTCACTGCCGCGCGCGGCGACCAGTGGGCTTTGCCGCGCGGTGACCAGTGCGGTTTCGATGCCGGCATGGCGCAGCAGGGTGATGCCCATGCCGTCCTGCACGCAGAAGCTCTTGGCGTCGCTGACGCCGACGGCATAGTGCAGGCGACCATCGGTGAGCGTGCCATCCACGTCGAAGCCGATCAGACGGATCTTCGCGGCGCGTTCAAGGACATCGGCGGGGTAGTTGGGCATCGTCATCACACCACCCGCGCGCGCAGCAGGTCGTGGATGTTGAGCGCGCCCACCACGCGGCGGTCGCCATCGATCACCAGCAATGCGTTGATCTTGTGCGCTTCCATCAGTTGCGCGGCTTCCACTGCCAGCGCATCGGCACCGATGGTGCGCGGTGATTTCGTCATCACGGTCGCTATCCGGGTGCCGCGCAGGTCCACGTCTTCATCATCCAGGCTGCGGCGCAGGTCGCCGTCGGTGTACAGGCCCAGCAGGCGGTCATCGGCATCGACCACGGCGGTCATGCCCAGCCGCTTGCGGCTCATTTCCACCAGCGCTTCGCTGATGCTGGCGTCAGGGCCGACCTTCGGGACTTCATCGCCTGCGTGCATCACGTCGGTGATGTGCAGCAGCAGGCGGCGACCGAGCGCACCCGCCGGGTGCGAGCGGGCGAAGTCATCGGCGGTGAAGCCGCGTGCTTCCAGCAGGGCCACGGCCAGAGCGTCGCCCATCGCCAGCGAGGCGGTGGTGCTGGCGGTCGGGGCCAGCGCCAGCGGGCAGGCTTCGGCGGGCACGCTGACGTCGAGGTGGATGTCGGCCTCGCGTGCCAGCGTGGACGCCTCGCGCCCGGTCATCGCGACCACGATGTTGCCCTGCCGCTTCAGCGCCGGCAGCAGCAGCAGGAGTTCGTCGCTCTCGCCGGAATAGGACAGCGCCAGCACCACGTCGGCGTCGGTCACCATGCCCAGGTCGCCGTGCGCGGCCTCGCCCGGATGCACGTAGAAGGCCGGCGTGCCGGTCGATGCAAGCGTCGCGGCGATCTTGCGCGCGATATGCCCGGACTTGCCCATGCCGGTGCAGGCCACCCGGCCACGGCAGGCCAGCATCGCGGCGCAGGCGGCATCGAACGCACCGCCGATGCGCGCGGCCACGGCGGCAAGGCCGTCGCGCTCGATCGCGAACGCACGCCGTGCGCTGGCGGCGAAATCGAAATCACGGGCTGGCGCGGCTTGGGTCACTGGGGATTCCGCTAGACTGGGTCGTTCAGTTTACTTGAGCCCACCTGCCACGCCATGAACGCCGACACCATCCGCCAGTTGATCGAAGCCGGCCTGCCCGGCGCACGTGCCGAGGTACAGGGCGAGGACGGCGTGCATTTCGAGGCCACCGTGGTCTGCGAGGCCTTCACCGGCAAGCTGCCGCTGGCTCGCCACCGCATGGTCTATGCCACGCTGGGCGAGTTGATGGGCGGCGCGATCCATGCCCTGCAACTCAAGACCTTGACGCCCGTGGAGGCGGCTGCCTGATGCAGAAGATCATCGTCACCGGCGGCGCCCGCCTCAACGGCGAAGTCCGCATCTCCGGTGCCAAGAACGCGGTGCTGCCGATCCTGTGCGCCACCTTGCTGGCCGATGCGCCGGTGCGCGTCACCAACGTCCCGCGCCTGCACGACGTGCTGACCACGGCCAAGCTGCTGGCCGGCCTGGGCGCGGGCGTGGTACACGAGGGCGACGCGATGACCGTTGACCCGCGCAGCGTGAACAGCCACGTTGCGCCCTACGAGCTGGTCAAGACCATGCGCGCCTCGGTGCTGGTGCTGGGGCCGCTGCTGGCGAAGTTCGGTGATGCCGAAGTCTCGCTGCCCGGCGGCTGCGCCATCGGCTCGCGCCCCGTTGACTTGCACATCAAGGGCCTGCAGGCGCTGGGTGCCGACATCGTGGTCGAGCACGGCTTCATCAAGGCGCGCAGCAATGGCCGGTTGAAGGGCGCTCGGCATGTCTTCGAAATGGTCAGCGTGGGTGCCACCGAGAACGTGCTGATGGCGGCGGCGCTGGCCGAAGGCACCACGGTGCTGGAAAACGCGGCGATGGAGCCGGAAATCGTGGATCTGGCCGAATGCCTGATCGCAATGGGCGCGCGGATCGAAGGTGCGGGCACGCCCCGGATCACGATCGAGGGCGTGGAAAAACTGTCGGGCTGCGCGCATGCCGTGGTGGCCGACCGCATCGAATGCGGCACCTTCCTGGTCGCGGCAGCGATGACCGGCGGGCGCATCACCGCCACCCATGCGCGCCCGGACACGATGGACGCGGTGCTGGACAAGCTGCGTGAGGCCGGCGCGGAGATCGGCATCGAGGGTGACCGCATCACGCTGGACATGCAGGGCAAGCGGCCGCATGCGGTCAACATCACCACCGCGCCGCATCCGGCATTTCCCACCGACATGCAGGCGCAGTTCATGGCGCTGGACTGCATCGCGGGCGGCGTGGGCGTCATCAACGAGACGATCTTCGAAAACCGCTTCATGCACGTCAACGAACTGCTGCGCCTTGGCGCGGACATTCGCGTCGATGGGCATACCGCCGTGGTGCGCGGCGTTGAAACCCTCAGCGGCGCGCCGGTGATGGCGACCGACCTGCGTGCGTCGGCATCGCTGATCCTTGCCGGCCTGGTGGCCGAAGGCGAAACCGTCATCGACCGCATCTACCATCTGGATCGCGGCTACGAGAACATCGAGGCCAAGCTGTCGGCGCTGGGCGCGAGCATTCGCCGGGTGGATTGATGGTGTGATGACGCGACCGCGGCTTTCCGGAATCGTGTTCGCCGCTTAGGGAAGCTCTGAACAACTCCCGAAACGTCATCCCGGCGAAAGCCGGGATCCAGCTTTTTCAATGACTTACCAAAGAGCTAGATTCCGGCTTTCGCCGGAATGACG
>NZ_JASGED010000128.1:0-11172 GCF_047606765.1 Thermomonas sp. | reverse complement strand
TCGCCGGCCACATCGACACCTTCGCGGAAACTGGCCGTGCCCAGCAACACGCCGTTGCCCGAGTCGCGGAAGCGTTGCAGCAGGACATGGCGCGGCTCGCTGCCCTGCACGAACAGCGGCCACGGCGCATCGCGCAGCAGTTCGGCGGCTTCACGCAGCGCGCGATGCGAGGCGAACAGCAGGAAGGCGCGCCCGCCGGAGGCTTCCAGCACCGGCATCAGCGCATCGATCACCGCCCGGCCGTAATCACGGGATGCCGGCTCCGGCAGGCGCGGCGGCAGGTAGCACAGCGCCTGACTGTCCCAATCGAACGGGCTGGGTTCGATCAGTTCCTGCGCATCAACGATGCCCAGCTTGTGCGCGATATGCGTGAAGTTGCCGCCCACCGCCAGCGTGGCCGAGGTGAACACCCATGCGGCGTGCGATTCCTCGCGATGCCGGCGCAGTGGCGCAGACACGTCCAGCGGCGTGCGCTGCAGGCGGAAGCCGCGCGGCGTGAGTTCATACCAGTGGACGCTGGTGCCATCGCTGTCATCGTCACCGCCCATCGCCGCTTCGCCCAGCCAGCGCCGCAGGCGACCGAGTTGATCGCGCGCGCGCAGATGACAGGCATCGAAACCGGGTGCGGCTTCGCGCAGCGGTTCCAGCGTCTGCTCCATCGCGTGCAGGGCATCGGCCAGCATGCGGAAGGCGGGCTCGATGTCGACTTCGTCCAGCGCACGCCATGCAGTGCCGCGCATCGGCAGGTTGTCCATGCCGGCACGCAGCGCGCGGGCAGCCTGTTCCAGCGCACGCGCCGGTTCCTGCACGCTGGCAAGCGCGCCGGGCACGTCCTTGCATTCGCCGATGGCATCGCGCGCCAGTTCCACCAGCGGACGCGCGCCCAGCCCTTCGCCGAAGAACTGCGCGGCAAGGTCGGGCAACTGATGCGCCTCATCAACCACGAAGGCCTGCGCGCCGGGCAGGATTTCGCCGAAGCCTTCCTGCTTCAGCGCGAGATCGGCCAGCAGCAGGTGATGGTTGACCACAACGAGGTCGGCAGCCTGCGCGCGCTGGCGCGCCTGCACCACGAAGCAGTCGCCCCAGAACGGGCAATCGGTGCCAAGGCAGTTGTCGGCGGTGGAGGTCACCAGCGGCAGCAGCGGCGAGTCTTCCGGCAGCGAATCGAGTTCGGCCATGTCGCCCATCCTGGTGCGCCCGCTCCATGCGACCACGCGCTGAAACTGGCTGACCTGTTCCTTCGATGAAAAGCGCGGCTCGCCCTTGGCCTGTTCCATCCGATAGCGGCACAGGTAATTGGCGCGGCCCTTCAACAGCGCGGTTTTCAGGCCGACGCCCAGCGCATCGCGCACGCGCGGCAGATCGCGCAGATAAAGCTGATCCTGCAGCGCGCGGGTGCCGGTGGAAACGATGGTTTTCATTCCCGACAGCAGCGCGGGAACCAGATAGGCAAAGGTCTTGCCGGTGCCGGTGCCGGCCTCGGCCAGCAGGATGTCGCGATGCTCGAAGGCATCGGCCACTGCCGCCGCCAACCGCTGCTGCGCCGGGCGTGGCCTGAAACCGGGCAACGCGCCCGCAAGCGCAGCGCCATCGGCCAGTGCATCGCGCGCGGCGCGTGCCAGCCGCGACGCCGGAAAACCGTCCTCGCGCACCTTGCTTACTGCACCGGTTGCGCCGGCGCGGGTTGCGGCTGCGGCTGTTGCGGCGGCACCTGCCTGGCGGGATCGCCACCACCGAAGAACTCGCGGATCGCCTGCCCGGCACGCTGCAGGGGGTTGCCATCGGCATCGGTCTGTTCGTCCTGCGGAATCAGGTTGCCGAACTCGTCGAACAGCGGCGCAACATAGGTGCATGCGCGATAAGGCGGTGCATGGCCGGCGACGAAGGCGAAGCGGCGCGCGGTCTGGCAGCCTGGATCGGTGCTGTAGCCGCCTTCCACCCAGCGCCAGTCGATGCCCTCGTCGGACAGCCGCAGCGGCGCGCTGGGCAGCCGCGAGAAGATGTTCGACCACACCCGCATGCCGCCGCTGGCACCGTACAAGCCGGTGGCTTCGTTCTGGTCGTTGCCCACCCACACCACCGCCAGATGGTCGCCGGTATAGCCGGCAAACCAGCTATCGCGGCCATCGTTGCTGGTGCCGGTCTTGCCGGCAGCCGACAGGCCACCCAGGCCATCGCGCACCAGCTGGCGTCCGGTGCCGGAGGCGATCGCATGCTGCAAGGCGATACCGACCAGCCGCGCCGCCACGGCATCACCCTTCTGCGCGGGCGGCGCGTCCTTGTCGTAGCGCTTGATGACGCGGCCGTTCTCGTCCAGCACCCCGCGCACCGCGCGCAGCGGCTGCACCTCGCCACCCGATGCAAGGAACTGATAAAGCTGCGCCATCGCATACGGGCTTTGATCCACCGCGCCAAGGATCAGCGACGGTTGCCCATCGGATTCGATGCCGGCCAGCGTGCGGATCACGCCGGCCAGCCGCTGCGGCTGCACGTCCATGCCCAGCCGCACCGTGGCCTGGTTGTAGCTCTGCGCCAGCGCATCAATCAGATGCACGGTGCCGTGGCTGCGGCCATCGGAATTGCCCGGCTTCCAGGTGCGCGCACGACCAAGGCTGACGGTGACCGGGGCATCGCTGATCGCGCTGGCCAGCGACCAGCGCTCCGGGTTGCCCAGCGCCAGCAAGTAAACGAAGGGCTTGAGCAGCGAACCGACCGGGCGGCGCGCATCCACCGCGCGGTTGAAGCCCGGTTCGGTGAAATCGCGGCTGCCGACCACGGCCAGCACGTCGCCATTGTGGACATCGGTCATCACCAGACCCGCTTCCAGCGGCGGACGGCCCTTGGTACCCAGCGCCTTCAGCGTGCGCCCCACCGCGCCTTCGGCATAGCCCTGCGCCGCAGGCGACATGCCGGTCATCACCGCCAGCCCCGCGCCGGACAATTTCTCCATGGTGTAGTCGCGCGCCAGTTGCTTGCGCACCAGATCGACATAGGCCGGGAACCGGTTTGCCACCAGATTGCCGGCGTTCTCGGTGACGCCCAGCGGTGCCTTGCTTGCGCGCTTGAACTCGGCATCGTCGATCAACCCGGTCTCGCGCATCTTCTGCAGCACCAGGTTGCGGCGTTCGATGGCGCGCTCCGGGTTGCGACGCGGGTTGTACCAGGACGGCCCCTTCACCAGCCCGATCATCAGCGCGATCTGCTCGGTGGAAAGATCGCGCAATTCCTTGCCGAACCAGAACTCCGACGCCGCCGCCACGCCACGGATCGACTGCGCGCCGCGCTGGCCCAGATCGACCTGATTGAAATACGCCTCAAGGATGGTGCGCTTGTCGTAGCGCGCTTCCAGCAGCAGCGCAAACAGGATTTCCTTGATCTTGCGGCGGTAGGTCTGCTCCTTGCCGATGCCAAGCAAGCCACTGCGCGCAAGCTGCTGGGTCAGTGTGCTGGCACCCTGGCGGGTGTCACCGCCGGATTTCACGTTGACGAAAACGGCGCGCAGCATCCCGAACACGTCGATGCCGAAATGGCGATTGAAGTCGCGGTCTTCCACCGCCTGCAGGCCGGTGACCAGCAACTCCGGCACCTCTTCCATGCGCACCAGCCGGCGCTCTTCCTGATCGCGCCCGTACAGGGTGGCGATGCGCGCCGGGTCCAGCCGCGCGCTGCGCAGGGCGCGCTTGCCGGCGACATCGCGGATCGACGCCACGTTGCCGCCGGACAGGGTCACTTCCAGCGTGGCCGGTGTCACCCGCCCATCCACATCGCTGTAGCCACGGCTGGAAATGCGCCAACGCGCGCCGTTGCGTTGATAGGTACCTGCGCGCTTGCCGTCGCCATCGCGATAGGACGCGGCATCCAGCTCGGTCTTCAGCGTCTGCGCATCCATCGCAAGCCCGGTGCGCAGCACCAGCGGGCGCGCATACACGCGGGTCGGCACCTGCCATTGCAGCTTGCCGAAGCGCTCGCCAACCTGATGGTTCAGGTACAGCATGTACGGGATCAAAAAACCCAGCAGCAGCGCCGCTGCGGCCAATCCCCAGGTCAGCAGCCGGCGCTTCCAGCCGCTGTCGCCGGAGCCGCCGTCCTCGCTGTCCGCGTCGTCGTCTTGCAGATCGTCTTCTTCGTCTTCGATGCGGGGCATGGGTGGGTCGGGTGGGTGGCAGTCCTGTCGCAGTCTAGCCAAGCGCCGCGCATCCTGCCGCGCAAACGTTCACACGCGGCTCATCCGCTTGCGCCGGCCCTGCCCCGGAGGCCGTCCCATGCGCCGCGCAGCATGGCCCGCGCATTGGCAGCGCGGGGGGCAACCAGCAGCGACATGCGCAGGAACTTGCCAACAAAGCGCAGCATGTCCTGCGCGATCCACACCCGTGGCGTGTGCCGCCGCCGGTACAGCAGCAGCCGGTTGCGCATCAGGTAATACAGGCGCGCCGGACTGTGGATGAACATGCCGCGCCCCATCAACCGCGAAGGCCGCAGTTCATCGCCGATGGCATGGCGCATGCGCGCATCACACACACCGTGCAGCGTGTAACCCAGATCACGCGCGCGGAAACACCAGTCCAGATCCACGCTGTCGATGAACAGCGAGGCATCCATCGGCCCCACCACGTCCAGCACCGGTATCGGCAACAGGCAACCGGAGCTGATAAGGAAGTCGCATGCCACGTATTGTCCCGGCGCGCCGGGGATCTTGCGGTTGAAGGGAAACCCCACCCGCACGAATGGCGCGACGCTGCCGTCGCGGCTGTCCACGAACTGCGCACCGACCGCCGCCACCTGTTGCATTGCCGAAAGCCGCATGTAAGCAGCCAGCAACGTGCTCACCATCGACGGCTCGGGCAGGCTGTCCTGATCCATCAGCAGCACGAAGCCAAACCCGCCCGCCTTCGCATGCGCGATGCCGCGATTGAAGCCCGCGGCCAGCCCGAGGTTCTCGTGGTTTTGCAGCACGATGCAGCCTGCTGCGGTGGCATCGGCGGCAAAGGCATCGAACCCACCACCGCTGGCGTTGTCCACGACCACCACCTGCCCGACCTGCGGCGCAAGCAGGCGCAGTGTTTCGCGCAATTGGGCAAGCTCGGGCCGATACGTCACCACCACCGCGCAGACCGTGCGCGGATCAAACGTCGAAAGCTGGTCGCCTGCCTGCATCAGTTCATGTCCAGCAGATCGCTGACGATGGAACGCAGCCCGGACGAATACGCGCGATAACGGCCCGTCCGCATTTCCGCCAGCACCGCGCGCAGGCGTGCAATCGGCGTAGCCGGCAGCGCTGCACGCATGCGCACATGCGTGATGCGCGCCTCGATTTCGCTGCGACGCTCGGGCGAAAGCATCAAGCCATCGTCATCACAACGCTGCAGGAACACATCCAGCCGATGCGCCATCTCGGCCATGAACATGCGCTTCGGCCTGTCCAGCCCGGACAGCTTGTCGCGCAACGTGCGCTTGCGCATGCCGATCTGGTTGCCATCGTGCTGTCGATAGCGGATCGATGCCCATTCCATGCAGTCCACCTGCCAGTCCAGCGCGCAGCGCAAGGCCAGCCAGTCATCGTGGACGCAACCTTCCGGCACCGGCAACGCAGATGCCAAGGCTTCACGCCGGATCGCCATGGTCGCGCCTGTCACCAGATTGCGCCGAAGCAGTGCGTCCAATGCGCGGCCCGCATGCTCGGCATCGCGTTCTGCCGGCGTCATCTCCAGCGCCTCGAACAGGCTGCAACCCATGTCGCGCCCCTCGGCATCGATCAGCCGCGCATCCGCATGCAGCAGGCCCAAACGCGGGCGCGCATCGAACTGCGCACACATCCGCGCGATCTTGTCGGGATGCCAGACATCATCCTGATCGCAGAGGAACACGATATCGCCAGTGGCGCGCCGCAAGGTGGCATCGAAATTGGCCGCGAAGCCGAGGTTCTCGGCATTGCGCACGATATCGACACGCACGCCGCGTTCGCCGGCATGCACGGCGAATGCCTGCAGCATCTCCAGCGTGGCATCGGTGGAGCCGTCATCGCCCACCACCACTTCATCTGGCAGGCGCGCCTGTGCCAGCAGGCTGTCGAGCTGCTCGCCGAGGAACCTCGCACCGTTGTAGGTACACATCGCGATCGAGATCCGCACACCACCTTCCCTGCGCCGCGCCACCCGCAGCATGCGCGGCATTCTAGGCGGTATCAGCGCCCGTCATCGTTCACCCGCGCCGCGCCGACTCCACGCCGGGCAGCGATTCCAGCCGCGCCAGCAGCAGGCCGAGTTGCTCGTAGTCGGTCACCCGCGCCTGCAACTGCACGCGCACCCGGCCATTGGCGCCGCGCACCTGTTCGGCATGCATGTTCAACACGTTCACGCCCAGCTGCGCCAGCAGGGTGGTGACATCCTTCAGCAGCCATTTGCGGTCGATGGCGTCGATGCGCACAGCCACGGTCTGTCCCCCGCGCTGCATGCCCCATTCCACCGGCAGCACCCGCGCCGGTTCCTTCGCCGCCAGCCGCAGGAAGGCCGCGCAGTCAGGCCGATGCACGCTGACGCCGCGTGCGCGGGTCAGGTAGCCGGCGATGGGCTCGCCCGGCAGCGGTTGGCAGCAACGCGCCACCTGCGCCAGCAGGTTGTCCACGCCCTGCACGGTCACCGCGCCAGCGCCGGGCGCGCTGGGTGTCGCAGGTTTTGCGGGCGTCGCTTGTGGTGGTGGCGATGCCGGTTCCTGCGCGGCCTTTTCCAGCTCCAGCAACGCGCGCCCGACCTGATTCGGGCCGACGTCGCCCAACGCCACCAGCACCAGCAATTCATCGATGCTGTGCGCGTTGAAGCGGCCCAGCACTGGCTGCAAATCCGCGTGCAGCAGGCCCATCCGGCGCAGATCGCGATCCAGCAGTTCGCGCCCGGCCTGCAGGTTGCGCGCGCGATCCAGTTTGTTGAACCACGCCCGCACCTTGTCGCGCGAACGGCTGCTGACAAGGAAACCGGCACTTGGTTGCAGCCAGTCGCGGCGCGGTTCGGCGGTCTTGGCGGTGAGGATTTCCACCCGCTCGCCGGTGCGCAGCTGATAGGTCAGCGGCACGATGCGGCCATCCACCTTCGCGCCCCGGCAGCGATGCCCGACCATCGTGTGTACCGCGTAGGCGAAGTCGAGCACGGTGCCGCCCTGCGGCAGGTCGATCACCTCGCCCTTCGGCGTCAGCGCATACACGCGCTCCTCGACCAGATCGCTGTCCATGCCCTGCAGCGGCGTGGCCTCGCCTTCCTTGGCGGCATCGGCAGCCTGTTCCAGCAGCTTGCGCATCCACGCGATGCGCTTGTCCATCGCCGCGCCGCCGGCGCTGCCGCCTTCCTTGTAGCGCCAGTGCGCGGCCACGCCGAGTTCGGCCTGCGCGTGCATCTCGCGGGTGCGGATCTGCACCTCCAGGGTCTTGCCTTCCGGGCCGATCACCGCCGTGTGCAGCGAGCGATAGCCGTTCGGCTTGGGGCGTGCGATGTAATCGTCGAACTCGCTCGGCACCGGCACCCATAGCGCATGCACCAGTCCCAGCACGGCGTAGCAGGTGGGCACGTCATCGACCAGCACCCGCAGCGCGCGCAGGTCATACAACTCGTCGATGGGCGCATCCTTGCGGTGCATCTTCTTCCAGATGCTGTAGATGTGCTTCGGCCTGCCGGCGATGTCGGCCTCGATGCCCTGTTCCGCCAGCGTTTCACGCAACTTCGCCAGCGCGGTGGCGATGTAGCGCTCGCGCCCGGTGCGGCTGTCGTCCAGCATGCGGGCGATGCGCAGGTAGGTGTCCGGCTCCAGCAGGCGGAAGGCCAGGTCTTCCAGCTCCCACTTCAACTGCCAGATGCCGAGGCGGTTTGCCAAGGGCGCATGGATGTCGCGGGTCATCTGCGCCAGTGCGCGCTGTTCCTCCACCGGCAATCGCCACGCCGCGCGCATGCGCGCAAGCTGGCGCGCCAGCACGATGGGCACCACCCGCAGGTCGCGCACCAGCGCCAGCAGCAACCGGCGCATGCCTTCCGGGTTGCGGCCACCGCCATGGTTGCGATGCAGTTCCCACACGCGGCTGGCAGCGCGCTGGCCTTCCAGCAGCACATGCAGGCGCTCGGGAATCCCGATCTTCGCCTCGCTGGCCAATGTTTCGACATCGGCCAGCGCATCCAGCAGGGCTGCCGCCATCACCTCGGCATCGGCATTGAGCGAGGTGAGGATCGCCAGCGTGTCGCACAGCACGTCGGCACGGTCGCGCATCGGCGCACCGGCCTGCGCACGCTCGCACCAGAACGCCGCCAATGGCGCGGGCAGCGCGTCGTTCGGCAGGCGCGCCAGTGCATCGGCATACGTGGTCGAGGGGGCGGCAACGGCGTGCATGTGGCTACAGTAGCGAGACAGCGATGAAGCGGCCAGCGATCCCGCTGTCTTCAGGTGGAATGCAGGCGTTCCAGCCGCGTCGCCAATCGCTTGGGCGAGACGCCGCCACGCCCTACACTCGCCAGACCATCCTCGGAGGAACCGACCATGCGCATCATCGCCGCCATCCTCGCGTTTGCCCTGCTGGCCTGCCCATCGCTGGCATTGGCACAGCAGCAGGACACCGCACTCCAGCAGCAAATGAGCGAGGAGGAGTTCAAGGCCGCCGGCCTGCACAAGCTGAGCGCCGATGAGCTGGCCGCACTGAACAAATGGCTAGGCCGCATGGTGGAAGAACGCACCCGCAGTGCCGTCAGCGAGGCACGCGAAGAAGGCCGCAAGGAAGTGGTGCGCGAAAACCGTGGGTTCTTCGATTTCGGTTCCAGTGAGCCCATCGTCGCCCATCTACAAGGCGAGTTCACTGGCTTTGGCAAAGGCCTGCAGTACAAGCTGGACAATGGACAGGTCTGGGAACAGACCGACGACGCCCGTCTGGCCGGTGTGCGCCGCAGCAACCCCAAGGTCACAGTGAAACCTGGCGTGCTGGGCGTGTGGTGGATGCAGATCGACGGCTACAACACGGCAGCCAAGGTGCGCCGCATCAAGTAACCAATCGAGCAAGCCGCGTCGCCAAACGTTTTGGTGACACGCCGCCCTTCGCGCCCAACTCCTGCGCGAACAACTGCACGCGCAGTTCTTCCAGTTCCCAGCGCAGGGCCTGGGCTTCCGGGTGGTTCGGGTCTGCACCCGCCAGCGCGGCGGCGAACGGGGCCAGTTCCAGCATGCGCTGCTGGTCGCGGGTCGGGTCGCGCTGGGCGCGTTCGGCGCGCAGGCTCATCGCCTTGAGGTAGCGCGGGTATTCGGCCAGCGCCTGCGCCGGGGTGTCGCGCAGAAAGCCGGGCGCGGCTAGCGCATCGAGTTGCGCCTGCATGTCATCGAGGTTGGCGCGGGCCCAGCCGATCAGCTTGGATTCCAGTTTCGCCCGCACGTCGGCGACCAGGCCGAGGATGGTTTCGGCCTGCTGCAACCTGCGCATGGCCTCGGCGAACAGTTCCTTTGCGATGGCGTCACGGCGCCGGGCGAAGGCATCGGCATCGCGAACCGCCAGCAGCTCGTGTTCCGACAGGGCCGCGAATGCGCCATCTACCAGGTCGGCGCGCAGGCGGTCGGCGTATTTCAAACCATCGCTTCGCGGCGCGGCGGACTCGATGGCGGCGTACAGCAGGGACAGCTTGGGCTGCACCGGCAATTGCTTGCGCGCCTGCTTGCACTTGTCGGTCATCGCGATGGACAGCAGCCGGCGCACGCCCTGCGGATGCAGGCGTTCGGCGACCTCGCGCTGCGCGTGCAGGGCCAGCGACACGGCATCGCCATCGTCCTGCAGGGCCGGATACGCCGGCACGCCGCCCGCACCCGGCACCGACACTGGGATCGGCGCTTCGGGGAACGCGGTCATCCCCAACTTCGCCATGCCCTGCGCCGCATGGCGAGCGAAGGCCTGCGCCGCGCGTTCGCCAAAGCGGACACGCAGATCAATGAGGTCGCGCGACTCGGCGAGGATGTGTTTTCCGTCCAGCAGGCGCAGATTGGCGCGCAGATGCGGTTCGATGCTGGCGGCATCGAAATCCGTGGCGGAGATTTCCACGCCCGAGAGCTTCTTCAAAAACTTCGCAAGCGCGCCTTCGATGGAATCCGGCTCTTGGTGTGCATGCCCGGGCTGCGCAAACGCCTCGGCGAAGGCGTGGGCGAAATCCGGCGCGGGCACGAAGTTGCGGCGCAGCGCCTTCGGCAGCGAGCGGATCAGCGCCGCCGCCTTGTCCTCCACGAAGCCCGGCGCCAGCCACGACAAGCGCGCGGCATCCAGTGCATGGAGCAGGTGGAGCGGCACCGCCACGGTCATGCCGTCATCCACCGCGCCCGGCTCGAAACGGTATTGCACGGCAAGGCGCGCATCGCCCAGCGGGATGTAAGCGGGAAAGCGCGCGGCATCCGTCTGGTCGGCCACCAGCAAATCGTCCCGCGACCATTCCAGCCCGGCTTTTTCCTCCTTCGCCAATTTCCCGTACCACGCATCCAGCGCCTGCGCGTTGTGAATGTGCGGCGGCAGCCGGTCGAGATACCAGCGCGCCTGCCAGTCCTCATCGACCACAAGGCCAACGCGGCGCTGCTTGGCTTCTTCCTGCTGCGCCAGTGCAAGCGTACGCAGGTTGCGGGCCAGGAAGGCGCTGCGGGTGTTGATCTCGCCGGTCAGCAGCGCCTCACGCACGAAGATGGCGCGGCTTTCCTCGGGAAACAGCGCGCCGTAATGCACCGGCTTCTTCGGTGCGAGCACCAGCCCGAACAGCGAAATCTGCTCGCTGCCGACCACGCGGCCCTGCGCGCGCGACCAGTGCGGATCGTGGTGGCGGCGCGCCAGCAGATGCGGCAGTTCGGCGATGGCCCAATCCGGCTCGATGGCGGCGTTGGTGATCGCCCACACCTTTTCCGTGTCCAGCAGCGTGGCGGACAACAACCACGGCGGCGGCTTCGAGGCGAGTTTCGAGCCGGGGAACAACTGGAACTTGCGCCCGCGCGGGCCGTCGTACACACCTTTGTCGCCGCGATGGCCGAGCTGCGTCGGCAGGCCGGCGATCAGGGCGCGATGGAGGGATGTGTAATCGGGACCCGTGTGTTCGCCCCCATCCGCCTTCGGCACCTTCCCCCGCAAGCGGGGGAAGGAAACATCAGGCCAAAGCTCCTCGCATCGGCAGTTGAAGCTGCAATGCGAGG
>NZ_JASGED010000127.1:0-42007 GCF_047606765.1 Thermomonas sp. | reverse complement strand
GTCTGCTTGCGCTTGCCAATGGATTCCGCATCGCCGAAGGTGAGTTGCATCATGATCGCCTCACTGGAGCCGGATCAATTGTGGCAGGATTGATAGGAGTTGTTCAGACCTTCCATAGGGGAGTGACGGGTCAAACACTTGCCCACTCATTACCTGATCATCAACGCCCCAGTACTGATTTGATGGATGAATAGCTTGCCATTACGACCTGCGGGTCCAATCCAGCATGCGCATCGAAATACATCTGACTTAGGAAATCCGCCCTTGTATCCCCTAATTCCTTCGCCACCTGAAATGACCCTGCCGCTACGGCTGGCGAATGGCCAATCGTGCCAACTGAAAGCAGCAAGCCATTTTGATAGGCCACGAACGGGCTTCTCGTCTTTTTGAGCATAATGGATGACATTGCGGAGGCTTCGTTGAACTTGGCGTATAGCTCACGATCTTCATCCGTATTGTCGAAGCCCCTTTCCTTAAGAACTGGCGCAACATCACCAATAACTCGGTCAACGTAGAACATCTGCGCCTTGATATTCCCTTGCTGCGCCAGATATTTTAGTTCACCCTCAGACAATGCCTGAGCCGCAACCCATTCTTCGGGCATCGGAAAACCTTGCTCAATCAGTTTCCGCTGATCTGCGACGGACCCAAACTCCAAAGCATTAAAGTATTCCGTATTCTTGGCTTCAAGATACTGACGCTCTTCAAGTGGCAACTGATTAATCCGCTCTTGCCATGAGCTTGCGGATTGCACCACAGCTATATCGAGCAACTGCATCGACTCATGCAATTGGATCCATGAGACACCCACCGCACCAGTCGAAGCAGCGGAGGAAGATCCTGTGGCAGTGGCGATTGGCTCCATCGCTGTTTCAGAAATCACCCCACTTTCCTGAGGCTTCCCGGCGCATGCAACAAGAAGCACTGCACACACAGCAAGCAGAGTTTTTCGTGAATTAGAAAGCACAGTTGTTCTCCCTCATATCATTCGCCCAAATCGCACAGGCCCTATCCCGCATAACGTTGGCATGCGCACTGTTTGAAGCATTTGTTGTCGAAACAGCACCATGGTAAGTGCTTGCAAAGCCCATGCATGTGGCCTGCGAACCGCCGTCATCCAATTGACCACATGCATTGTTCATGCTGTCGCGAAACTGCAAGTCGCATACACCACGATTCCCGCCACTTGCCCAACACTGATCATGGCTATTGCACGCCCCTTCGAAGCTGACCCCTGCAAATGGGCTATTCAGATTTCCTGAGTAAGACTGACTTGAAGTAACCGTAAGAACGAGATCCACAAACCAATTTGCCACTCCACCAGTTCCGCAGCCATTGGGCTGCCACACGGGCTTGCCTGGAACGGTTATTCCTGGAGAAGGCGGCGGATTGGAACCACTGCAGCCGGGCGGCTTTTGCGACTTCAGATTTCTGCAGAATTTTTGACCATCAACAGGAACGTCGTCAAGAACGATCGGTGAATCTTGATCCAATAACTCCTGCATTGTTTCTTCTTGCAGCTGCGTGAGCACACCTGCGCACTCCTCTCCTCTGCATATAATATTTTCATCCCCGATTCTCGTGCCTGTGATCACTACGTTAGGCATTGTTGGCATAGGTGGGGGCGGTGTCGTTATACCAGTCCACGCAAACACACCGGCCGCCGATAAAACAAGCACGCCGGCAAGCATTCCAAACGCACACCTGCGAATCATTTCCTGACTCCTAAAGATAAAATCACCATTGGGCAGACTTTGAGAGCAGTGGTTTGCGCAATAGCTCTCCAAATTGGAGATTCAATCATTCCCTAATCATTTCCGCTGTATTTAGCGCGCTTGGCGAAGTGTGCGCGCAACGGCTTGATGACCGCCATCACCATCTTCATCGCATGCACTCCGGTTCCAGTGCGCGCAGCATAACGCGGTCATGAGACTCAGGGCCGCGCATTTTGTTCCCACGCAGGAAACAAAACACGCGCGGCGCGGGCATACTGCGCGGGCGGTGCGGGGTTTTCCTACGCCCCGCCACGGCTTGCACCGACTGCGCCCCGATGCGCCAGCACGCATGCTGTGGAAAACCGCAGGAGCCACCCCATGAAGTCCGAACGCATGATCGACCTGTCCCAGCTTGACGAACTCGCCCGCCGCCTCAGCAGCCTGGTGCCACCCGGCCTGCGCGAAGGGCGCGAAGAACTGCAGCAGAACTTCAAGTCGGTGCTGCAGGCCGGCCTTGGCAAGCTGGATCTGGTGACGCGCGAAGAGTTCGACGTGCAGCGCGCGGTACTGGCGCGCACCCGCGACAAGCTGGAAGCGCTGGAACGCCAGTTGGCCGAACTGGCCGACGCGCAGCAAAACACTCCGCGCCACTGAGGTCGCCGCCATGGGTCTTGCGATCGTGCACAGCCGTGCGCGGGTAGGCGTGCGCGCGCCCGAAGTCCGGGTTGAAGTCCATATCGCCGGTGGATTGCCGGCGCTGTCGATCGTCGGCCTGCCGGAAGCGGCGGTGCGCGAAGCCAAGGATCGCGTGCGTGCGGCCATCCAGTGCGCGCAGTTCGAGTTCCCGGCGCGGCGGATCACCGTCAACCTCGCGCCCGCAGATTTGCCGAAAGACGGCGGGCGCTATGACCTCGCCATCGCGCTGGGCATCCTTGCTGCCAGCGGGCAATTGACCACCGAAGCGCTGGACGGCTGGGAGTTCGTGGGCGAGTTGGCATTGACCGGTGAAATCCGCGCTGTCGATGGCGTGCTGGCCGCAGCAGTGGCGGCAGGACGCGATGGACGCCGATTGCTGGTGGCACCGGGCAACGGCCACGAAGCGGCACTGGCAACCGGCGTGGACGTGCGCACCGCGCGCACGTTGCTGGAGGTCTGCGCCGCGCTGGATGCAAAAAAGACATTGCCGCAGGCGCAGCCGCTGCCCTGCCAGCAGATGCAGGCACCCGACCTGTCCGATGTGCGCGGGCAGGCGCAGGCGCGGCGCGCGCTGGAAATCGCGGCAGCGGGCGGGCATCACCTGCTGCTGGTCGGCCCGCCGGGTAGCGGCAAGACGCTGTTGGCATCGCGGCTGTGCGGCATCTTGCCGGAACCCACCGATGCCGAAGCGCTGGAAACCGCCACCATCGCCTCGGTCAGTGGCCGAGGTTTGGATGCCACGAAATGGCGACAGCGCCCCTTCCGCTCACCACATCACACTGCCAGCGCGGTGGCACTGGTGGGCGGTGGTGCCGATCCACGTCCCGGTGAAATCTCGCTGGCGCACCACGGCGTGCTGTTCCTGGACGAATTGCCGGAATGGAGCCGGCACGCGCTGGAAGTGCTTCGCGAGCCATTGGAATCCGGCACCGTCAGCATCGCCCGCGCGGCGCGGCAATGCGAGTTCCCGGCGCGCTTCCAGCTGGTCGCGGCGATGAACCCCTGCCCCTGCGGCTGGGCCGGCGATCCATCCGGGCGCTGCATGTGCAATGACGAGATGATCCGCCGCTACCGCGCGCGCATCTCCGGCCCGCTGCTGGAACGCATCGACCTGCATGTCGAAGTGCCGCGCCTGCCACCCGGCATGTTGCGCACCGATGGCGCACCCGGCGAATCCAGCGCTGCGGTACGCGAGCGCGTGCTGGCCGCGCGTGCATGCCAGCAGGCACGCGGCCAGCGCATGAACGCGCGCCTCGACCACGCCATGACCAATGCCTTCTGCCGGTTGGCACCACGAGACACCGCCCTGCTGGAACGCGCGGTGGATGCGCTGCAACTGTCGGCGCGCTCGCTGCATCGCATCCTGCGGGTGGCGCGCACCATCGCCGACCTTGCCGGCATCGACGCCATCGAGACACCGCATCTCACCGAGGCCATCGGCTATCGCAAACTGGAGCGCGGGCGCGAACGCGCTGCCGCCTGACCAGCGCAACGCATCATGTAGATGCGGAGCTTGCTCCGCATATCGAATGTGCCGAGCAAGCTCGGCACCTACAGGGGTCGTTGCGTATCGAGCAAGCTTGGCACCTACGAGTTACCGCATCGGACACGCAAAAAAACACGGGCCGACGTTTCCGCCGGCCCGTGTCCTCCCCCCACATTGGTTCAGGCCGCGACGGCCTTTTCGTAAAACTGTTCTTCTTCGGTCGAGCCGGTCAGCGCGGTGACGCTGGACGCGCCACCCTGGATCACCGTGGTGACATCGTCGAAATAACCCGCACCCACTTCCTGCTGGTGGCTGACGAAGGTGTAGCCCTTGTCGCGTGCGGCGAACTCCGGCTCCTGCACCTGCTCCACGTAGTGGCGCATGCCTTCGCCGCGCGCATAGTCATGCGCAAACTTGAAGCTGTTGAACCAGTTGATGTGGATGCCGGCCAGGGTGATGAACTGGTACTTGTAGCCCAGCGCGGACAGCTCTTCCTGGAACGAGGCAATCTGCTTGTCGTTGAGGTTCTTCTTCCAGTTGAAACTGGGCGAGCAGTTGTACGACAGCAGCTTGCCGGGGTTCTTCGCCAGCACGGCCTGCGCGAACTCGCGGGCAAAGCCAATGTCCGGCGTGCCGGTTTCGCACCAGACCAGATCGGCATACGGCGCATAGGCCACGCCACGGCTGATCGCCTGCTCCAGTCCGTTCTTCACCCGGTAGAAGCCTTCGGCAGTGCGCTCGCCATTGACGAAGGGCTTGTCATTCGGATCGAAGTCGGACGTGAGCAGGTTGGCGGCTTCGGCATCGGTGCGCGCCAGCACGATCGTCGGCACGCCCAACACGTCGGCAGCCAGGCGCGCGGCAACCAGCTTCTGGATCGCTTCCTGCGTCGGCACCAGCACCTTGCCGCCCATGTGGCCGCACTTCTTCACGGCAGCCAGCTGGTCTTCGAAATGCACGCCCGCCGCGCCGGCAACGATCATGTTCTTCATCAGCTCATAGGCATTGAGCACGCCACCGAAACCGGCCTCGCCATCGGCGACGATGGGCAGGAAGAAGTCGATGGCATCCTTCGCGTCCAGCTTGCCGTCGATGATGTTCTTCCACTGGATCTCGTCGGCGCGCTGGAAGGTGTTGTTGATCCGGCGCACCATCGTCGGCACCGAGTCATACGCATACAGCGACTGGTCGGGGTACATGGTTTCCGAGGTGTTGCCGTCGGCAGCGACCTGCCAGCCGGACAGATACACCGCTTCCAGACCCGCCTTGGCCTGCTGCATGGCCTGGCCGGCGCTGATCGCACCGAAGGCGTTGACGTAGCCCTTCTTCGCTTCGCCGTTCACCAGCTTCCACAGCTTTTCCGCGCCGCGCTTGGCAAGGGTGTGCTCGGGCTGCACGCTGCCGCGCAGGCGCACCACGTCGGCGGCGGAATACGGACGCTTGACGCCGGCCCAGCGCGGGTTGCTGTTCCAGTCTTTTTGCAGGGCTTCGATTTGCTGCTGGGGAGTGCTCATTGCGGGGTTCCTTGGGCGTGGATGCCCTCCCCTTCAAGGGGAGGGTTGGGAGGGGATGGGGTTGATCGATTTGCCGGTTCATGGGGAACACCATCCCCACCTCGGCCCTTCCCTTGAAGGGGAGGGAGAACAACGTTCAGTCGATGCGTTCGTAGGCAGGCAGGGTGAGGAAGTCGGCAAGTTCCTCGGCGTGCGTGAGGCGGTCGAGCATGCCGATGGCTTCGTTGAGGCGGGCAGCGCCCGGCATCGCGATGCGGTCACCGATGCGCGACGGCAAACCGATCAGCGCGCGTTCGAACAGCGAGAAATCGACCGGCGTGCCATCGTCCAGATGCAGCGGCTCGCGTCCGTCATCGGCGAAGTGCAGCCATTGCCAGAGTTGCGTGCGGGCGATCTCGGCGGTGGCGGCGTCTTCCATCAGCCAGTGGATCGGCACGCAGCCATTGCCATCCAGCCATGCGGCCAGATAACGCACGCAGACTTCGACGCTGCCCTCGAACCCGGCGCGGGTGATGCTGCCCAGCGACGGACGGATCAGGTCATCACGGCCCACCAGCACGTCATCGCGCGAGACATGGGTCTGGTTGGGGCCGGGCATGCGCTCGTCGAACACCTCGCGTGCAAGCCCGATCAGCGCCGGGTGTGCGACCCACGTGCCGTCGTGACCGGCGGTGACTTCGCGCAGCTTGTCCGCGCGCACCCGCGCCAGCGCCACGTCATTGGCCTGCGCATCACCGCTGATCGGAATCTGCGCGGCCATGCCGCCCATCGCATGCGCGCCGCGCCGGTGGCAGGTGCGGATCAGCAGTTCCGAATACGCCTTCAGGAACGGCTGGGTCATCGTCACCTGCGCGCGCTCGGGCAGCACGCGATTGCGATGGCGGCGGAAGGTCTTGATGTACGAAAAAATGTAGTCCCAGCGCCCGCAGTTCAGGCCAACGATGCGCGCCTTCAGCGCGTGCAGGATTTCGTCCATCTCGAACGCCGCCGGCAGCGTCTCGATCAGCACGGTCACTTTCATCTGGCCGTGCGGCAGTCCCAGCGTGGCTTCGATGTCGGCCAGCACCTGCTCCCACAGCGCGGCCTCTTCCATCGACTGCAGCTTGGGGATGTAGAAGTACGGGCCGCGATCCTTCGCTGCCAGCGCGCGCGCGTTGTGGAAGGCGAACAGGCCAAGGTCGAACAGCGAGGCCGACATGCGCTCGCCATCGACGAACACATGCTTTTCGTCCAGATGCCAGCCACGCGGACGCACGATCAGCACCGCGCGCTCGGCTTCCGGCTTCAGCGTGTACTGCTTGCCGGGCGTGCCGCCTGCCGCCGGCGCGGTGAAGGTCAACGTGCCGGCGATGGCTTCGCGCAGCGCCTGCTGGCCGGCCAGCAGGTTGGCCCAGGTCGGGCTGGTGCTGTCCTCGAAGTCGGCCATGTAGCAGTTGGCACCGGAGTTCAGCGCGTTGATGACCATCTTCGGATCGACCGGGCCGGTGATCTCGACGCGGCGGTCGGCCAGCGCCGCCGGCACCGGGGCCACGCGCCAGTCGCCGTTGCGGATGTGGCTGGTGTCGCCACGGAAGTCCGGCACCGCGCCGGCATCGAACGCCGCCTGGCGGGTGCGGCGCGCGGCCAGCCGGGCCTGGCGGTCGCCCTCGAAGCGGCGATGCAGGCGGGCGAGGAAGGCCAGCGCGTCCGCCGTCAGCAGGCTGTCCTGCGCGGGGTGGTTGCTGGTGATCTCGATGCCCGCGAGGGGGCGGTCTTGCAGCACAGCCGACATCGGCGCTCTCCATGGATCGGTGGGGAGCGCAACCATCCGCCTGCGTGTGGTATTTGACAAACTAGATTTGTCAATGATTAGTATTGTATTAATTAATATATAGATTGAAATCCATGCCTGACGCCCTGCCCAGCTCGTTGCGCTTCGCCTACAAGGGCTCGCGGCTCAAGCCTTTGCGGGCGTTTTGCCAGGTTGCGCGGCTGGGTTCGGTCAGCCGTGCGGCGGAGGCGCTGTACCTCAGCCAGCCGGCGGTGAGCCTGCAAATACAGGCGCTGGAGCGCGAATTGGGCACGCGCCTGCTGGAACGCAGCGGTCGCCGCCTCACGCCCACCCGCGAGGGCGACCTGCTGTACGAGCTGGCCCGCCCGCTGGTGGAAGGGCTGGATGGCCTGGCCGACGCCTTCCGCGAGCAGGTGCGCGGGCTGGACGCGGGCGAGCTGAACGTCGCCGCCGGCAGTTCCACCATCCTGTACCTGCTGCCCGGCATCGTCGATGCCTTCCGCCGCGCGCATGCCGACGTGCGCCTGAGCCTGCACAACGTCACCGGCGCGGGCGGCCTTGACCTGCTGCGCAGCGACGCCGTTGATCTGGCGGTCGGCTCGATGCTGGATGTCCCCGCCGACCTGACCTACGCGCCTGTGTATCGCTTCGAGCCGATGCTCATCATGCCGCCCGAACATCCGCTTGCGGCCAAGCGCGACCTCACGCTGGAGGATCTTTCGCCCTACGGCCTGATCCTGCCGCCCAAGCGCCTGACCACCTACCGGCTGGTCGATCTGGTGTTCCAGCAGAACCGCGTGCCCTACACGGTGGCGCTGGAAGTCGGCGGCTGGGAAGTCATCAAGCAGTACGTGGCGATGGGCCTTGGCATCAGCATTGTCACGGCGATCTGCCTGACCGACGCCGATCACCAGCGGCTGGCAACGCGCTCGCTGGCGCGCTGGTTCCCCTCGCGCAGCTACGGCATCGTCATGCGCAAGGGCAAGTTCCTGTCACCGCAGGCACGCGCCTTCGTCGAACTCATCAAACCCGACGTGGTGGCACCGCGCGGCTACGACGAGAGCGGGCATTCGGAGCGGTGAGTTTCACCGCCCCGGCATCGCCAGCGCATCGGCCTTGTAGATCGCCACGTGCGGCACGCCGTCCGCACCGATCCAGCCGCGATACATGCCGCCCGTGTTGAACGGGAAGGCGATGCTGCCGTCCGCGCCCAGCGCGATGGCACCGCCGTCGCCACCGGCCTTCGGGATGTCGCGATTGATGACGCGGTCTGCGGCGCGCGCCAGCGGGTCGCCGGACAGGCGCACGCGGGCGCAGATTTCGTGCGCGGCGGCGGCGCGGATGTAGAACTCGCCCCAACCGGTGCCGGATACAGCGCAGCGTGCATCGGCCCAGGTGCCCGCGCCGATGATCGGCGAATCGCCCACGCGCCCGTAACGCTTGTTGGTCATGCCGCCGGTGGAGGTGCCTGCGGCCAGATTGCCTTGTGCATCCAGCGCCAGTGCGCCGACAGTGCCGAAGTAGGCCTTGCCCGGCAGTTCCAGCGGCGTGTTCGATGCCTGCGCGTTCTTTTCTTCCTGCAAGGCCTTCTGCAACTGCTGCCAGCGCTTTTCGACGCGGAAGTACGCAGGATCGACCAGCGCGATGCCCTGCTCCTTGGCGAAGATTTCCGCGCCGTCGCCGACCATCATCACGTGCCTGGACTTGTCCATGATCGCGCGCGCCAGCGTGATCGGGTTCTTGACCCGATGCAGGCCCGCCGCCGCACCGGCCTTGCCGGTGGCACCGTCCATGATCGAGGTGTCCAGCTCGTTGCGGCCATCGTGGGTGAACACCGCACCGCGCCCGGCGTTGAATTGCGGTGCGTCCTCCAGCACGGTGATCGCGGCGGCCACTGCATCCACCGACGAACCGCCGGCCTGCAACTTTGCGTAGCCGGCACGCAGCGCGGCTTCCAGCGCCGTGCGCGCGGCGACTTCCTCGTCCGGCGTGAGGTCACCCGGCTCCACGCCGGCGCCGCCGTGGATCACCAGCGTTGGCTGCACCAGCGCCACCAGCACGCCATCGCGCACGCTGTAGCTGCGCTGCGCCAGCGGCTTTTCGACCCGGCCCGAAGGCAGGTGCAGCACCGAATCCACGCCGGCGATCACGGTCTCGACGCGGTCGAGCTTCATCGCCTCGTCCTCGACCTGCTTCTGCGCGAAGCCGCCATGCACCACCGTCGCACCCGCGCCCGGCGCGGTGGCAAACACGCGGCCCGTGCCATCGGCGTCCACCGCCACCGCCGCGTCTTCATCCACGCCCAAACCGATCAGCGGCTTGCCGGCCATCGCCTCGCCCTTGGCGACGAAGGCGACCAGCCGGCCCAGCCGGCCGCGCTCGCTGAAATGGGTATCGGTGATGACGCCCTGCAGGTGCGCGATGCGCAGGAAATCGGTCTCGATGGCATTGCCATCGCCCAGCGGGTCGGCCAGCGCGCGCGGGCTGACCTGGCTGCCGCCATCGGTCGCGCCGTAAAGGTATTCGCCCAGCATCGCAAGACCGGCGCTGGTGCCGCCCAGCGGCTTGCCGGCGCGGACATGCGCGTCCAGCGCCTCGGCCACCTTCGTGCCGCGCCAGTAGCGCACGTAGCGCGACTGGTCGCCACCGGCGATGAAGATGCCGTCGGCGCGCTTCAGCGCAGCCAATATCTTCGGGTCGCTGGCGGCATCGCGATCCTTGAACACGAAGGTCTCGACCGACTGGATGCCGCCGACTTCGTTGTAGAACTCCTCGCCGATTTCGCCCGCCAGCGAGGCGCGCAACACCACGATGTGGCCGTTGCCGGCCTTGCGCATGAACCAGCGCAACGCATCGAAATTGCGGTCTCCGCCACCCATCAGCAGCAGGCCTGCGCTCGGCTTGCCCGGCGTCTTCGCGGCGGTGTTGCCCAACACGTAATGGCCGACGTCCGCCGCCATCGCCGGCAGGGCCAGCAACACGGCCAGCAATGCCGCACCCATCTTCATTGCGCCGCTGCGTTGCTTCATCGTGGCACCCGTCCTGATCCGTTGGCTGTCATCGTACAGACGAACGCGGGCGCGGATTCCCCCGCCTATCGTGTCCAGCATCGGCTATGGTGCAGGCATGCAGGCCGCGCTCGACCAGTGGTTCGTCGCCGAAGTCCTCGTCCACGAGGCCGCGCTGCTGCGCTATCTGCACCGCTGCTGGCCGCACCGCGACGAGGTTCACGACCTGCGCCAGGAGTTGTACGCGCGCGTCTATGAAGCCGCCGCGAAGTCGCGCCCGGCGCATCCCAAGTCCTTCCTGTTCACCAGCGCGCGCCACCTGATGACCGACCGCCTGCGCCGCGCGCGGGTGGTGTCGATCGAGCCGATGGGTGATTTCGAGCCTTCATCCGTTCTGGTAGATGACGTGTCGCCCGAACGCTGGGCCGGCGGCAGGCAGGCGCTGCTGCGCCTGTCCGATGCCTTCGACCGGCTGCCGGATCGCTGCCGCGAGGTGGTGTGGCTGCGGCGCGTCGAGAACCTCCCGCAAAAGGACGTGGCCGTGCGCCTGGGCATCAGCGAGAAGACCGTGGAAAAGCACATCGCCAAGGGCATGCGCCTGCTCGCCGACGCCCTGTACGGCGGCGATGGCGATGACCGTGCGCAACCGGCACGCCAGCACGAAGACGCGGATGGACGGCATCAGGCCGACTGACGCGGGCGGCGACAGCCACGCGCTGGAACGGATCGCCGCCGACTGGCTGGCGCGCCGTGACGGCGGCGCATGGACGCCTGCGGACGACGACGCGCTGGCGCGCTGGCTGGATGCCGATGCCCGCCATCGCGTGGCCTTCCTGCGCTTGCAGGCGGCATGGGCCGAAAGCGACCGCCTGCAGGCGCTGGGGGCGGGCTGGCACGGCCACGGGCCGCCGCCGCGCGGCTACTGGTCAGCACCGCCAACGCTGCGCCCGCGCGCATCGCAACGCAGGCCGACGCGCGCGCACTGGTTGCCTCGGGCGATGGCTGCGCTGATGCTGGTTGCCTGCGCGATTGGCGCCAGCATCGGTTGGCGCAGTTGGACGCATGTCGATGCCTCGAGTTACGGCACCGCGCTGGGCGAAGTGCGCACGCAGCCACTGGCCGACGGTTCGCAGGCCATCCTCGCCAGCGACAGCGGGATCGACGTGCGCCTGTCGCGACGCCAGCGCCATGTGGCGCTGACGCGGGGCGAGGCGATCTTCGACGTGGCGAAGGACGCAGGCAGGCCGTTCGTGGTCGATGCCGGCACGCGCCGGGTGGTGGCGGTGGGTACGCGCTTCTCTGTGCGCCGCGACCGCAACGACCTGCGCGTGGTGGTCACCGAAGGCACGGTGCGGCTGGAATCTGCGACCGAACCGGGCAGGCCGTCCGCCCTGCTGCCGGCGGGCAGCATCGCGCTGGTACGCACGGACGGCGTGCTGGTGCGCACGCTGGCGCTGGACGACGCCGAACACTTGCTGGACTGGGACGAAGGCCTGCTGGCCTTCCACGACACCCCGCTGGACGAGGCGGTGGCCGAGTTCAACCGCTACAACGCGCGCAAGCTGGTGGTGGCCGATGCCGCCGCCGGCGCGCTGCGGATCGGCGGCAGCTTCCGCTGGGACAATCAGGAAGGCTTCGTGCGCCTGCTGCAGGCCGGCTTCCCGGTACGCGCGGAATACACTGACAACCGCATCGTCCTGCGCAGCCGATGAACACACACGGGCGTGGGGGGATTGGCCGGCTCGTTCGTCATGGAAACTTAACGGCGCACCATCGCGCACCTGGGGAAACACCTGCATGAAACCGTCACGTCCGTTGCGCACCCTGCTGCTGTCCCTGGCCTGTTCCGCCGCGCTTGCCGCGCAGGCGCAGACCGCCACCCGCATCGACATTCCCGCTGGCGATCTTGCCGCCGCACTGGACGCCTACGCGCGCCAGAGCGGCACCCAGCTGGTCTATCGCGCCGACCAGCTCAAGGGCGCACGCAGCGCCGGGCTGCAGGGCCAGTCCGCATCGCCACAGGCACTGGACGCATTGCTCAAGGGCAGCGGCTTCAGCGCCCGCCGTGATGCCTCCGGCGCAGTGGTGATCGTCCCCGCCACCGCGCAGGCAAAGCCGGCAACACCCGCACCGGCACCCGCCCCGCAGCAAACCACCGACGAAACGCCGGTCGCCAACCTGGAAACCGTCCTGGTCACCGGCTCGCGCATCCCGCGCGCGCAGATCGAAGGGCCTTCGCCGATCACCGTGATTACCGCCGAGCAGATCAGCGCCCAGGGCTTCACCACCATGCCGGACGTGATGCGGTCGATGACCCAGAACAACGGCGCGACCCAGAGCCCGCAGTCGATCAGCAACTCCGACTTCACCCCCGGCGCGCAGCAGGTGGACCTGCGCGGCCTGGGCCCGAACCACACCCTGGTGCTGGTCAACGGTCGCCGCCTGGCCGACTTCCCGCTGCCGATGGACGGCGGCGTGAGCGCCACCGACATCTCCAGCATCCCGCTGGGCATGGTGGAGCGGATCGAGGTGCTCACCGGCAGCGCATCGGCCATCTACGGTTCCGATGCGGTGTCCGGCGTGGTCAACATCATCCTGAAGAAGCAGGCCGACGGCCTGACCATGAACTTCCGCTACGGCGGCACCGAGCTTGGCGGCGGCGAATCCTACAACCTGACCCTGGCCGGCGGCTTCTCGCGCGGTGGCCTCAACGCGCTCATGGGCGTGGAGCTCAACGAGCAGAAACCGTTGTGGGGCTATCAGCGCGATCGCCAGGATTCCTCCAGCGACATCGCCGACTACGACAACTACTACAGGCCGGTGGACTACTTCGCCCGCAGCGACTGGTACGACAGCTGGCTCGACCCCGGCGAAGCGGCCTGCAACGACACGGGCAGCAGCGACTCGTATTACGTCACCGACAATCGCTATGGCGAGTCCTACTGCGGCAGCGATACTGCCGTCGCATTGCGCACCATCATCCACCAGCGCCGTGGCATCACCGCCTATGGCTCCTTCAGCTACCAGTTCGACGGCGGCACTGAATGGTTCGCCGACGTGCAGCTTGGCTACCAGAAGATGAAGCAGCTCGGCCGCCTGCCCACCTGGGAAACGGCGCAGACCGACGCCATCACCGACTACTTCTTCAACCAGAGCACCGACCAGCTCGAATGGTGGCGTCGCCGGTTCACGCCCGAAGAACTGGGTGGCGTGGAGAACAGCTTCACCAAGACCACGAGCAAGACCATCGCCCTGAGTACCGGGTTCCGTGGCAGTTTCAGCGAGGACTGGGACTACGAGGCAGCACTCAGCTACTCGCTGTACAAGACGCAGGTGAGCTGGCCGCGCATCCTTTCCGACGTGGCGAACGACTACTTCATGGGCCCGCAGCTGGGCACGGATGACGATGGCTATCCCATCTACGCCGGCGACCTGACCCGCTTCTACACGCCGCTGACCACCGAGCAGCTGGACTCGATGCTGGCGCACATCGTGTACAACCCCGAATCGCACAACGAGACCCTGTCGTTCACGGTGACCAATGGGAACCTGTTCGACCTGCCCGGCGGCACGGCGGGCATCGCCGTGACGGCCGAATTCGGCAACCAGGGCTACGACCTGAACCCCGACCCCAAGGCCACCGGCGATTCGTTCTATTACTGGGGCTGGAAGGATCAGGATGGCCACGGCAACCGCAACCGCTGGGCGCTTGCCAGCGAACTGCGCATGCCGGTGCTGGACACCCTGAACCTGAGCGTGGCCGCTCGCTACGACCAGTACCGCTATTCCGGGCGTCACCAGGGCAAGCTGACCTACAGCGGCGGTCTGGAATGGCGACCGATTGAATCGCTGCTGATCCGTGGCTCCTACGGCACCGCGTTCCGCGCGCCGGAACTGCACCACCTGTACGCCGGCAAGGGCTCCGTTGACAGCGGCGGCATCGACTACTACCGCTGCGCCACCGAACAACCAGATACGCCGTTCGACGAGTGCGACTTCTCCGACGAGAGCTTCCAGCTGGATCGCAGCGGCGACCTGACCTTGAAGCCCGAAACCAGCACCTCCTGGACCGCGGGCGTGGTGTGGTCGCCGATGCCGGAGCTGGATTTCGCCGTGGACTGGTACAACATCGACATGCGCAACCAGACCCAGTCGCTGGGCGTGAACAAGATCCTGCAGGACGAATACGATTGCCGCCTTGGCATCGACCAGGATCCCGACTCGCAGTTCTGCGCCGACACCATCGCGCGCGTGGTGCGCACCGGTGCCGACAACCACATCGCCTCGGTCCATGGCGGCTACGTGAACATCGGCATGGAGCGCACCAGCGGCCTGGATGTCAGCGCCAACTATCGCCTCGAAACCGCGCTGGGCAAGTTCCGTTTCTCCGCCAACTACACCCGCGTGAGTTCACACGAGCGCAAGGATGCCCCCGACGCGGCGCTGGTGGACATGCTCGCCATCAACAGCGGCTACGACATCCCGCGCGACAAGTTCAACGCCAGCATCGGCTGGGAGCGCAACGGCTGGGACGCCACGCTGTACGCATCACGCCTGGGCAAGATCCCCACCGACGAGAACTTCTACTACCAGGACTGGGACGAGGACTACCTGCCGGACGTTGAGGACTACCTGCCCGCCACCTGGCGCTACAACGCATCGGTGGGCTACAAGCTCAACGACCATGCCCGCGTCTCGCTGGCCGTAAACAACCTGACCAACGCCATGCCGCCACGGGACTTCAGCAACATCGATTACCCGTTCTACAACTTCAACTGGTACGACACGATCGGCCGCGCCTACTACCTGAACATCACCTGGAAGCTGGGCGGCACGCCGCTGGACTGATCCACGACACCTCGCAACGATGAAGCCCCGGCACTGCCGGGGCTTTTTTGTGGTTCAGTCCTGCGGCTGCGTCACGTCGTGATTGCGGCCCTTGAACGGCGCGTACCAGCGCTGGATGCGGGCGATGTCGGCCTGCATGTCATCGCCGAGCACGAACGGCGGGCCGATGCCGATCACCTTGTTGGCGTAATCGAAATACGCGGGGATCACCGGCACGCCGGCACCGTGCGCGATATGCCAGAACCCCGGCTTCCAGCGCGCAACGCGCTTGCGCGTGCCTTCCGGCGCAATCGCGTACCACATGCAATCCGCGCCACGCAGCGCATCCACGGCCTGCCCCACGATGCCATGCGCAGCGCTGCGATCCACCGGGATCACGCCCTGCCAGCGCAGGAAGGCACCGACCAGCGGAATGTGGAACAGGCTGTGCTTGCCGAGGATCGACAGCTTCACGCCCAGCGCCAGCTTGGCGGCAAAGCCCCAGATGCCATCCCAGTTCGACGAATGCGGCGCGGCGATCACCACCGCCTTCGGAATGTCGGGGAATGCGCCTTGCATGCGCCAGCCACCCGCACGCAGCAGCATCCGCCCCAGCCACTGCATGAAACGGTTGCGCGGCATGTGTGGTGCGCTCGCAGGCAGCGCCAGCACCACATCATCATGTCGATTCGCGTTCAATCCCAGTTCCGCCCCGTGCGCCCCTGCTTGATGCTCGCACGCCCGCGCTTTTCGCCCAGGCGGCGCTCCTTTGCGCCGCGCGAAGGCTTGGTCGCGATGCGCGGTTTCGGAACATGCAATCCCGTTTCGATGAAGCTTGCCAGCCGCAGCCGCGCATCCTCGCGGTTGCGCTCCTGCGTGCGGAAGCGCTGCGCATTGATGACGAACACGCCGTCCGCCGTCATCCGCCGGTCACGCTTGCCCAGCAGGCGTTCGCGCACGACATCCGGCAGTGATGGCGAATTGGCGATGTCGAAACGCAGCTCCACCGCCGTCGCCACCTTGTTGACGTTCTGCCCACCCGGGCCCGACGCGCGCACGAAGCGTTCGATCAGTTCATCGTCATCAATGTGGAGGTGGCCGGCTTGCATGCGGGGATTGTATCGGGCCAACGGTTGTCCCTCTCCCCATCCACGGTGGGGAGAGGGTGCCGAAGGCGGGTGAGGGGCGCTTTTACGCGATGCGTGATGCCCCTCATCCGCCTTCGGCACCTTCTCCCCGCGAGCGGGGAGAAGGAACATCAACGCCGAACAAATCCAACGCCTTCTGGAACTGCGCATCCGGCGGCGCGATGGCTTCGATGCGCGCGCCGGTATGCGGATGCGTGAACGCCAGCCTGCGCGCGTGCAGCAGCATGCGATGGATGCCGAGCATGCGGAAATTGCGGTTGTGGTGGCCATCGCCATGGCTGCTGTCGCCAATCAGGTGATGGAAGCTGTGCTTCAGATGCCGCCTGATCTGGCGGAAGCGGCCCGTGCGCGGCGATGCACGCAGCCACGCATAGCGTGACGTTTCAAAACCGGATGAGGGCATCGGCAATTCGCAGGTCGCCAGCACTTCGAAATCGGTGATCGCCTCTTTCTTCAGCGGCTTGCCGGGGCCACCGTCCAGCGGATGATCGACGGTGAATGCAGATTCGGCGGGCCAGCCACGGCAGATCGCCCAATAGTCTTTCTCGACCTCGTGCGACATCAGGGTCTTGCCCAGCGCGGATGCCGTTTCGCGATCAAACGCCAGCAACAGGCAACCGCTGGTGGCGCGGTCAAGCCGATGGACAAGGAAGATCGGGCGGCCGAACTGTTCGCGCAGGCGGTCGGCGGCGAAGTCGGTTTCGCCACGCGCCAATGCACTGTCATGCACCATCAGCCCGGCAGGTTTGCACACCACGGCAAGCGCATCGTCTGCAAACAGTACGGGCAGGGAGGTTGATGCGTCCGGTGACATCGGCAGCGCTTCGTTTAGACTTGCGCGCATTTTCACCCATGGACAGACCAATGAAGCACCCGCGCCTGCACGCCCTCGCCCTTGCCTGCCTGATCGCACTGCCCGGTGCCGCCTTCGCCGACAACATCGCGCTGCCGAAAGGCACCAGCGCCGTTGCGTGCGTGGAGGGCATCTGCGAATACCGCCTGCACAACGGTCTGCGCGTGCTGCTGTTCCCCGACAGCAGCAAGCCCACGGTCACCGTCAACCTGACCTATCTGGTCGGCTCGGTGCATGAAAATTACGGCGAAACCGGCATGGCCCATCTGCTGGAGCATCTGCTGTTCAAGGGCACGCCGACCCACGGCGACATTCCCGGCGAGTTGAAAAAGCGCGGCGCAAGCTTCAACGCCACCACCTCGCTTGACCGCACCAACTATTTCAGCAGTTTCCCCGCCAACGACGAAACGCTGGACTTCGTGCTGAAGCTGGAAGCCGACCGCATGCTCAATTCCTTCGTCGCCAAGAAGGACCTGGACAGCGAGATGACCGTGGTGCGCAACGAGATGGAGCGCAACGAAAACAATCCCGGCAGCGTGCTGAGCCAGCGCCTGCGTTCCACCGCCTACCTCTGGCACAACTACGGCAACACCACCATTGGCGCGCGCAGCGACGTGGAGCAGGTGCCGATCGACCGCCTGCAGGCGTTCTACAAGACCTGGTACCAGCCCGACAACGCGGTGCTGGTACTGGCTGGGCGTTTCGATGCGCAAAAAGCGCTGGCCGACATCGCAAAGCTCTTTGGCCCATTGAAGAAGCCGGCGCGCGTGCTGCCTGCGGCATACACCATCGAGCCGACGCAGGATGGCGAACGTGAAGTGGTGGTGCGTCGCAGTGGCGACATCCGCATCACCAGCCTTGCCTACCATGTGCCCGCTGCGACCCATCCGGACACGCCGGCACTGATCGCGCTGGGCAACATCCTGTCGCACACGCCGGGTGGCCGCCTGCACAAGGCACTGGTGGAATCCAAGCTGGCTGCAGGTGCGGGCGGCGGCAGCGGCGCGATGCGCGAACCCGGCCTGTTCAACTTCGTCGTGGTGGTGCCGAAGGATGGCGATGCCGCCAAGGCCGAAGCCGAACTGCTGAAGCAGGCCGAGCACATCGCCGAAACGCCGATCACCGAAGCGGAACTGGCCGATGCCAAGCAGCGCTTCGCCAACAACTACGAACTGTCCTTCAACGATGTCAACGCGGTGGGCATGGCGATGTCGGAATACATGGCCGCTGGCGACTGGCGGCTGTGGTTCGTGCTGCGCGATGCGATGGAGAAGGTCACGCTGGATGACGTGAACCGGGTGGCGAAGACCTACCTGATCCCGAGCAACCGCACGCTGGCCCGCTTCGTCCCCACCGACAACGCGGTGCGCGCGACGATCACCGACGCACCGCCGGTTGCCACGCTGGTCGATGGCTACAAGGGCCGCGAAGCGGTGCAGGCCGGCGAAGCCTTCGATCCCTCGCCGGCCAACATCGCCGCACGCACCGAAGTCTTCACCATCGGCGACAAGCTGACGGTGTCGCTGCTGCCGAAGAAGACGCGCGGCGGCACCGTGGTGTTCGATGCCGACTTCCGCTTTGGCGACGTGGACTCCCTGCGCCGCAGCCCGGCATCTGCCGCCAACTTCATCGGCAGCATGCTGATGCGCGGCAGCAAGACCATGACCCGCGCGCAGATCGACAAGCGCTTCGAGGAACTCAAGACCAGCGCCAACGTCAGCGGCAGCGGCATGGGTGCCAGCATCGGCCTGCAGACACGGCGCGGCGAACTGGCCGAGGCACTGACGCTGGCTGCCGACATCCTGCGCAATCCCGCGTTCCCGGAAAGCGAGTTCGAACAGTTGCGCATGCAGGCGATCACCGGCCTTGAAGCCGCGCGCAAGGAACCGGGCACCGTCGCCGGGCAGGCCATGGGCAAGGTGTTCGATCCGTGGCCGGCGGACCATCCGTTCCGCCATCGCAGCATCGACGAGCAACTGGCCGAGCTGAAGGCCCTGAAGCTGGACGATGTGCGCGCCTACCATCGCGATGTGTATGGCACCACCGAAGGCCAGATCGCCATCGTCGGCGACTTCGACCCGGCCACGATCAAGCCGCTGCTGGAAACGCTGTTCGCCGGCTGGAAGCCGGGCGTGGCGCATGCTCCGGTGCCCACGCACTACACCGATGTCGCCGCGCGCCGCGAAGCCTTCGAAACGCCGGACAAGACCAGCGCGGTGTACATGGCCCGCCACAACCTGCCGCTGAACGACGACGACCCGGACTACGCGGCGTTGCTGGTTGCCAACAACATCTTCGGCAGCGGTGGCCTGAAGTCGCGCCTGGGCGACCGCGTGCGCCAGAAGGATGGCCTGAGCTACGGCATCGGCAGCGGCATCAGCGCCGACAGCAGCCGCGACAACAAGGACGATGCCGGCAGCTTCAGCATCCAGGCCATCGCCGCGCCGCAGAACATGGACAAGCTGGAAGTGGCGGTGCGCGAGGAACTGGCACGCTTCGTCAAGGACGGCATCACTGCGGATGAACTGAAGGACGCAGTGAGCGGCATCCTCACCCAGCGTGAGCAGGCGCGTGCCAGCGACGGCACCGTGGCCGGCATGCTGAACTCCGATGCCTACCTTGGCCGCAAGATGCTGGAACGCGCGCAGTTCGACGACGAGTTGCGCGCGCTGACCGTGGACAAGGTGAACGCCGCGATCCGCAAGTTCTTCAAGCCGGAGCAGTTGAGCGTGTTCGTGGCCGGTGATTTTGCGAACGCGAAGAAGGCAGCGCCGGCGAGGTAATGCTCTGGCTCGTCATCGATGCTTCGGGTCGTCATCCCGGCGAAAGCCGGGATCCAGCTCTTGTCCAGCTTTCCAAAACTGGATTCCGGCTTCCGCCGGAATGACGAGCCGGAATCGGAACCCGTTCAAGGATGCACATGCCCGCCGCAATGGCGGGCCTCCACCTGCAAGGTGGCGTGGCCGATGCCGAAGCGTTCCTGCAGCAGGTCTGCCAGCGCGATGCGCACCGCGTCTGCATCGCCGGCATCGTCCGCCAGCACCACATGCGCGGTGAGGATCGGCTCCTTCGAGCCAAGCGCCCAGACGTGCAGGTCATGGACTTCGGCCACGCCGGGCTGCGCGCGCATGGCCCCACGCACGGCATCGACATCGATCCCCACGGGCACGCCCTGCATCAGCACTTGTCCGGCTTCGCGCAGCAGCACCCATGTGCGCGGCAGCACCCACAGGCCGATCAAGATCGCGATGATCGGGTCAACCACCGTCCAGCCGGTGAAGCGGATGACCAGCGCGCCTGCAATCACGCCCAGCGAGCCGAGCATGTCGCTCCACACTTCCAGATACGCGCCTTTCACGTTGAGGCTTTCGCCCGCGCCAGCCGCCAGCAAGCGCATCGAAACCAGGTTGATGCACAGGCCCAGCACCGCGATCACCAGCATGGTGCCGGATGCCACAGGCTGCGGCGCACGGAAGCGGCCCACCGCTTCCCACAGGATGAAGCCGGCCAGCACGAACAGCAGGCCACCGTTGATGACCGCGCCAATCGCCTCCATCCGCGCATAGCCGTAGGTGCGCTTGGCATCCGCCGGCCTGCGCGCCATCCGCACCGCGAACAGCGCGATGCCCAGCGCGACTACGTCGGTCATCATGTGCGCGGCGTCGGACAGCAGCGCAAGGCTGTTGCTCAGCAACCCGCCGACCACCTCGGCCAGCAGGAAGCACAGGGTCAGCCCGAACGCGATCCACAGCGGCTTCTCGTGCCGGATGTTGCGCGGCACGTGGCTGTGACCATGCGCGTGGTCATGCGCGTGGTCGTGATCGTGGTGGTGATGCCCTGTACCCATCGTCGTGCAATCCGCGGAATGTCGTGCGAATCCTGCCCGCGCAGGCACGGGTTACACAATTTCAGCTAGCGTCGCGGCCACGCGGCAAGCAGCGCCCACACGCCACCAATGCCGGCAATCCAGGTGGCCACCGGCACGCCCGCAAACTGCGGCCCACCGGCTTCCAGCGCATACAGCACCGCCGCCACGATCAGCAGGCCAACGCCGAGGATCGCAGCGACCATGCGCTTCTGCAGCGCATTGAGCGAATGCGCAATATCGCGCACGTCCTGCGAACGCATCGCAAGCTCGTGCCGGCCATCGACCTGCTGCTTCAGCCACGCATGCAGCAGGCGCGGCATCTCCGGCGCGCGGGTCACGATCTCCGGAAGCTGCCGGCGGAACTCGCTGGCCAACCTCTGCGGGCTGTAGCGTTCGACGAGGATTTTTTCCAGCACCGGGCGCGCCACCGCCCAGATGTCGATCTTTGGATCCAGCTGGCGGCCCACGCCTTCGATGTTGAGCAGGGTTTTCTGCAACAGGATCAATTGCGGTTGCAACGTGAGTTCGTAGCGCTGCGCGGTGCGAAACAGCTTGACCAGCACTTCGGCCAGCGAGATTTCGCTCAAGGGGCGGGTGAAATACGGCTCGCAGACCGCGCGCGCGGCGGCTTCCAGTTCGTCGATGCGGATGTACGACGGCATCCAGCCGGCCTGCACGTGCAATTCGGCGATGCGGCGATAGTCGCGGTTGAAGATCGCCATGAAGTTTTCGGCGAGCCAGTACTGGTCGTCGCTGGAGAGCTGACCCATGATCCCGAAGTCCAGCGCGATGAAGCGCGGATCGCGTTTGCGTTCGGGATCAACCCAGATGTTGCCGGCGTGTGCATCGGCGTGGAAGAAGTTGTCACGGAACACTTGCTGATAGAACACGCGCACGCCCTTGGCCGCCAGTTTCGCGCGGTCGATGCCGGCGGCATCCAGCGCGGCGATGTCATCGGACGGAATGCCGCGCACCCGCTCCATCGTCATCGCGCGTTCCGCCGTGTGCGTCCAGATCACCTCGGGCACGTACAGGTCGGGCGAGTCCTGCCAGTTGCGGCGCAGCACGCTGGCATTGCCGGCTTCGCGCTGCAAGTCCAGTTCCGCCGCCAATGTGTTTTCGATCTCGGCGACGATTTCCTTCGGGCGAATCTTGTCGGCGTTCGGATGGGTGCGATCCACGATGCCGGCCAGTACGCGCAGCAGCGCGATGTCGGCAGCGATCTGCTTGCCGATGCCGGGACGCAGCACCTTGACCACCACTTCGCGACCGCTATGCAGGGTGGCCGCATGCACCTGCGCGATGCTGGCGGAGGCCAGCGGTGTGGTGTCGAAATCCGCGTAGGCGGCATCGATGCGCTGGCCCAACGCTTCTTCCACCAGTGCGCGCGCCTGCTCGCCATCAAACGGGGCAACGCGATCCTGCAACAGCGTCAGTTCTTCGGCGATGTCCGGCGGCACCAGGTCACGGCGCGTGGAAAGAATCTGCCCGAACTTGACGAAGATCGGCCCCAGTTCCTGCAAGGCCAGGCGCAGGCGTGCGCCACGCGGTTGCGCCTCGATTTCCGCCGAAGCGCGCGGCACGAACGGACGCATCAGTTTCAACCAACGCTCGGCGGGCGTGCCGTCCAGCAGGGCATCCAGCCGGTAGCGCACCAGCACCCGGCCAATGCGCATCGCACGCAGCGCCGACTTCATGCGCCGGCTCCTTGCGCACGTTGCAGGCGGGCGATTTTTGCGGCGATGCGTTCCACGTCGTCACGCAATGCATCCACGTCGTCGTGGAAGGCGTCGAGTTCCGCGCGCGGCACCACGTCGCGGCTTTCCTCGGTCACGTATTCGGCAGCCGTTTCGGCAAGACTGCGGCCCGCGACCTGCGCCTGCTTCAGGCCGGCGGACACCGCCTTCGCCACCTGCACGCCGATCACGTCGCCGAATACCGCCACGAAGGGTTGCTGCCAGTCGGGGTCGAAACCCTGCGCCAGTTTCTGCAGGCGGCGTGCAAGTTCGGCATCGCCTTCGATGCGCAGCTTGCCCACCGGGGCGGCATCGCCACTTCTGAACATCGGGAGCTGGCCCAGCAGGCCAGCCAGCGTGGCGCGCACGCCAAGATCAGGTTCGTGCTGTGCATCGACAGGGCCGACGCGCAGTGCGTCGCCATCCACCATCACCTGCAAGGCCAGCGGTGGCGAGGTCAGGGTCAGTGCCACGCGCTGCCCGTCCAGCGGCTTCAATGCGGCGCAGGTGTCCTCGTCCAGCGCCAGCGCACGGTTGAGCGCGATTTCCAGCGCGCGGCCTGCGGGTTGCTTCCAGTTGAAGGGGGCGTTGGTCATGGGCGCATTGTAGATGGCTTCCATTTCCGGCAGAGGCCGAGCACGGCGTGTGGCTGGCGGGGGATGTGCAGAGCGGGCCAAGGATGGCCCGCGTCCGCCGCATCAGTCGTGGATGACTGGATAAGGCGGCTGTGCATCCCCGCCGGCCAGCACGCCATCATTGGTCAATCAGCGATGCCCGCAACCGCTCCAACCCTTCCGCAAAACTCACCTTCGGCACATAACCGAAGTCGCGCGTGGCCGGTGCCATCGAATACCAGTGCGTCGTGCTCAACTGTTCGGCAAGGAAGCGCGTCATCGGCGGCTCACCCTTCAGCGGCAGCGCATGCCACAGGCCTTCGCAGACCACGCCGATGGCATAGGCCGCGCGGAACGGCAGGGTCTTGTCCACCTGCGGCGCACCGGCCGCGGCCAGCAGGCCGTTGATGGTTTCGCGCGTGGTCCTGGGTTCACCATTGCTGATGAAGTAGGCCTTGCCCGCGCAGGCAGCACCGGGCGCGAGATGCTCGAAGGCGTCGAAATGCGCCTGCGCGGCATTGTCGATGTAAGTAGTGTCGATCAGGTTGTTGCCATCACCAACGAAACGCAGCCGGCCCGCCTTTGCGCGCTGTACGAGGCGCGGCAGGATTTGCTGATCGCCCGGCCCCCAGATCAGGCGCGGGCGCAGCGCGACGGTGGCGAGCGCCGCATCGTTCGCCGCCAGCACTTCCTTCTCCGCGATGGTCTTGGTCGTCGCGTAATGCGCCTGGAAGTTGTCGCCATAGGGCACGGTGTCTGCCGTACCGCCTTCCACCGGATGCGTGGCGCGATGGGTCACGCTGGGCGTGGAGGTGTAGACCAGCCTGCCGATACCGTGCGCGCGGCAGGCTTCCAGCACGTTCCGCGTGCCGACGACATTGGCGCTGTGATAGCTGGCGTAACTGCCCCACGTGCCGGCTTTCGCCGCGTTATGGAATACGGCATCGAAACCACCGGCAAACGCGGCCATCACCGCATCGTGGTCGCCAAGATCGCCACGTAGCTGGCGCACGCCGATGGCGTCCAGCGCCGGGTAGTGGCTGCGGTTGTAGCTGGTCACTGCATGCCCGCGTTCGACCAGACCACGGCAGAGCGCCTGCCCGAGAAAACCGCCACCGCCGGTCACCAGGATCCTCATTGCTGCATCTCCAATTGCCGCGCCGCCCATGCCGCCAGTTTCTCGCGCCCGATCTTGGCGTTGTGGCGAATATCGACCGGGAATGGTTCTGCGTGATGCAGGAACGCACCCACGCGCGCGGTATGCGGGAAGCTGGCCGCGACATGGCGCAGTTCATCCGCCACTTCGGCAGGGTTTGCGTGGCTGCCCGGCTTCAGTTCGAAACACAGCACGGCTGTCTGCGCGCGCAGCGGCCCCAGGCCGACCAGCGCGGTGCGCAACACCTGCGGATGCGTGTTGAACACCGGCTCGATCTGCTCGGTACACAACAGGGTGATGGCATCGGTTTCCACCCGTTGTGACTTGCGCCCGCAGAACCACAGCCGGCCTTCGGCATCGAAATAACCAAGATCGCCCATGCGATGGACGATGCGCGTGCTGCCATCCGGCAGCCTTTCGTGAATCTTCGCCAGCGCGGTCTGCGCGTCGCGGTTGAAATAACTGTCGGTGGCGCTGGGGCCGGCGACGGTGATTTCACCGACGATGCCGGGCACTACGAGAAGATCGTCCGACCATTCGACGATGGCCGCGTCATCGATGCGGATGATGCGCACCTCATTGGGCAGCACCGCACGACCCACGCAGGTACCCGCGCCGGTTTCGGTACGTGCGCGCAGGGTCAGCAATTCGCGGCCTTCGATCACCGCCACCGGCAGGCATTCGGTCGCGCCATACGGCGTCCAGAATTGCGCATCGTGTGGCAGCAGTTCCAGCATGCGTTGCACTACATCGGGCGGCACCGGCGCGCCAGCGGATGTCACGCGCTTCACCGTGGGCAGTTTTTCGCCATGCGCCGCCAGCACTGCCATCAAGGCAGGCGAGCCGAACAACTGGGTCACGCCGAAGCGTTCGATGGCTGCATGCAGCTTGCGCGGGTCGGCCTTCGCCGGGCGCGTGGGGTCCATGTCCGGGATGATGCTGGTCAGGCCCAGCGCCGGATCGAACAATGCGAACGGCGGGAAGGTGGGCAGGTCGATGCCGCCGGGCGCGATGCCGAACGCATCGCCCAGCATCGCGATCTGCGCGACGAAGTGACGATGCCGATAGACCACGCCCTTCGGCACGCCGGTGCTGCCGCTGGTGAACAGGATGCCGGCCACGTCATCGCCATCGGTCGCTGCCAGTTGCGATCCCGCGCCTGCACCTTCGGCTTCGATCTGCGCCAGCGTGGCATCGGCCAGCAGCGCGAACCTGCCGGTGGTGATGCGCAAGCGTGCCGCCTTCGCCCAGCCCAGCAGCGCCTTCGCCAGCATCGCAAGTGGAATGCCGATGAACGCAGCAGGCGCAGCCTCATCCAGGCATTGCTTCAATGCGCGCTTGTCGATGCCGGGATCGACCAGCACCGGCACCGCGCCCACCTTGAACAGCGCGAACATCAGCAGGAAAAACGCCGGCGTGGGCCGCACCATCACCACCGTGCGGGTGCCGCGCGTGATGCCGCGTTTGGCGAGTCCTGCAGCGATTGCATCGCTGCGCGCGTCCAATTGCGCATAGGTCAGCGACACGTCATAACGCCCATTGCGACCGGGGCAGCGCATCGCCACCTGATCGGGGCGTTCGCGCGCAAGGCGCGGCAATGCGGCGGCGATATTGCAGACGTCTGTGCGGGGCGCTTCGCTCATGACGCCATTGTCGCCGACAATGGGCGCATGTCCGCCACCCATCCCTGCCTGACCTGCGGTGCCTGCTGCGCCTACTTCCGGGTGAGCTTCCACTGGTCGGAAGCCGATCCCGCGCTGGGCGGCGTGGTGCCATTCGAGTTGACCGAACCGCTGCGCACCCACGAGCGCGCGATGCGTGGCACCTCGCAGGCCCACCCGCGCTGCATCGCGCTGGATGCCGACATCGGCCGCTACAGCCGCTGCACCATCCACGACAGGAGGCCCTCGGTCTGCGCATTGGTGCCGGCCAGCTGGGAGTTCGGCGCGGCCAGCGCGCAATGCGACAAGGCGCGCATCGCACATGGTTTGCCGGCGCTCACGCCTGCGGATTGGTCTGGTGTGGACGAGGCGATGAAGAACCCGCTGCCCGCAGTGTTGAATCAAGCCAGTTAAAATCGGGCCAGCGGATTGGCGTCGAGGAAAGCGCGAATCTTCGGCACCAAGGCTTCGTGCTTGTCTTCCAGCGCGTAGTGGCCTGCATCCTCGAACGCATGCACTTCGGCATTTGGCAGCGCCGCGCGGAAGCCATCGAGGAAGTGTTTGTCGAACACGAAATCGCGCAAGCCCCAGCCGATGAATACCGGACGGTCCGCATAGCCAGGCAGCGCCTGCGCACTTGCCTGCACCAGCGGCATCGCGCGGTCGCCTGCGTGGAGCGGGATGTCCTGCATGAAGCGCAGGGTGGAGATCGCCTTGTCCCAGCCGTCATACACACCGGCGTAAGCCGCGCGCACGTCCTTCGACAATGTGCGTTTTGTGCCGAACCACGCCGCGCCACGTGCGAACAGATTGAAGCGGCGGATCAGCCAGCCGCCGAAACGCGAATCACGCCCCATCGCCAGCCGCATCGGGAAACGCTTGGCCTTTGGCAACGGAAATGCGGCAGTGTTGGTGATGACCAGACGCCTGATGCGTGAAGGATCACGCAGCGCCCAGCCGAAGCCAATCATCCCGCCCCAGTCGTGGACCGCCAGCGTCACCGGGCCGTTGATGCCAAGATGCTGCAGCAACGCATCCACGTCATCGATGCGCGATTGCAGCGTGTAGTCATAACTGGGCGATGCCGACGGCGCATCGTCCGGCCTGTCGCTCAGGCCCATGCCGACGTGATCCGGCACGATGCAGCGGTATCGATCCGACAAGCCTGACACCAGATGCCGCCAGTAGAAACTCCACGACGGATTGCCGTGCAGCATGACGATCACGTCGCCATCGCGCGGGCCTTCGTCCAGATACGACATGGCGATGCCGGGGCGCACGTCTAAACGCTGCGGTGTGAAGGGGTAGTCGGGAAAGTTCAAGGCGCGTCCTGTCATTGCAATGGCGGCAACTGGCCGTTTTGTTCGTCACGCAGGGCCTGTGCGCGACGGATCATCTGCTGCACGCCCGGCGTTGCATCGGCGTGCAGCAGTTCCACATCCGGATGCGCGTTGGCGAACACGCGGAAAATTTCGTCGGCAAAGGCCTGACCGATGCCTCCGACCTCGGCGAAATCCAGCACCACGTGGCGGAAACGCTCGACCCGCTGCAACAGGCGCTTGGCCTGCGAGCGCGAGATCAGGTTTTCATCGCCCACCTTTGCCAGCCGCACCGGCACCACGGTGCGCGCGAATGCGTAGTCGTCCGGGCCGCTGGAGTATTCGGCGAACACCGCTTCGACCGTGCGCGGCGAATCCGTGGACACCTGCATCTCCACGCGCGTACCGGCAACATCGCGGGTGTCATCCAGCAGGTCGAGGTCGTACTGCATGTCATGGTCGAACACCAATCCACCCGATTCGATCCGGTAGATATCGAACATGCGCGAGGTGAAGAAAATGCCCTCGCCACTATGACGCTGCGGGTCGGTGGTCAGCTTGCCCTTGGACAGCTCCAGCGGCACGAGACGCTCGTCCGGCAGATCCAGCACGCGGGTGATCTTGCGGAAGATGCCCATGCCATCGTCGGCCACCACGAACCGCAACTGCCCGCCGCTGCATTCCATCGCAACGGACACGACATGCGCCCCGGAGTGATCCACTGCGTTGTTCACCATCTCGGTGACGCCGTGATGGGCGATGTCCAGCACGTTGCGTGGCAGGTGTTCCAGCAGCGGCAGCAGGTCGCCAAACCAGACCCGGTCCTCGGCCAGCCCGGCGCGCGGATAGTCACGCACGCAACGCCGGTTCGCGCCCAGCGCATAGGTCGGCCGGGTGGAGCCATGCTTGACCAGATAGCCGCCCGCGACCAGCGCCCGCGCCCGCATGTTGACCCGCGACGGCGACAGACCCAGCTGGGCCGCCACCATCGCGACCAGATCGCGCGGATGCTCGGCCACCGCCCGCAGCAGGGCGGCATCGATTTCCGGGGAACGGCTGGGGCGGGCCATGCGCGGATTCTAGAATTAAAACGACTGATTCGCGAATTAACAGATTGAAATTCGCGAATTAACCGCATTCCATCTATATGGAATGGCTCGCAACCTTCTGTATTTCAAGGACTTTTGCGAAGAATCCCGCGCTGCATGGCGGCGTTCACCAAACCACTTCCGCCATCGAGCAGTTCAGGCCGGAGCCGATGCCCAGCAGCGCCACCCGGTCGCCTTTCTTCAGGCGGCCCAGTTCGCGCAGCTTGGACAGCACGATCGGCACAGATGCCGGGCCGATGTTGCCGTGTTCGCCGAAGATGGTCATGACTTTCTTCGGGTCGATGCCAATCGCCTTGGTGAAGGCGGCGGTATGCACCTTGCTGACCTGGTGGATGACGAACTGATCCAGCTCCTCGGACACCCAGCCCAGCGCCTGCTTGGCCGCGCCGAAGGTCTTCTGCGCCAGCTTGATACCTTCGATCAGCAGCATGCGGGTGTCGGTGACCATGCCGTCCAGGTTGCCGCGGCACAGCTTGTTCCACTCGGTGGCGGCGCGGGTGACGCCGCCCTTGTAGCGCGGTGCGCCGGGGGCGAGTTCGGCGCGGGCCAGCACCATCGCGGCGGCACCGGAGCCCAGGGTCAGTGTGGCCAGCTCGTTGCGGAACTGCTCCTCGGTGGCGTCCTCGCGGCCCAGACGCTCCAGGGTCTTCTCGTAGGCGAGGTTGGCGGTTTCGCCATCCACGATCAGGGCGTAGTCGATCTCGCCGCGCTCGATCATGCGGCTGGCGATGTCCATGCCGTTGATGAAGGCAAGGCAGGCATTGGCTACGTCGAAGTTCTGGCAGGTGTCGGGCAGGCCCAGGTTGCCGCTGACAATGCTGGCGGTCGAAGGCTCCAGGTAGTCGCGGCTGACCGAGGTATTGACCAGCAGGCCGACCTTGTCCGGGTCGATGCCGGCGTCGGCCAGTGCCTTCACGCCGGCCAGCGTCGCCACGTCGGAGGCCTGCACGTCTTCTTCCCACAGGTAGCGCGCATGGATGCCGGCGATCTCGCCGAGCACGTCGGTCTTGATGCCGAGGCGATCCAGCGTTGGCTTCAGCCGGATATTGATCTCCTCCGAGGACAGGCGGCGGGGGGCATCGATATGGGCCAGACCGGCGATGGCGACGTGTTGGAACAGCATGGGGCGGACTCGTGTGCGGGCGCTTTGCTGGCGCATGAACCGCACAGGATAACGCTTTACGCCGCCATCCGCCGACGTATGGCCGGAAAACCGCCTATCGAAGCGCCATCAGCGCCCGCAGCGCCACAACGCCCAGCGCTGGCTACCGTCTTGCGGCGGGCCCAGCGGGCTGATGCTGTCCGCACCCAGGCCTGGGCCTTCGTTGCGCGCCAGCGTCTCCAGCTCGTCACGCACCTGGATGTCGCTGCGCTCGTAGAAGCCGACCTGATGGCGCACCGACACACTCGCCTCGCCACGCTGCTCGCAGCCGACCGGCGCGGCGGGCAGCACTTTCACCTGCTTCGCGCCCGGTGCCATATGTACGAAGGTGCAGGCGGAAAGGGACGCTGAAAGCGACAGGACACAACCCAGCAACAACATCGAACGCATGCGCAAACTCCAGAAAGCACGATGCCCGCCAGTGTGGCGGGCATCGGCTGCAACAGGATGAACGGATCGCCTACTTCTTCGATACCGGCTTGCCATCGGCGTCCAGCACCGTGACTTCGCCCAGCTTGAGGTCGCGCACGACCTGCTCGGTCTTGGTGAGGTCGCCCACCACCAGCCAGGTCAGGCCGCTGGGATCCAGCACCTTGGCGGCGGCGTTGACCTGCTCAGGCGTCATCGCCTTGATCTCGGCCATGCGCTTGAACACGTAGTCGTCCGGGCGGTTGTAGAGCACGTTGCTGGCGATGGTGCTCATCACCGAGGACGCAGTCTCATACGCGCCGGGCAGGCTCAGGGTGAGGATCTTCTCCATCCCTTCGACTTCCTCCACGCTCGCGCCACGCTTGCCGCTGGCGAACTCGGCGATCTCGCGCTGCACTTCGGCCACCGACTCGCCGGTCTTGTCGATCTGCACCGGCGCGGAGGCCGACCACAGGCGCTGGCCCAGCGCACCGCCGGCACCGGCGCGGGCACCGTAGGACCAGTGCTTGTCCTCGCGCAGGTTCATGTTGAGGCGGGCGGTGAAGTCGCCACCCAGCACCATGTTGGCCATGTCGAACTTGACCGAACCCGGATCGGCGCTGGAAGGCACCGCCTTGGCGGCGACGATGTTGGCCTGCACCGCGCCCGGCTGGTCGATCAGGAACACGCGCGGCTTGGCCGGCGCGGCCACCGCCGGGATGCTGGTGGCAGCCTGGGCCTTGCCCGCAGCCTTCCAGTCACCGAAGTGCTGCTCCAGCACCGGCACGATTTCGGCCAGCGTGGTGTCGCCCACCACCACCAACGTGGCGTCCTGCGGGCACAGGGCACTGGCGTGCCATGCCTGCAGATCGGCGCGGGTCAGGCCGGCGATGGACGCCTCGGTACCGCTGCCGGTACGCGGCGCGGCATAGGGATGGCCTTCGCCATAGACCAGCCCGGGCAGCACGCGCTGGATCAGGGCATTGGGGTTTGCCTTCTCCTGCTTGATGCCGGCGATCCATTGGCCCTTCACGCGGTCGATCTCGCTCTGCTCGAAGCGCGGCTTGCGCAGCATGTCGGCGAACAACGCCAGCGACGGTGCCAGATTGGTCTTCAACGCGGACAGATAGGCATTGCCGCTGTCCAGGCTGGCACCGGCCCCCATCTGCGCGCCCAGTGCTGCGGCCCGGTCGGCGAAGGCCAGCGCATCGAGATCGCCCGCGCCTTCGTCCAGCAGGCCCATGACGAAGCTGGCAGTACCCGGCCTGTCCACCGGATCCGCCGCGTAGCCGCCACGGAACTCGTAGCTCATCTGCACCACCGGGATGTCATGGCGCTCGGCCAGCACCACCTTGGTGCCATTGCGCAGGGTGGCGCGCTGCACCTCGGGGAACTTCAGGTCCGGGAAGCTCGCCGGCATCGGCACGCCGGCCTTGCGATCCACGCCGCTGGCGGTGGTCTTGTACTTCGGATCGACGGCCGGGGTCTTGAACGGTGCCGGGGTGACCGCCGGGTCTTCCGGAATGTCCACGCGCTTGCCGGGGTTCACCACCAGCGTGTGGCTGCCCTTGCCCGCGCCCAGCCAGCTGTTGCCGGCAGCGCGCACATTGGCGATGGTGGCCTCGCTCAGCGTCTTCAGGCTGTCACGGAAGCAGCCCGGGTCGCCGGTGAACACCGCGCACTCGGCCAGTGCATCGGCCTTGCCGCCGAAACCGCCGATGCGCTCCACGCCACGGATCCAGCCGGCCTGGATGCTGGTACGGGCGCGATCCAGTTCGTCCTGGGTCGGGCCGTCCTTCAGCAGCTTTTCGAGTTCTTCATCGATGGCCGCTTCCACCTTGGCCACGTCCACGCCCTGTTTCACCGTGGCGGTAATCATGAAGCTGCTGCTCAGCTGCGCGCCGTAGGCAGAGGCGCTGATGTTGTCCACCAGCTTGTCCTGATGCACCAGCCGCTTGTCGAGACGCGAGGACTTGGCACCACCCAGCACATGCGCGAACAGTTGCAGGCGGTCGAGGTCAGGCTGGCCGTATTCGGCCACGTTCCACATCCGGAACACCCGCGACTGCGGCACGTTGTCGGTCATTTCGCCACGGCTGTCGGCCTTCAGCGGCGATACGTTGACCTTGGGCTGCGCCATCGTCGGCGTGGCCGGGATGTGGCCGAAGTACTTCGCCACTTTTTCCTTCGCGGTGGCCAGGTCGATGTCGCCGGCCAGCACCAGCACCGCATTGTTCGGGCCGTACCAGGTCTTGAACCAGGTCTTCACGTCGTCCAGCGACGCCGCGTTGAGGTCGTTCATGGAGCCAATCGTGCTGTGGTGGTACGGGTGGCCCTTCGGGTACATGGCCTTGCCAAGTTCGTCCCACACCTGGCCGTAGGGCTGGTTCTGGCCCTGGCGTTTCTCGTTCTGCACCACGCCGCGCTGCTCGTCCAGCGTCTTCTGGTCGATCGCGCCCAGCAGGTGGCCCATGCGGTCGGATTCCATCCACAGCGCCGTGTCCAGCGCGGTGGTCGGCACGTTCTCGAAATAATTGGTGCGGTCGGAATTGGTGGTGCCGTTCTGGCCGGTGGCACCCACCTGCTTGAACGGGGCGAAGAACTCGCCCGGCGCGTTCTCGCTGCCGTTGAACATCAGGTGCTCGAACAGGTGGGCAAAGCCGCTGCGGCCCGCCGGCTCGTCCTTGCTGCCAACGTGATACCAGACATTGACCGCCACGATCGGTGCCTTGCGGTCGGTATGCACGATCACCCGCAGCCCGTTGGGCAGGGTGAAGCTCTGATGCGGGATATCGACCGCCGGCAGCTCGGCAGCCTGCGCCTGCGGCGCGTAGGCACCGGCAGACAGCGCGGTGGCAAGGGCAAGCGCCAGTGCGGCGGGACGGAACACGGACATGGACGACTCCTGAGCAAGCGAAGAAACCGGGACACCCCGGTGAGGCCGCAATCCTAGCCGCCACGCAGCGCCGATACACTGTGCCAAAAGCCACCCGCCGCGCTCGGCAAGCCGATGTTCCACGTCATCCTGCATCGCCCGGAAATCCCGCCCAATACCGGCAACGTGATCCGCCTGTGCGCCAACACCGGCGCGCGGCTGCATCTGGTCAAGCCGCTGGGCTTCGACATCGACGACAAGCACCTGCGCCGCGCAGGGCTGGACTATCACGAGTACGCGCCGATGCAGGTGCATGACGATCTTGATGCCGCGCTGGCCGTCATCGCAGCCACCGAAGGTGCGCCGCCACGGGTGTTCGCCTTCTCCACGCGCGGCGCGGTGCGCTTCGACACGCCCGCCTACCGCGCTGGCGACGTGTTTCTGTTCGGCAGCGAAACCGCCGGCCTGCCGCCTGATGTGCTGAGCAACATCCCCGAGGCACAACGTCTGCGCCTGCCGATGCGCCCGCACAACCGCAGCCTCAACCTGTCCAACGCGGTGGCGGTGACCGTGTTCGAGGCCTGGCGGCAGATGGGCTTCGATGGCGCAGCCTGAGCGCGCTGCCCCCGACCACAGCGAACCCGAATAGTTCATGTACCGCTCGGTTCTGTATTCAGGCCCGGTTGCAGACGCGCATTCAGAATGCACCCCACGTCAGGCCACATGGCCCGGCGCCTACAACAACAACGATGAGGTGTCACATGAAGCGTTCTGTCATTGCTCTTGCCCTGCTGGCTACCCTGCCCTTCGCCGCGTCCGCGCAGGACAGCGGCCTGTCCTACAACCACGTGCAGGGCGGTTACGTCGCCACCAATACCGACGCCGGCGACGCCGACGGCTGGGGCCTGGGCGGCTCGGTCGCCGTACACAAGAACGTCCACCTGTTCGGCACCTATGCCAACCAGAAGATCGACGGCACCAGCGTGGATTTCGACCAGTGGCGTGCCGGCGTGGGCTACAACCGCGCGTTCTCGCCGAAGTCCGACTTCGTCGCCAACGTGGCCTATGACAAGTTCGATGCCGGCAGCAGCGCGAAGCTCGAGGGTTACAGCATCGAAGCCGGCGTGCGCAGCGCACTGGCCCCGAAGTTCGAAGGCTATGCCCTGCTTGGCTACGAGGACGGCCACCACTACGACGGTGACGCCTATGGTCGCCTCGGCGGTGTGGTCAAGATCAACCAGACCTGGGGCGTGGCGGCGGACGTGAAGTTCTCCGGTGGCGACACGCAGTGGCTGGTCGGCCCGCGCATCACCTGGTAATCCCAGCATCCACGCAACACGAAAACGCCCGGCATCGCCGGGCGTTTTTTGTTGTGGTTTGACATCATGATGCGACCGCATCATGATGCGGTCATGCGCACCACCATCGACCTGCCCGACGACCTGCACCGCATCGCCACCAGCCTTGCGCGCCACAACAGGCGCAGCCTGGGCCAGATCGTGGCCGAGCTGATGCGGCGGGGGTTGGAGCCACCTGTGGTGACGAATCGGGTTGCTGAACCAGCTGCGGCCTATTCCATTAGTCCTGTGACCGGACTCGCCGTGGTGCGTTCGCCCCGCCCTGTCACGGACGAAGACGTGAAGGCACTGGAAGACGAATGGTAAGCACGGCGATGGAGCCCGCCGTCCTGCTCGACGGCAATGTGCTGGTTGCCCTTGCGGATCAATCGCATGTGCATCACAGCACCGCCGAACGCTGGTTTGGCACGCTCCATTCCTGTTTCGCCACTTGCCCGATCACCCAAGGCAGCTTGCTGCGCGTTCTGTTGGCGACACGCGCCGTAGCGAATGCAGAATCCGCGCGCGTGCCGCTGCGCAGCCTGATCGAACACCCGCGCCACCGCTTCTGGGCGGATGCCATCGACTATCTGCAGGTGGACTGGAAAGGCGTACTGGGCCACAGGCAGGTAACCGATGCCTATCTGGCATCGCTGGCACGCAGGCATGGCGGCAAGCTGGCAACCTTCGACCAGGGTCTGGCCGCGCTGCACCCGGACGTGGTGGAGTTGATTCCCGCAACGTGATCCGCCGCAGGCGGCATGTTGAAGAAGTCTCTCGTAGATGCGGAGCTTGCTCCGCATGGCTCCCACAATGCCGAGCAAGCTCGGCAGCTACGAAAGCGGCGGTAGGTGCGCCTGCGGGTGCCTCAACCAAACAGCGACTGCGGGTATTCGGCCTTGCGTTCGCGCGCCATCAGCCGGGCCAGCCCTTCCGATGGCGTCACCGTGCCGTGCAGCACGTCGCGCACGTTTTCGGAAATCGGCAGATCCAGCCCATGGCGCTGCGCCAGCCGCATCACTTCATTGGCGGTTTGCAGGGATTCCACCACCTGCCCAATCGCCTTCACCGCTTCGTCGATGGTCTGGCCCCTGCCCAGCGCCAGACCCAGGCGGCGGTTGCGCGACAGGTCGCCAGTGCAGGTGAGTACCAGATCGCCCAACCCGGCCAGCCCCATCAGGGTTTCCGGGCGACCACCAAGGGCGATGTTCAGGCGCAGCATTTCGTTGAGGCCACGGGTAATCAGGCCGGCGCGGGCGTTCAGGCCAAGGCCCATGCCATCGGCCACGCCGGTGGCGACCGCCAGCACGTTCTTCATCGCGCCACCGAGTTCGGCACCGCGCACGTCGTCGCCAGTGTAGGCGCGGAAGGCGGGGCCGTGCAGGGCATCGGCCACCTGCTGGCAGAAGTCGGCATCATCCGAATGCACGGTAAGCGCCGTGGGCAGGCCTTCGGCCACTTCCTTGGCGAAGGACGGGCCGGTGACCACGGCCAGCGGCACGTCATCACCCAACAATTCGCCCGCAACTTCATGCAGGAAGCGCCCGCTGCCGGGCTCGAAGCCCTTGGTCGCCCACGCCACGCCGGCCTGCGACGGACGCAGCGGCGCAACCGCGCGCAGGGTCTCGGCAAAGGCATGCGAGGGCACGACGACCAAGACCAGATCAGCATCGGCCAGCGCTTCATGCAGCGAGGTGGTTGCGCGCAAACCGCCCGGCAACGGAATGCCGGGCAGGTAGCGGGTGTTTTCGCCCTGCGATTCAATCGCCGCGACGGTGGCGGCATCGCGCCCCCACAGCACCGTGGAGTGGCCGTGACGGGCGATCAGCGCGGCCAGTGCGGTGCCCCAGGAACCCGCCCCGAGCACCGCGACTGCCGGCTTGTTGTCGGACTGCGTCATGCAGTCGCCAGCTCAGGCGTTGCCGGCTGCTTCGGTGTTGGCGAGCAAGTCGCCGCCCTGCTGCGCAACCTGCTCGGCGCGCTGGCGCAGGGTTTCGCCGTACAGCGCTTCGAAATTGATCGGCTGCATCGGGAACGGCGGGAAGCCGCCAGCGGTGATGAGCTGGCCAACCGAAGCCGCTGCGTACGGGTACAGGATGTTCGGGCACTGGATGCCGAGCATCGCGTCGAGGATGTGCGGCTCGAAGCCACCCAGACCGAACACGCCGGCCTGTTCCACTTCGGCCAGATACGCGGTCTTGCCGTTCAAGGTGCAGGTCAGGGTGATGCCGAGGCTGACTTCGAAGGCGCTCTCGTTCAGGCGCTGCACCTTCTGGTTGAGCTTCATCTGCAGGTCGGGCTGGCCCTGTTCGTTGAACACCTGCGGCGCGTTCGGCGCTTCGAAGGACAGATCCTTCACGTACAGCTTTTCGACGGTGAAGGTCGCGCCCTGCGGCTGGGCATCGGCAGCCGGGGCGGCACCGTTCAGGTTTTCATCGGACATGGACAACTCCAGAAATCGTATGTGTGGCGCGGAAAAGTGGGCGATTATCGCACGCGGCAGCGTGTGCCTGCCTGACTTGGGGCGGCTCGGGGCGGATCACAAGCCCCCGGCACCCGAATCCCGTCAGCGGCCCTTGACCAGCGGCAGATCCGCCGCCTGCCAGGCCTGGATGCCGCCTTCCAGCACGCTAACATTGGTGAACCCGGCCTTGCGCAGGCGCTTGGCGGCGTCGCTGGCGGTCTGGCCGAGCTTGCACACCAGCACCACTGGCAGCGCCTTGGCCGGCGTGAGCTGCTTGTTCTCGGGGTCGAACTGGCTCATCTGCACGTTCTTCGAACCGGCGATATGGCCCTTGGCGAAGTCCGCCGCCGGGCGCACATCGACCAGCAGCGCATTGTCACGATTGATGAGCGCGGTCAGCTGGGCCGGGCCGATCCGGCGGATGCCGCCCAGCAGGCCCGCGATCTCGTTCCAGATGATGGCGATGGTGATGCCGGGCAGCGCCAGCGACAGGATCGGGTTGCGGCCGGCAAAGGCGACCAGTTCTGCAAACGTCACGGGAAGGACCGGGTGATGGCGATACGGGGCGGCGATTGTACCCGTGCCGCGCTCATTCGCCCTGCCACAGGTCGGGCAGGCCCGAAAGCTGCCACCAGGTCCTGGATGCTTCGTCGTAGCGCCAGCGCTCGCGGTAGCGCACCGTGCGCTCGGCCAGCGTGTTGCGATTGATCACGCCGATCTCGATGTCGCGCACCACTTCACCGCTGCCCAGCGTGCTGCCACCCATCTCGCGATAGCTGGAAATCTGCACCTGCTTGTAGCGCGAGAAGTCGATATCGCTCAGCGGCTTTTCCTCGCGCACCTTGGGTTCGACCAGATTCCACGCGCCCTCGAAATCCCCCCAGCGGATCGCCGCCGACCACGCATATTGGGCCTGATCCAGCGCCGAACCCTTGCTGGAGGCTTTGGGGCAACCCGCCAGCAACGCGAGGCAACACAGCAGCAGGCAACGCAGCAGCAAGCGGGGCATCGGCATTCTCCGTGGGCGTGTGCCCGCATCCTAACCCGGCACGACGCGGTTCACCGGGCGATGGCGACGTAGCGTGCGCCCAGCACGGCGGCAACGCCACCATCGGCCAGCGGCGCACGCGATTCCACCCGGAAATTGACGCGCCCGCGCGCGCGCAGCGCGCCGGCCAGATCCAGTGCATCGGCAGCGCCCTCACCCGCGATATCCAGCCGCGCTTCCACCCGCAGGTCTTCATACACCGGCTTGAGATAGCGGATGCGGCTGTCGGCCACGTAGATGTCCGCGTCCAGCCCGGCTTCGGCCAGTTGCAGGAAGCCGATCCCCCAGCCGGCGATGGTCATCAGCGAACACAGGCTGCCGCCGAAGGCGCAGCCCTTGTCATTGACGTTGGCAGCCAGCGGCGCACCCAGGCAGAGCATGCCGTCGCGCCATTCCAGCACCTGCGGCTGCATGGCCGCGACCGGCGGCATTCCGGCCAGATGCGCGCTCAGCGCGGCCAAGGGCGTTTGCGTAGAAACATGTGTGTCCATGCCGCCAGCCTGCCGCATGCAGGGGTGCTGTGCCAAGCTGGCGCGATGCCGACGCCCCTGCTAAATGGTTGGACCGTGTTGTCGCTGCGCCCGCGCGGCCAGCATGCCTCCCTGCGCGCCGCGTCCGCGCGCGCCGGTGCGCGGCTGCTGGCGCTGTCGCCGCAGGCCATCGAGATGCGTTGCGATGCCGAAGCAGCGCTGGATGCCGCGCTCACCTGCGATCTGCTGCTGTTCACCAGCCCGAATGCAGTGCGCGCGGCATCGGCACTGCGCACATTCAAGCCGCGTCGCGGGCAACCATGGTTGGCAGTGGGCGAAGGCACCCGCCGCGCACTTTCGCGCATCGGCATCGACGCACATTCGCCCACACGCATGGACAGCGAAGGCCTGCTGGCGATGCCGCAGTTGCAGGCCATCGCCGGCAAGCGCATCGGTCTGGTCACCGCACCCGGCGGACGCGGTGCGCTTGCGCCCGCGTTGCAGAAGCGCGGCGCGCAGGTGCTGCGCGCGGACGTGTATGCGCGCGTGCCGGTCACCGTTCCGCCGCAGGCATGGGTGCGGTTGCAGGAAGCACTCGCCACGCCGAACAAAACCTTGCTGATGTTGAGCAGTGCCGAAGCCCTGCACGCATTGCTGGCGCAGGCACCGGCTTCACTGCATGCGCGGCTGCATCGGGTCGCGGTGGTCGCCGCGAGTGGGCGGCTGGCGCAGGCCGCGCGTGAAGCCGGTTTCCGGCGCATCGTGACCGCCACCGATGCACGTCCTGCATCGCTGCTGCGCGCCGCCATCGACACCTTCGTTTAGCATTGCGCGGGTGAACGACCCGACGCCCACTCTCCCCGCACCTGCACGGCGCTCGCACGCCGGCAGCCTGCTGTTGTTGCTCTTGCTCGCCATCGTGCTGGGCGCGGGTGGCTGGTATGGCTGGCAGCAGTTGCAGGCGCAGCAGGCACGGGCGAATGCCGATGCGCAGCAACAACGCGACGCGCTGGATTCGCGGGTGGAAGCCTTGCGCCAGGCCCAGCGCGCGCAAGCGCAGCGGCTGCAACAGGCGGAAGCCACCAACCGCGTGCTGCGGGATGAAGTGCTCGGCATCGGCCAGCGCGCCGCATTGATCGAAGACAGCGTTTCCAGACTTGCCGATCCCGACCGCCACGGCGCGCAGGCGCTGCGGCTGGATCAGGTGGAACTGCTGCTCGCCATCGGCCAGCAACGCCTGCAACTGGACGGCGACATGGACGGCGCGCAGCGCGCGCTGGCACTGGCCGCGCCGCTGCTGGACGGGCTGGACGACCCGGCCTATCTCAACCTGCGGCAGGCACTGGCGCAGGAACGCGCCGCACTGGATGCCCTCGGCGCAGACCCGCGCATCCGCGCGCAAGTGCTGCTGGACAGCCTGCAGACCGGCATCGATGCGACCACCGACGCACGCACGCGCGATGCCGCATCGGCAAACCTGCCGTGGCACCAGCGCCTGCTGCGCAAGTTCGTGCAGGTGCAGCCTTCCGCGCGTGCCGGCCTGCGCGACCACAGTGACCGCGAAGCCGCCATCGCCGCATTGCAGATTGAAACCGGGCTGGCCCGCGCCGCCATCGAGCGCCGCGACGAAGCCGGCCTACGCCGCGCATTGATTCACATCGACGGCTGGTTGCAGACGCTGCTGGCCGGTGCGCCGCAGCTTGCGCAGAAGCGCCGCATCGTGAACGAACTCAAGACCGCGCCGCTGCGCCACGCATCGCCATTGGCGGGCACGACCTTGCAGCAATTGCGCGCACTGCGCGGGCAATGAGCCAATCACGCCGCGCTCGCATCGCCCCTGCGATGCTGGGCGCGAACCACCACGGACCGGAGGCCGCATGAACCTGTTCCGCAACGTGTTGTTCTGGCTGCTGCTGGCGGTGTTGGGCGCATTGCTTGCGCAGGCGCTGCTGCAAGACCCCGGCCATGTGCTGGTGCGTTTCCGTGGCACCGACTACACCACCACGGTTGCTGCCGGCGTCGGCATCCTGCTTGCCTTGATGTTCGCGTTCGCATTGCTGTGGAACCTGCTGCGGCTTCCGTTCCGCGCGTGGAAGCGGCATCGCGCGCGGCAGGCGCGGGCGAAGCTGACCGATGGCCTGACCGCATGGCAACGCGGCGATTACGCGCGCGCCGAACAATTGTTGAAGCAGTCAGCGGATGCGGGCGATACCGAAGCGGTGGCGCGCGCCTTTGCCGCAAAGGCAGCATTCGCACGCGGCGACGATGCCGCCGGCAACGCGCTGCTGGAAGGCTTCGGCGAACGCCATGCGGCAATCCGCGCGCTGGTCATTGCCGAACATGCACTCGCGCAAGGCAAGCCGGGCGATGCGCTGGCCGCACTCGACGCACCGCAGGCACAACCGCTGCCACCGCGCGGATTGGCTTTGCGCGCACAGGCGCTGGAAGCCACCGGGCGCGGCTTCGAGGCCTATGGCCTGATCGGCGCACTGCGCCAGCAGCAGGCCTTGCCGGCATCGCAACTCGACGCCTTGCAGGCGCGCTGGGCCGCGCAGGGCGTGGAACAGGCGGCTGATGCCAATGCATTGGCCGACTGCTGGGACGCACTGCCCGCCACCTTGCACGCAACACCCGCAGTGGTCGCTGCCTACGCACGCCGCGCCGCTGCCCTGCGCTGGGACGAAGCCGCCACCCGCAGCATCGAACAGGCACTCGATGCGCAATGGGACGAGTCACTGGCCGACCTCTACGGCAGCCTGCCGGTGGGCCGCATCGAACATCGCCGCGCGCAGATCGAACGCTGGCTGCCCGCGCATCCGTCCAGTCCCGCGCTGCTGCTTGCCGCCGCCCGCATCGCGCAGGCACAGGGCCAGTGGCCGCAGGCGGAAAGCTGGCTGCATCGCGCCATCGCACAGGGCGCGGGCGCACCGGCATGGGAAGCACTCGGCAACGGTGCGGCGCAGGCCGGTGATGAAACCCGCGCGAAGCTGGCCTATGCCAACGCACTGCGCAGCCAGCGCGGCGACACCCTGCTCGACCTGCCGGGCCGCGACCTGCGCCAGCAGATCGCCGACACCGCCGCGATCGAGGAACGCGACGAACACGGCATGCCACGGCTGCGGGGGTGACTCAAGACGGATATTGCGAGGTGGAACGATGAACACCATCGTGCTTGAAGTGATGCCACCAGACGAAGCCATGGCCCGGCTGCAGGCCAGCATCGCCGCCGGCAAGTTTCCGAAACAGGCACATCGCACCTTCATCTCTGCCGAATCGATGGCACGCACGCTCACGCCGCTGCGCTGGACGATGCTGCAAACCATGACGGGCGCCGGCCCGCTGGGCGTGCGCGAACTGGCGCGCCGGCTGGGCCGCGACGTGCGCGCCCTGCGCTGTCACGCGCGCCACCTCGCGGTAGCCGATACGGATCAGCCAATAGTCGCCCGTGTTCTTATCGGCCAAATCCGCGATGCTTTGGCGCAATTGCGCTTCCGCTTTCTTCATGTCACTGCGTGCAGCGGACAAACGTCCCTCCAGCAAGCCGACTTCACCGGCAGCATCTGAATCAGCTTAAGGAGCTTTTCGCCCTAGGCGCGCACCTGCCGCAACAGTGGTTCCAGTTCATCCCAACGCGCGGGTCTGTCAAACAAACTGTGTAACTTGATTTGGTCATAGCGCGTCAAGCGGCACGCGCTCCTCACCGAACATCACCTGGAAGCTGTCCAGCGCTGGCTTCCAGTGATGGATCGACTTCCAGTTCTT
>NZ_JASGED010000126.1:0-17529 GCF_047606765.1 Thermomonas sp. | reverse complement strand
TGACTGTATCGCTTTCCCATCCCAACACCCTACACTCCGGCGCGTGTTGCACTTGTAGGTTGAGTCTGCCCTCCGTAGTCCCCGAAAACGAGCGGCAACCCAGGGAGCTCGGTGCGCAGCGCCTGCCACAGCAGCATCTCCTTGCGGACGACCGGTGCGCTACTGTCCTGTTTCTTAACCGCAAGGTCGATCGACTTTGGCATAGAAGACCCGGCAGTGGCGACGTACCGAAACCCATACCCGCTGAGCAGGTCTAGCACGCGGGTGGCGTCACCGATGATCTCCATGAGCGACCTGCTCGTAAGGTCCCCGAGGTCGATCAGGACAGCACAGTGCGCAGGACTGGCCTCAATGTCCTCGAGCATCTCCCCAACGCGGTCGTGGAAGACCTCGGGCTCGGCTGCGTCCTCAATCGCGCTTGCTTCGAGACGGAGGCAGACGTACGGAGCGTTCGAAAGGTCGAGTCCACGCATTGCGACGCGGTAGACCGGATCGTCCCAGCGGTCATATCCAAATACGGGAACCACAGTCACGCCCTGTGCTTTGAGACTTCCATGGAGGTACGCAAGAGCGTGTTCTCCGGTTTCGACCGTGGCATCGGGAGCCCAATTAAAGGCATCAGCAAGCACAAGTTCGCCTTTCCAAGACTTGCCGATGCTCTCCGCAACCTCATCAAGGTAGTCGGACACGGGTGTCGTACTGTACCTATACTTCTTCGCCTTCTGCCGGTTCTCGCTGATGATCGGAACATCAAACAGAGGGTGAATGGTCGCGGCGTGTGCTGCGTCTACATGCTTGGACGCTTCATACTCGCTAGAGAGGGACTTCAAGATAGGAAGATACGTGGGAGCCATTTCACACCTCACTTGAGGACAGAAAGAACGATCGAACATGCTGCTGACCAACCAAATTAGAGAAGGCGGTGTAGTTGCCAGACTCCTTTCGGAGCCTGCCAGCAACGATGGCCGGGTGAATCCGAAGCTCTCGCGCTAGCTTTTCGATCGTTTCCTTGCTCGGGGAAAGATACGCCTCGCTTCGGCGCCAAACGACTCTGGGGATGAAAGCCTCACGCGCCAGCCGGTTTGCCTCCGCTTCCCGTCGATCCTCTGAAGACGCATCTAGGTCGTCCAAGAAAGCCTCGTCGTTGGCGATGTGCTTCCAGACGTGCGCGACCTCGTGGACTAGCGTGAACCAGAAGTTGTCGAGCCTGTCGTGCCGCAAGGTCAACCCGACTATAGGGGTGCCATCCGCGTCCTTCAATGCTGCGCCGTCGAGCTGGGTACCCTTGAGGTGGGGCTCGATCACTACAGCGATTCCGTGACGCTCAAGGAATTCCACCGCCAGATGCGGCCCACGTTCCGACCAGCTCAGCTGAGCAAGCTCACGCAGAAATGCAGCGGACAACTTATCGGGCTCAAAGGGGCCAAGTCTCGGCTTCGCGATGCGCGCCTGCTGAATGACACGGGCGAGCCACGCGTACAGGGCGTATCTGGTCGTCGGGGACGCGGCTTCGCCGCCTATGCTACGGCGAAATGCCGCTGCTCCAAACTGGAGCCCCGCATCTTCGATGAACCCTTTTACAAGCTCCTCAACGCCCGTCTTGGCTTTCGCGGTAAAGTCCGACAGCCATCCACGGCGGGCCATCTCCTTAAAGGGAAACTTTGACCAGTCCACGTCCGCCTTGGCCGGGAGGCCGCGCTCTTCCGGAGCCGACAGCCCGACCAGCGTCTCAGCTGAAATGCCAAGCCCGATGGACAATGCGCGGATCATCTGGACGGTGAGTGGACGCTTACGCGCGAGAACCTCCGACACCCTGCTCCTCGTGCCGAAGTACGGAACGAGGTCGGCCTGCTTGAGCCCTTTCTCTTGCATGCGGAAAAGAATGGCGTCAACGGGGTCAGGGCTTTCGATCGGGAACTTGCTGTTCTCATATGCCTCGATCAGGACGGTCAGCAATTCGAGCTGATCGCTCTGCGCAGAGCCAACCGCCGGCTGGCACGCCATGAGCTCTTGCACCTCCCGTAGGTAGGTCAAATACTGCTCTTCGGTGCGGATAACCTTAGCGTCCATAAGAAGTGTCGATCTTGTTCATTTCGAGAATCAGGGCTACGCCCTGCGCGAACGCGACCTGCAGCCGCACCCAGTAGCCGCTGGTCCCAATTGGGAAGGCGAAGTCGCCTTCAGGACTTGTCTGCGCGTTAGGGAACTGGTCCGTAAGGTCTTCAGGGCGACGCCAGTGGGCATGCGCCACTTCTGCGCACCAGCTACGCAGCCAGCGGTCCACGTCGTCGCCCACCCGTTTCAGCTTGTCTCGCCCGATCAGCTTCATGGCTGTATGTTCCCATTTCGGGAACATAATAGCCCCATCTCTTGGGGCGTCAATAGTTCATCATTTGGGAACTTTCTTGTCCCGATGAACGAAAACTTTGGCCGGTAGATGCAGTTTGCCTCGGCCTATGCACCTACAAATGATTGATTTTTAATCAAATAGCTCTCTTGGATGGCGGCTCCAGTAGAGCGGCGGGACTGATATCCAGCGCTTGGGCTAAACGGTAGATGTTCAGCAGGGCAATGTTGCGTTGCCCCCGCTCAACGCCTCCGAGATAGCTGCGTGCCAGCCCACTGGTCAGGGCAAGGCTCTCCTGTGACAGGCCCCTGGCCCTTCTGATCTCGGCAAGCCGCAGCCCGAACAGGGCTCGCGGATCGGTGGGTATCGTGTCCTTCGGCATGTGGACAACGATGGAGTGGAGTCCATTATTGGGCCACGCTCCATGAGTACACCCTCTATAAGTGACAATTCCTCACCCCGCCTCTACCATGCCGGGAAGGGAGGAGCCCCTTATGGCCGGGACCGTTCGTACCCTTGGATCGGCGCTATTGATGGCCTTTGCGCCGCCGATTGGCGGGGTCGCCCTGCTGGCGGCGATCGGGGCCGCGCTGACGTGGGCCTTTGCTCCAACCCGTGAGGGTGGCGGGGCGGCGACCGTGTTCGTTATCTCCGCTGGGGTGCTTGCCGCCGTTCTCTGGCTGCTGGCACGAGCACGACGCCGTGCCCAGCGGCTAATAGCGGCTATCAACACCGCTAACGACTTGCAGCTCGATCCGCGTCATCTACTCGGCTACCCGAGCCCAGTCGTCGTCGCCTTTGACCGGATGCACCGGCATTTCGCGATCTGCAATGCCTCAACCTCAACCTACCGAGTCTTTGCCTTCGAGCATGTGCTGCGCTGGTACGCGGACTGGGAGACCCGCACGCACATGCAACTGTCCGGTACTGGCGACTGGGTGCAGGGCACGCACATCCGTTCTCCCACGTTCACGCCGGTCGAACGCGACGAGCAGTTTGCGCTCGTGCTGGAGGTAGCGGACCCCGACACACCACAACTCGTTTTTCCCATGTCCGAGCGCAATGCGATCTCGTGGTGCGCGCGACTGAACGCAATCTTCAACGGAGGAAGCTCGTGAAAGCCACGCTCAAGTGTCGAATGCTGAATCTCTTTCTGGCTGCATGCGTGCTCCCCGCCATGGCAGCGGCATCGCCAGTAGCTTCACCCGTCAGCGACTTGCAGCGGGCAATCGCGTGTGAGGCCGGTACCGATACGCTTCCGATCTTGCGTCGGCACGGAGTGCCCATCAACGGTGAGCGGCATGTGTTGGATGGGGCCGTCGTGATCTATGGTGTAAAGGCGGAGGCCGTCTTTGTAACCGAAGACCGCAACGACCTCAGCCTTTATGTAGAAATTCCCATGCGCCAGAAAAAGGCGTTTGCCAAAGCAGCTGGCATGCAGCACCTGCAAGATGACGAGACCTCGGTCTATACGAAAACGCTGCCATCTGGAGCCGTGCTTGCCATTGACGACATCAGCGATGAAGGCGATACCGCAGTGCTTGAATGCAGAATCTGATCGATATTTCGCGTGTACGGCAGGTGGTCCATGCAATGACATGGCTTTCTGATGGGTTGATCTAAATATCCTTAGAAAACATGGCGTTACATGATTTTTACGGCTTGACGATGATTAGCATGGCGCGCAGCATGTTCATTCCTAAACTTGCTGCTTTCTGGCCTGCGTCATGCGCAAATCTACCCAGCTCGAACTCGCGTTCTTGCTGCACTACGGTCCTCTGATTCCCGCTTCGCGGCTCGTCAATCTGCTTGGATTCGACTCGTACCAAGCATTGGACATCGCGCGGCGGAGAAACGGGTTGCCCTTCTCTGGGCTACGAATCCCCGGACGGAGAGGCTGGTTCGCACGGACAGGAGATGTCTGCGCATGGATTGAGTCGGTGAGCGAGTACGCCGCCGGACAGGGTGCCTCAGAAGAAGGAGGACGCGCATGACGTAGCCCTTACTTCCCTGATCGTTTCGTACCTGCGGAAATGCAAAAGCCCCCGGCGTTGGCGCGCACAGGGGCTTGGGATGCAGAGGACAGCTAGGTGTCTGCATTCTGCGCAACCGCATCCCGACCGTCAAGCCCCCCGCTCGGCCAATTCGCGACCGGGACGGGCGGCTTTTGCCTCCACTGGCCCGATCCCAGGGCAGTGTGGCTTGGCTGCGAGTCTTTACATGCGGAAACTCAAAGAACTGTGCCGATGGATACTCCGAACGGATCTATCCAATCGCAAAATTGCCGAGCAACTTCGTTGCTCTTCCACCACAGTTGGCCGCTATCGCGAGATATTGGCTGAACAGGGATGGGACTGGCCTCAGATCGACTCAATGGACGAACTAGCGTTGGCTCGCAAACTCAACCCGAGCCGGTACGTCAGTCGAAAAGTTTTTCTCGAACCCGACTGGTCCTACATCCATCGTGAGTATCAACGCCCCGGGGTAACGCTATTGCTACTCCATGAGGAGTACGCCTGTAATTTGGGCGAGCGTGCCATGTCAGAGACCGAGTTCCGCCGGCGCTACCACAGATATGCACGCACGCGCGGCTTGGTAATGCGTCAGGTACGCCCGCCTGGCCAAGACTTGTTCCTCGACTTCTCTGGGGTACGGCCGTACATCACTGATCCAGCTACTGGAAAGAAACAAGCGGTGGAATTATTCGTGGCGGTCATGGGCGCCAGTCGCAAGACTTTCGTCTATGCGGTTCAGAGCCAGAAGCTGCCGGACTGGATCGATAGCAATGCTCAGGCATTGCGATTTTTTGGAGGAGTGCCGATGTATCTGGTGCCGGACAATCTTAAAGCGGCAGTCACCCGCCGCACTCGTGAAGACGGGCCATTGATCAACGCCACTTACATGGAGTTCGCCTCACACTACGACACCGACATCATGCCAGCCGGACCGCGTAAGCCCAAGCACAAGGCGCCGGTAGAAATTGGTGTGCAACTAGCTCAGCGCTGGATACTGGCCCGGCTGCGAAACCGAACTTTTTTCAGTCTTGACGAGTTGAACCTGGCAATCGCAGAGCTGACAGAACTTTTGAACAACAAGCCAATGCGTGGCTGTGGCGATAAAAGCCGCAATCAGCTGTTCGAGGAGCTGGATGCTCCGGCACTGCGGCCGCTACCGAACTCCGCCTATGAGTTCGCAGAGTGGAAGCTGAACATCACCGTGGGGCAGGACTACCACGTGGCTTGGCACCAACATTATTACTCTGTCCACCATGCCTTAGTGGGCCGCAAGGTCGATTTGCGCGCTGCTGCCCGGCAAGTATCGATCTACTTACAGGGCAAGCGTGTGGCTACGCACCAGCGAGACGATACACCCGGCGGTTTCAGCACCTTAGAGGAGCATATGCCGCCAGCGCACAGGGCCTATGGGCGAGATAGCTACGAAACGATCGCGGCATGGGCAAGCCAGCAGCGTGGCGCAATTGCGACCTTCTTCGAGCAGCATGTCACTCATTACGGCAGTGCGGGACGTTCGTTTCAAGCAGGCCGCGGACTGCGTGCATTGGCGCGCCAGTATGGGGTAGACCGGCTACAGGCTGCCTGTGCCCGAGCACTCATCATGAACGCCCGCAGCATCAGTTCGGTCAAGTCGATGCTAAAGCGCGGCATTGAGTGTACCGAGCTTCATGGCCATGAGGCTGCTAACGACGACCCAATTGCGCACGAGAACGTGCGCGGCTCTGGCTACTACGAGAGAGAGTAAGGAACCAACCAAATGACAATACAAGCCACTCTGGAATTGATGCGTGAGCTGCGTCTACACGGCATGCTCGAAGCCCTGACCCAGCAGCAGGAACAGCCCACCTACAGCGGTCTTGGATTCGAGCAACGCTTGGCCCATTTGGTCAATGCTGAGAGTAGCCATCGCGATACCCAGCGGCTCCAGCGCCTGCTCAAGAATGCCAAACTGAAGTATCAAGCCACACCAGAGGCCATTGACTATCGTCACTCTCGTGGACTGGATCGTGAATTGATGGCCGAGCTACTCACTTCCAGTTGGATTGACCGGCAGCAGAACCTGCTGATCACTGGCTTGACCGGTACCGGTAAGACTTGGCTTGGCTGTGCCTTGGGCGTACAGGCAGCTCGGCGTGGCTACAGCGTACTGTACAAGCGCACGGCGCGTCTGCTGGAAGAAATGGATGTGGCGCATAAGGACGGCTCCATTGCCAAGATTCGCGGTCAATTGGCCAAGACCCGGTTACTGATCCTGGACGATTTCGGGCTATCAGTCATGAATGTCCGTGCCCGCAGTGATCTGCTGGAGCTACTGGATGACAGGGTTGGCACTGGCTCGACAATGATGCTTGGTCAGATGCCTGTGAAGGACTGGCATTCCTTCATTAACGATCCAGCTCTAGCCGATGCCATCCTCGACCGACTGATCCATAGCAGCCATCGAATTTCTCTCAAAGGTGACTCGATGCGCAAGCAACAGCCAACAGTCAGCTCCAGCTAGTCGGAGCCAAACCGCAAGAGGTGATCAGTTGGCTGGCGGTATCGCCCAGCCAACGTTGTGCTGATGCCCAATGTGTTCGACCGAGGTGATCAGATTGGATGGCGATCAGTGATCAGTTGGCTGCCGTTTCGTAGGGTACGAGCCTGATTCGGTGGCCGCGTACCCCAAAACGTACCCCGGAATTGGGGTATGTCTAGGGATGCTGGATGACGTTGCAGGGGGTTTGGCAACAAAAAAACCCTGATTTCTCAGGGGTTTAGGGTGTTTCCGGGATGTTGCGGGATATGTAGATGGTGGAGCCAGGGAGGATCGAACTCCCGACCTCGTCATTGCGAACGACGCGCTCTCCCAGCTGAGCTATGGCCCCAAGGGGAACCGAAGTTTAAGTGAGTCGTTGGGGGGGCGGCAAGCGGGCGTTTTTTTCGTCAGGGCTGGCCGGTTTCGCGGCCACGGCAGGGTGCGCGGAAGGTTTCGATGGTGCCGCGATCCTGCAGGGTGACGAAGACGCTACGGCCATCGCTGCCGCCAAAGGCGACGTTGGTGGGTTTGCTGCCTTTCAACGGGACTTCGCGCAGCAGCTTGCCATCCGGCGAGACCACGGCCACGTTGCCTGCGCCGTAGCGGGCGATGTGCAGGTCGCCGCAGGCGTCGGTGCGCATGCCGTCCATGCCGTGGTCGGGGAACTGGATCAGCAGGCGCTTGCCGGACACGCTGCCGTCTGCCGCGATGTCGTAGGCCCAGACCTTGCGCTGCACGCTTTCGTTGACGTACAGGCGCTTGCCGTCCGGCGAGACTTCCACGCCGTTGGTGGTGCCCATGCCGGTTTCGAGCAAGGTCACGCTGCCGTCCGTGGCGATGCGCCAGAGCTGGCCGCTTGCGTTCTTCCAGTCCGGGTCGCTGGCGTAGAGGGTGCCATTCGGGGCGATGGCGATGTCGTTGGGCTGGTGCGCATCGGGCAGGTGGGCGAACACGCGCACGGCGCGGGTGGCGGTGTTGATGGCAAGGATGTTGTGGCCGGTGTAGTCGGCCACGTACATTGTGCCGTCGCGACCGAAGCGGATGCCGTTGCCGGTGCTGCCTTCGGGCAGGGTCACGAACAATTCCGCCTTGCCCGCGCCGGGTAAGCCTGTGACCTTGCCGATGGTGCCATCGCGCCCGAAGCTCACCGCGTACAGCGCGCCATCGGGGCCGGTGGCCGGGCCTTCGATGCCGGCGCTGAACACGCCGTCGCCGATGTGGTCGCGGACGCTGTGCGTGCCTGGCGTGCTGGCGCAGGCGGCAAGCAGCAGTGCGCAGGGCAGGGCGAAGGCGAACGGTGCGAATCCGGGCATGTGCGGGGGCTCTTGTGTGGGTGCGATGGGTTCAGCCGGCCAGCAGCGGGGCCAGCCGGGGTTCCAGCAGGCCGCGACGCCAGCCGGCCAGCGCGCCATTCCAGCCGCCGCCGTCCTGCAGGGCTTCCAGCAGCTTGCGCGAGGCCAGCAGGCCTTCGGGCAGGTCGAGTTCCGCCGCGATGGCGGCAACCGCGTCCTGCATCGCGCGCAACTGCTTCTTGTCGCGGTCATCGCCGCGCGCCAGCGGTGCGTCGGCTTCATCCTCCAGCGGCGTGGACAGCGCCTGCCACAGTGCATCGCGCAGCCCGCGCGGGGCTTTTGGTGCGGCATCCAGTTGGCTGCGGAAGGCGGCTTCGTCGGCGGGGTTGGCGCGCGCCAGCATCACCGCCAGTTCGTTGTCCAGGATCCAGCTGCGCGGGCGGTCGCTGCTGCGCGCCTGCACCTCGCGCCAGCGCAGCAGGCGCAGCAGCCGGCGCTGGCCTGCAGCATCGAGGAACTGCGCGCTGCGCATCGCCAGATGCGGCCAGCGGTCGCCTTCGTCATTCGCAGCGTTCGCGAGTTGGCGCGTGCTGTCCTCGGCCAGCCAGCCGCTGCGGCCCTGCGCGTCCAGCCGCGCAAGCAATTCACGATGCAGGGCGTGCAGGTGGCGCACGTCGTCCGCCGCGTAGTCCAGTTGCGCGGGCGACAGCGGGCGACGCAGCCAGTCGGAGCGCGTTTCGCCCTTTTCCAGTTCCACCCCGGTGACGGCCTGCACCAGCTTCTGGTAGCCAAGGCCCGCGCCGAAGCCGCACAGCGCGGCGGCGGCCTGGGTATCGAACATCGGTGCCGGCAGCGTGCCGCAGGCGTGACGAAACGCCACAAGATCCTCGCTGGGGCTGTGCATGATCTTCAGCACGGCGGGATCGGCCAGCAGCGGGGCCAGTGCCTCGGTGATGCCGGGTGCCAGCGCATCGACCAGCAGGATGTCTTCGCTGCGTTCGCTCAGCGCGATCTGCACCAGCGCCAATTGCGGCCAGTAGGTGCGCTCGCGGATGAACTCCGTATCCAGCCCGATGACCGGGTGTGGGGCTTCAAGGCGCGCATGCAGCGCGTCGGGGGTGTCGATCCAGTTCGTCATCCGTGCATTATGCGGTTGCCGGGCGCAGGCACTTGGCCTAACGTCGCCCGCGATCCTTCGTCGGCATGCCGCCGGCATTGCTGGAGCATGGTTTGCGCGCAGTCTGGCCCGTCATCGCAGTGATCCTTTCGCTGGCACTGGCCGGGTGCAAGCCTGCGCCAACGCCGCCCGTGGAGGATGCACCGGCGGTCGAACACGCCGCGCAACCCGAGGGCCGGGTGCGGATCAGCGGCGACGATGCGCTGGCCGATGTGCTGAGCTGGTCGCTGCCGCAGGTGGAGATCACCGATCCTGCGCAGGCGCGCAAGGCGGCGCGCAAGGCACTGGCGGCGGGCGATTTGTTCGAGAACGCGGATTCGGCCATCCCGTTGCTGATGGCATTGCAGCGCGTACATCCGGGCGATGCCGGTGACGCGCGCTTGCTGGAACAGGCACGCGACGCGTTGCTGGCGCAGGCCAAGGCCGCGCTGGACGCGGCGGACGACGATGCCTCGCTGCAATTCGCGCAGCGCCACGGCACGGTGCTGCGCGCGTTGTGGCCGCAGTTGCCGGAGGTGCAGGCCTATCTGGTCGAGGTGGACAAGGCCGGGCAGGCACGCGACCTGGCGCTGTCCGGTGAACGCGCGCTGCGGGCGGGTTCTCTGGACGAAGACGGCGGCGCATTGCAGCAGTTTCGCGCCGCGCAGCGCCTGCACCCGCTGCAACGTGCGGAAGCGGGCATCGAGGCGGTCGAGGCCGCATTGCTGGCGGAAGCCGAAGCACAGGCAACCGGCGGTGATTTCGATGCCGCCGCCGCGCTGCTGACACGCGCTGCGCAGGTGCGCCGGCATCCACAGACGATTGCCGATGCACGCGCGCGCATCGACGTGATCCGCGCCAATCGCGTGCGTCGCCTGCGCGACGAGGGCCTGATCGCGCTGGGCGATGCCGACGGCCTGCGCGCCGCGCGCCAGCGGCTGGCCGAGATGCTGCGGATCGCGCCCGCCGGCGATCCGGCAAGTTCTGAGCTGCGCGAACGCATCGACCTTGCCACCCATTACGGCCTGTTCCGTCCGGGGCAGGTGTTCACCGATGGGCTGGGCGACGGCAGCCGTGGGCCGCAACTGGTGGTGGTGCCGCATGGCGCGTTCCTGATGGGTGCGCCGGAAGGCGAGCGCGACGCGACGCCCGCCGAACAGCCGCAGCACATGATCCGGCTGGAACGCGGCTTCGCCATGACCCGCCACGAAATCACCGTGGGCGAATATCGCCGCTTCGTGAACGCCAGTGGTTACGTGTCGCGCGCCACCCATCGCGGGCATTCCATGGCCTATGACGTGCGCAGCGGCAATTTCGTCCGCGGCAGCGGCATCGACTGGCGTTCGGCTTACGACGGCAGGCCCGCCGCCGACGACATGCCGGTGATCCATGTTTCCGCGCGCGACGCCGAAGCCTATGCGGCATGGCTGACCCAGCAGACCGGCGCGTATTACCGCCTGCCCAGCGAAGCGGAGTTCGAGTACGCGCTGCGCGCGGGCCGGCAGACGCGCTTCCCGTGGGGCGCGGATGCACCGCCGGCGGGCGTGGAAAACCTCACCGGTGGCGATGATGTTTCGCCGCAGGGCCGGCGCTGGGGCAATGCCTTCAAGGGCTACGGCGACGGCCACTGGGGGCCGGCCCCGGTCGGCAGTTTTGCCGCGAATGGTTACCGCCTGCACGACATGGGCGGCAACGTCAGCGAATGGATCGCCGACTGCTGGCACGAGGGCTATCGCCGCGCACCGGCCACCGGTGCCGCGTGGGTGAACCCCGGTTGCCGCAACCGCATGTACCGGGGCGGGTCGTGGGCCAGTTCACCGGCACAGGCGCGTTCGGCGTGGCGCACCTCCGGCGGTACCGATGTCACCAACGCGCGGGTCGGGTTCCGGCTGGTGCGGCAGTTGTAATATCTGCAGGCAGGAGCGGCGCGGCCATCGCGCCCGGACAGAGGAAAAAACGATGAACCAGGACCCGATGGGCTACGGACGACAACGGCGCGGCGGTGGGCTGCGGATCTGGGTGCTGGTCGCGTTCGCGGCCTATGGCGCCTACTACTATTTTTCCAACCGCACCGTTGATCCGTACACCGGCGAGAAGGTGCTGATCGACAAGAACATGGACGCCTCGCAGGAAAGCGCGATGGGCCTGCAGGCCTATCGCGAGATCCTCAGCCAGGAGCGCCCGGTCGATCCGAACTCGCAGATCGCCCAGCAGATTCGCGGCATCGCCACCCGCCTGATCGACAAGGTGGACGAGGTGGAGCGCGACCTTGCCGCCGAACGCGGCGTGCAGCCGCAGAACTTTGCCGCCGGTTTCGAGTGGGCGGTGAACGTGATCCAGTCCGATCAGGCCAATGCCTTCGCCCTGCCGGGCGGCAAGATGGCGGTCTATACCGGTCTGGTGCCGGTGGCGCAGAACGCCGACGGCATGGCGGTGGTGATGGGGCACGAAATCGCCCATGCGCTGATGCGCCACGGTGCGCAGCGTATGTCGCGCGGCAAGCTGGAGCAGATCGGGCAGATGGCCGGTGCCGCCAGTGGCATGGATGCCGGCACCCTGCAGACGGTGATGCAGGCTTATGGCGTGACCTCGGCGCTGCCGTATGCGCGCGGGCATGAATCACAGGCCGATGAAGTGGGCCTGATGCTGGCGGCTGCGGCCTGCTTCGACCCGCGTGAGGCGGTGCCGCTGTGGCAACGCATGGAGCAGTTGAGCGGTGGCCAGAGCCCGCCGGAGTTTGCATCGACCCACCCCAGCGCCGAGACCCGCATCAAGAATCTGGAAGCCTTGATGCCGAAGGCGCTGGCGTTTCGCGAGAAATATTGCAGCGGTAACGCCGCGCGCTGAAAACCCGGCGTGATGCCGAATGCAAAAACGGGCCGCAAGGCCCGTTTTTCATTGCACGAAGGGTAATGCCGAAACTTCAGCGCGGCTTGCGCGGTTCCTGATTGCGGCTGTTGCCGGAGGAACTGCCCATGCCGCCGGTCAGGTTGTTCTGGAAGTCCTTCCACAATTCCATGTTGCGCTCGGTGAGCTGGTTCAGCATCGTCCAAGGCGTCTGCCCCAGCAGGCCACCCATCTGCTGGCGGAACTGCTGCTGCTGATCCATGAACATCTGCATCGAGCGTTCCAGGTAATTGCCCATGAAACCCTGCAGCGAGTCGCCATAGAAACGGATCAGCTGGCTGAGCATCTGGGTGGACAGCATCGGCTGACCATCCTGCTCATGCTCGGTGATGATCTGCAGCAATACCTGACGGGTCAGGTCTTCGCCGGTCTTGGCGTCGCGCACCTCGAAACTCTCGCCATCGACGATCAGCTGGCGCACGTCCTCGATGGTGATGTAGCTGGAGATCTCGGTGTCGTAGAGGCGACGGTTCGGATACTTCTTGATGATGCGGATCGCGGTCATTGAGCAAACACTCTAGCGGCGCTGGGCGCAGCATGGCGCAGCGCAGCAATGCTTGCAACTCCCGGGCTCCGCCCAGGGTTTTCGGGCGGGTCGGTAAACTTCCGCGATGGAGAACGCATTGAAGGAACGTTTCGGCGGCATTGACCGCCTGTACGGCAGTGGCGCGCTGGCGCGGCTTGCGGGATGCCACGTCACCGTGGTCGGGATCGGCGGCGTGGGCTCGTGGGCGGTGGAGGCATTGGCGCGCAGCGGCGTTGGCAGGCTCACCCTGATCGATGCCGACGATCTGTGCGTGTCCAACACCAACCGCCAGTTGCCGGCGCTGGACGGCCAGTACGGGCGCGCCAAGATCGAGGCGATGGGCGAGCGCTGCCGCGCGATCAACCCCGGCATTGCACTGAACCTGAAGCCGCAGTTCCTGACGCCTTCCAACCTGGACGAGCTGCTGGGTACGCCCTGCGATCTGGTGCTGGATGCCTGCGACAGTTTCCGCAGCAAGGTCGAAGCCATTGCCTACTGCCGCCGCCGCAAGCAGCCCATCGTCACCGTTGGTTCCGCCGGTGGCCGTAGCGATGTCACCCAAATCCGCGTGCGCGACCTGTCACGCACCGAGCATGACGCGATGCTCTCGCTGATCCGCAAGAAGCTGCGTGGCGAATTCAATTTCCCGAAAAACCACGACCGCTATTTCGGCGTGCCGGCGGTGTACTCGCTGGAGAACGTGCGCTACCCGCAGGCCGACGGCAGCGTTTGCGGCATCCGCCCGCAACTGGGCAAGGACGAGGCGCTGAAACTGGATTGTGGCGCAGGCCTGGGCGCAGCGACCCACGTCACCGGTGCATTCGCATTCGCGGCGGTGGGGAAGGCGTTGGAGATGTTGTTGAAGGCGCGGTGATGACGGGTAGGTGCGGAGCTTGCTCCGCATCATTTCGTGAGCATCGGCGCCTATCGCCGGGTGTTCGCTCCGCCGCTCGAAATGCGGCGTCGCGATCCACCCGGCGCTCTCGCCGATGCATCAGGCACCGCGCATCAGGTCAACGGCAACCCGAACAACCGCTCCGCATTCGCCGTCGTCGCGGCGGCAATTTCTTCGCGCGAAACGCCGCGCAATGCCGCCACCACATCCAGCACTTCAGGCAGATGCGCCGGTTCATTGCGCTGCCCGCGATGCGCTGCGCCGGGCTGGTCGGGGCTGTCGGTTTCCAGCAGCAATTGTTCGATGGGCATCGCCGCCACGATGCCGCGCAACCGGTTGGCGCGTTCATGCGTCACCGGCCCGCCGATGCCGAGCATGAAACCGAGCTTGTGCAACTGCGCCGCCTGCTCCGCGCTGCCGGAGTAGCTGTGTACCACGCCGCGCAGGCCACCGATCTTGCGGATGGCTCTGATGACCGCATCCACCGCGCGGCGTGCATGCACGATGACCGGCAGGTCGAATTCACGTGCCAGCTTCAACTGCCCGTCGAAATAAAACTGCTGCGTTTGCGCATCGAGGCCTTCGACGAAGAAATCCAACCCGCATTCGCCCACGGCGACCGGGCTCTCGCGTTCGATCCTCTCGCGCAGTGCATCGAGGTGTTCGGGGCGATGCGCATCCAGAAACATCGGATGCAGGCCGTAGGCCGGGAACAGGCCGGGGAAGTCCGCGCAGACTTGTTTCAGCTTCGGCCAGCCGGCGGCATCCACCGCCGGCACGATCTGCGTGACAACGCCTGCTGCCAATGCGCGCGCATGCGCCTTGGCGCGGTCGGTATCGAACTGCCTGGCGTCGAAGTGACTATGGCTATCAACAAGCTGCACAAGGAAGGGTGCATCTCAGCGACGGACTTCGCCGTCGATGGCGGGTTTCTCGTCGGCTGCGGGTTCCTTGCGATTTTTCCAGTTGGCCAGCAGCAGCGTGCCGAGGCCCAGCAGGATTTCGTCCATGAACGGGATCGGGTCGGGCAGCAACAAGGTCACCGCGAACAGCGCGGCAGTCAGCTTGAACAGCACCGGGAACCGCAATTTCCGTGCCCAGTTGAGCAGCGGCAGGATCAACGGATTGGCCATGGCATTGGATTCCGGGGAACTGGTGCGAACGCTAGCATGCACGCCGCCTTCGCGTGCATGAACGGCAGCCGCACGGCGTTGGTTGGCGTCTGCCTTTGTTCAGATTGTGCGTGCTGCAATCGCCTTGCCAGCAGCCGATAAGGAGGCAAGACCATGAAGAACAACACGATCGCGATTGCACTGGGTGCGCTGTTGCTGGGTGGCGTTGCCACTGCCGGTTACATGAACAACCGCGCCGGTGCTACCTCCACCCGGCCCGAGGCGGTCGCAGCGGATGCCGCAGGCATCGCCGCGGACGCCGTACCGGCATCGGGCGCTCTGGAATACGCGCAGGTGGTGTCGGTGGAGCCGGTGCTGGAAAGCGAGCAGCTCTACGCCACCGTGATTGGCACCTCGCCGGTGCGCGAGACCAGCACCGTCAACAATCCGCAGGAAATCTGCGAGGACGTGGTGGTGCAGGAGCGCCTGCCCGAGCGCGACGGCAACGTCGGCGGCACCGTGGCCGGTGCGGTGATCGGTGGCCTGGTCGGCAACCAGGTCGGCAAGGGCAATGGCCGCAAGGCCGCGACTGCCGCAGGCGCGGTGGCGGGTGGCTTCATCGGCAACCGGGTGGATCGCAACCACGTTGGCGGGCAGGTGGTGAACCGCACCGATCGCCAATGCCGCACGGTCAACAATGCTTCGACCACCTCGCGTACCGTGGCCTGGGACGTGACCTACCGCAACCCGGACGGCACCACCGGCAGCATGCGCACCGAGAAGAAGCCCGGCAGCCGCATCGCGCTGGGCAAGCAGGATCGCACCGTGGGTTATGACGTGACCTATCGCGTCGATGGCGAACTGCACAACGTGCGCCTTGACCATGCGCCGGCGGGCGAGCGCCTGCCGATGATCGATGGGCAGGTAGTGACGCAGGTGGCATCGATGCAGGGCAATCCGCAGCGCTAAATCATTTGCAAATGCGTGATGCCACGACGGGGCCGGGGCAATCCGGCCCCGTCTTCATTTAGGCGTGTCCATTTTGCGATGCGCGGATTGCAGCGCTTTCGGGCAAAGGCCGGCGTTTCGCAGGGCCGAGGTTTTCATATCGAAGGTGCCGGCTGGGCGGGCTGCGCCACTACAATGGTGCTTTCGTCCGAACCGACCGCAGCCATGGCCCTGAACCCCTACGACCTCTTCGATGTCCGTTCCCTGCTGAGCGAAGAGGAGCGCGCGGTGCAGGACACCGTGGCGCGCTTCACCGACGAGCGCGTGATCCCGATCATCGGTGATGCCTTCGACCAGGGCCGCTTCCCGAAGGAACTGGTGCCGGAAATCGCGGAACTGGGCCTATTGGGATCTTCACTGCCGGAAAAGTACGGCTGCGCTGGCCTCAACGGCGTCAGCTATGGCCTGATCTGCCAGGAACTGGAACGCGGCGATTCCGGCATCCGCAGCTTCGTGTCGGTGCAGAGCTCGCTGTGCATGTACCCGATCTACGCCTACGGCAGCGAAGAGCAGCGCATGCGCTGGCTGCCGGACATGGCGGCGGGCAAGGTGATTGGCTGCTTCGGCCTGACCGAGCCGCATGGCGGTTCCGACCCGGCCAACATGAAGACCCGCGCAGTGCGTGATGGCGATGACTGGGTCATCAACGGCAGCAAGATGTGGATCACCAACGGCAATCTGGCCGACATCGCCATCGTCTGGGCGCAGACCGAAGACGGCATTCAGGGCTTCGTGCTGGAGAAGGGCATGCCCGGCTTCACCGCGCAGGAGATCAAGCACAAGATGAGCCTGCGCGCATCGGTGACCAGCGCGCTGTTCTTCGACAACGTGCGCGTGCCGGACAGCAGCCGCCTGCCCAACGTGAAGGGCCTGAAGGGGCCGCTGGGTTGCCTGACGCAGGCGCGCTACGGCATCACCTGGGGGCCGATCGGTGCCGCCATCGCCTGCCTGCATGAAGTGCTGGGCTACACCAGGGAACGCATCCTGTTCGACCGCCCGGTTGCTGCCACCCAGAGCGCGCAGATCAAGATGGCCGAGATGGCCCGCCGCATCACGCTTGCGCAGTTGCTGGTGCTGCAACTGGGGCGTTTGAAGGATGCCGGCACGATGCAGCCGCAGCAGGTGAGCCTTGCGAAGTGGAACAACTGCCGCATGGCCATCGACATCGCCCGCGAATGCCGCGACCTGCTGGGTGGTGCCGGCATCACCACCGAGCACGCCGCGATTCGCCATGCGCTGAACCTGGAATCCGTCATCACCTACGAAGGCACGGAAACCGTGCATCAGCTGGTGATCGGGCGCGAGCTGACCGGCATCAACGCCTTTTGATTTTCCTTCTCCCTCCGGGAGAAGGTGGCCCGAAGGGCCGGATGAGGGTACGGCGCAGGCATGTGGCATCAATGGCATACCGAACCCTCACCCCAACCCCTCTCCCGGCGGGAGAGGGGCTTCAGGATCAAGCCAGATGAACATTGCCAACCTCCACCTCGAAACCAGCCGCCTGATCCTGCGCCCGCCGCAGCTCGCCGATTTCGAGCGTTATGCGGAATTGCTGGCCGACGAAGAGGCTTGCCGTTTCATCGGTGGCCACCTGCCGCGCGCGGCAGCATGGCGCAAGTTCCTGCAAATGCCCGGTGCATGGGCCGTGCAGGGGTTTGCGATGTTTTCGGTGATCGAAAAAGCGAGCGGGCAGTGGGTGGGCCAGATGGGGCCGTGGCAGCCGGACGGCTGGCCGGGCACCGAGATCGGTTAT
>NZ_JASGED010000125.1:0-11518 GCF_047606765.1 Thermomonas sp. | reverse complement strand
GGGTGGTGCCAGCCGCGATTCATTGCCGGTGCGCAGGGCCAGCAGCAGCGGCGCGCCGTGCAGGGCTTCGGCATCGCCCAGGCTCATGCCCACCAATGGGCTGTCGGCGGTGACGGTGAGCTCATGCACATCGCCTTCGATGCCGTAGGCGCGCGAGAAATAACTTTGCGTGCGCGCGGGCGTGACGGCTTCGTCGCCGCCTTCCTCGCGCAGCAGCTTGCTGCCGAAGAAATGGAAATAGGCCAGCGATGCCGCCAGCAGCGCGATGCCGATCGGCATCGGCGCGAACATGTTGAGCGGTTCCAGCGTGGCCGCGCCGGAGGGCAGGTTGGCGTTGGCTGCCACCAGCAGGTCGTTGAGCAGGATCAGCGGCGAATTGCCGACCATGGTCAGCGCGCCGCCCATCACGATGGCCGCTGCCAGCGGCATCAGCATGCGCGAGAGCGTCAGGCCGGTGCGCGAGGACAGCCGCGATGCGACCGGCAGGAACAGCGACATCACCGACGGGTTCTGCATGATCGCACTGGTGATGCCGGCTGCACCGGTGGTCAGCAGCAGCAATCGCGATTCCACGCCGTGCGCGCGCCGCAGCAGCCAGCTGGCAAGGCGGTTGAGTGCGCCGGTGCGGTCCAGCCCCGCGCCCAGGATCATGGTGGCGATGATGCTGATGACCGCGCTGCCGGAGAAACCGCCGAACAAGTCCTCGCGCGGGATCAGCCCGGTCAGGCCCAGCACCACCAGCACCACCAGCGCGACCACGTCGGCGCGGATGCGCTCGAACAGGAACATCGCCATCGTGAACACCACCAGCCCGAGCACCAGCTCCATGTCGGTGGTGAGCGTCAGCGTGGTTTCCATTCGGCGCTCGCTGTTCCTTCAGTCGCGGCAACGGTCGTACAGCAGATCCCAGACGCCGTGCCCCAGCTTCTGCCCGCGCGTCTCGAAATGCGTCTGCGGACGCCAGTCCGGCCTTGGCACCGCACCGCGCGGGCCGGCGCGGTTGGCAATGCCGGTGGTGGCGTCCAGCACATCCCACATCTGCTCCGCATAGTCCTGCCAATCGGTGGCAAGGTGCAAGCGCCCGTTCGGCGACAGCTTGCGCACCAGCAGCGCGGCGAATGCCGGATTCACCAGCCGGCGCTTGTTGTGGCGCTTCTTGTGCCACGGGTCGGGGAAGTAGATGCGGATTTCATCCAGCGATGCGTCGGCGACTTCGTTCTGTAGCACTTCCACCGCATCGTGGTGATAGACGCGGACGTTGCGCGCATCGTCGCGGGCCAGTGCGTTGAGCAGGCGACCAACGCCAGGTGCATGCACTTCGATGCCGATATGGTCGCGGGCCGGGTCGTGTTGCGCGGAAAAGCGCAGCGCCTCGCCGTTGCCGAAGCCGATTTCGAGGATGCGCGGTGCATTGCGCCCGAATACGGCATCGAAATCACGCAGGCTGCCTGCGTAGTCGATGCCGAAGCGCGGCCATTGTTCGTCGAAGGCGCGCTGCTGCGCCTCGGTGAAGCGGCCCTGCCGCAGCACGAAGCTGCGCACCTTGCGCTGACCGTCGGTGACGGTGAACGGCTTGGGCGGGATTTTTGCGCCGGGGCTGGAGAAGGGGTCGGTCATTGCTGCTTCCGATGCCCCTCTCCCCTCGGGAGAGGGGTTGGGGTGAGGGTTCGGTGGAGCGGTTCGGGCATCATGCTGCGCCGAACCCTCATCCGGCGCTGCGCGCCACCTTCCCCCGAGGGGAGAAGGGAAGACGGGGCACGGTGGCGCGGAATCACCCGATCAGCCCATCAACGGGTGACGATGCGCTGGCAAAACGCTTGCGCGGAATCCGCCCGGCCTTGAACGCGGCGCGCCCGGCCTCCACCGCCAGCTTCATCGCATGCGCCATCAGCACCGGATCATTCGCGCCGGCAATCGCGGTGTTCATCAGCACGCCGTCGCAGCCCAGCTCCATCGCGATGGCTGCATCCGAGGCGGTGCCCACGCCGGCATCGACGATGATGGGCACCTTCGCGTTCTCGACGATTTCCAGCAGGTTGTAGCGGTTCTGGATGCCAAGGCCGGAACCGATCGGCGCGGCCAGCGGCATCACCGCCACGCAGCCGATGTCTTCCAGACGCTTGCACAGGATCGGGTCGTCGCTGGTATAGACCATCACCTCGAAGCCGTCCTTCACCAGCGTTTCCGCCGCGGCCAGCGTCTGCACCACGTCGGGATACAGCGTGCGCGCATCGCCCAGCACTTCCAGCTTCACGAGCTTGTGGCCGTCGAGCAGTTCGCGTGCCAGCTTGCAGGTGCGCACGGCGTCACCTGCGGTGTAGCAGCCGGCGGTGTTGGGCAGGATGGTGTACTTGTCCGGTGGCAGCACGTCGAGCAGGTTGGGCTCGCCGGGGTTCTGGCCGATGTTGGTTCTGCGGATCGCGACGGTGACGATCTGCGCGCCGGCAGCCTCGGTGGCGCGGCGGGTTTCGTCCAGATCCTTGAACTTGCCGGTGCCGGTCAGCAGGCGCGAGGCATAGGGTTTGCCCGCGATCAGCAGCGGGTCGTGCGGGGCAGGGGAAGTCATCCCTTGATTTTAACCCTCTCCCGCTTGCGGGAGAGGGTGGCGAAGCCGGGTGAGGGTGCGCCTTTGGTGATGGCCTCAGCCACCACCCAGCGCATGCACGATCTCCATCGTGTCGCCATCGCGCAGCACATGGTCCGCATGCCGGCCGCGCGGGATGATCTCGCCATTGACCTCCACCGCCACCCGGCGCTCGGCCAGACCTTCGAGCTGCAGCACGGTGGTGATGGTGGCGTGGTCGGGGATGCGGCGCGGTTCGCCGTTCAAGCGGATGTCCATGCCGCTTATTGTGGGCTGTTATGGCCGGGTTGTGATGCAGCGCAGCGTGAGGGCGTTATATTTTCGTGAAACCATCCGCGCCATTCGCCATCGTATGTGCCTGCCGAGCAGGTGCCTGCGCCGTTTTCTTCCCCAATTCTTCCCCACGAGGATGACCATGAACGCCAAGTTTCGCCGCACCCTGCTGACCTCCGCGCTGGCGCTGGCCGCGATGCCCGCCCTGGCGCAGACCGCGCCGGAGTCGCCCTTCACCAAGACCGTGTTCTTCGGCGACAGCCTGACCGATGGCGGCTTCTTCCGTTCCCTGCTGCCGGCCAGCGTGCAGAACGTGACCGGCCAGTTCACCACCAACCCCGGCTATGTCTGGTCGGAATATCTGGCCGATTACTACGGCAGCAATGCCAACGTGGCATGGAAGGCGACCCTCACCGGCACCCCGGCGATGGCCGATGGCAACAACTGGGCCGTGGGCGGCGCGCGCGTGGGCACCAATGCCGTCGGCGCGCTGGGCTATACGCCGTCGCTGGCCTCGCAGTACGCGGCCTATCTGGCAGCGGGCAACACGGTCGATCCGAATGCGCTGTACACCGTCTGGGGCGGTGCCAATGACCTGTTCGCCATCACCAGTGGCGGTGCCAATCCGACCACCACCATCACCGGTGCGGTGACTGCGCAGATCGGCCTGATCGGTGCGCTGACCCAGGCCGGCGCGCAGTACATCCTGGTGCCGACCATCCCCGACCTCGGCCTGACCCCGGCCTTCCGTGCGCAGGGCGCGGCGGTGCAGGCGCAGGGCACCGCGTTGACCACCACCTACAACACGGCGCTGTTCGGCGGGCTGGCGACCAATGGCCTGCACGTCATCCCGCTGGACACCTTCACCTTCCTGCAGGAAGTGGTGGCCAATCCTTCCGCCTTCGGCATCAGCAACGTCACCGGCACCGCCTGCCAGCCGCAGATCACCGCGCAGTCGTTGACCTGCAACCCGACTTCGCTGGTGTCGTCCGACGCGCCTTACACCTATCTGTTCGCCGACGGCGTGCATCCGACCGCCGGCGCGCACAAGGCGATCGCCGATTTCGCGGTGTCGGTGATCGATGGTCCGCGCCTGATCGCGGTGCTGCCGCGTTCCGCCGCCATGCAGGGCCGCGTCCGTGCGGCCACGGTGGACGGCAGCGTTGCCAATCTTGCAGCGCAGGATGGCGATGGCATGCGCTGGTGGGTTGACCTGCGCGGCGACCAGCAGCGTTACGTGGATTCGGCGGGCTTCGACGGTGCCGGCGTCAATGGCAGCTTCGGCATCGGCTGGCGCAGCGGCAAGCTGCTGTACGGCGCGTTTGCCGGCCATGGCCGTCAGGACATCGATTTCGGCTTCCGCCGTGGTGATTTCCGCCAGAGCGATACCAGCGTTGGTGGCTTCGTCGGCTGGGTGGGCGATGGCCTGTGGGCCAGCGGCCAGTTGAGCTGGACGCAGCTTGGCTACAAGGTGAACCGGCAGGTCAACCTGGGCCAGGCCACCCGCGTTCACAGTGGTTCGCCGGATGGCGACAACCTGAGCATCGGCGGCAGCGTGGGCTGGAACTTCACGCACGGCAGGCTGGAACACGGCCCGGTGCTGTCGGTGCTGTCGCAGCAGATCAGCATCGATGGCTATGAGGAAAACAGCACCGAATCGACCGCGCTGGCCTATCCGCAGCAGGATGTGGATTCGCTGGTGGGCAGTGCGGGCTGGCAGCTCAGCTTCGCTGCCGATGAACACCTCAAGCCGTTCGCGCGCGTGAGCTGGAACCGCGAATTCGAAGACGCCCCGGCGCAGGCATGGGCGCAGTCGCGTTCGATGGCCAGCACGCTGCCCTACGCGGTGCCGGGCCTTGCGTTCGACGACACCTACGGCACGGTGACCCTTGGCGCACGCAGTCAGCTGTTCGGGCTGGATGTCACCGCCGGCACCAACCTCACCGTGGGCTTGAAGGGCGGCGACGACATCAGCGCCTTCCTGAGCATCGGCGCAAAGCTGTAACCGGCGGATTTGCAGCGCACGCCGCGTGGCGTGCGTTGCATCGTCCAAGGCCTGCGGCATAGACTTCGCCGCACGCGGGTGTAGTTCAATGGTAGAACTGCAGCTTCCCAAGCTGCTAGCGTGGGTTCGATTCCCATCACCCGCTCCAGATCAACGCAAGGGCGGCATCCACCCGGATGTCGCCCTTTGCATTGGACGATGGACAATGCCGGCAGCGGCACACGCATGGGGCATTCGCGATGAAACTCGCCATCCTTTCCCGCAACGGCAAGCTGTATTCAACGCGGCGTCTGGTCGAGGCCGCGCGCGAGGCCGGCCATAGCGTGCGCGTGCTTGATCCGCTGCGCTGCTACATGCGGATTTCCAATTCCGGTTTCCTGATGCGCTACAAGGGCAAGCCCATTGCCGGCTATGACGCGGTGGTGCCGCGCATCGGTGCGTCGGTGACCCGCTATGGCTGCGCGGTGCTGCGCCAGTTCGAATTGATGGGCACGCGCAGCCCCAACAGTGCCGCCGCGATTGCGCGCGCGCGCGACAAGTTGCGTTGCCATCAGGTGCTGGCGGCGGAAGGCATTGGCCTGCCGGATACGGTGTTTGGCGACAACCCGGACGACACCGGCGACCTGCTGACCTTGCTCGGGCCACCGCCGCACGTGGTCAAGCTCAATGAAGGCACGCAGGGCGCTGGCGTGATGCTGACCGAGAAGCTGTCGGCCTCGCGCGGGGCGGTGGAAACCCTGCGCGGGTTGTACGCAAGTTTCCTGGTGCAGGAGTTCATCGCCGAGGCCAAGGGCGCTGACCTGCGCTGCTTCGTGGTGGGCGAGCGCGTGGTGGCCGCGATGCGCCGGCAGGCGCCGAAGGGCGATTTCCGTTCCAACCTGCATCGTGGCGGCACTGCGAAGGCAGTGCGTCCCACGCGCGCGGAAGCGCAGACCGCAGTGCGCGCGGCGCGCATCCTCGGGCTGGGCGTGGCCGGCGTGGATCTGATCCGCAGCAAGCGCGGGCCGCTGGTGCTGGAGGTCAATTCCTCGCCGGGGCTGGAGGGCATCGAAGCCGCCACCGGCGTTGACGTGGCCGGCACCATCATCGGCTACGTGGCCGGATTGCCGGCGCAGGCTAACGTGGACGAAACGGGGAATTGACGGACTTTTAATCGGCTGCCCGCTATCGTCGCACCGTGTCCCGCTGCACTTCCCCCGTAGCGTGGCATGCAGGGCAACAGTGACGTTTTGGCCCGGGTGTCAGGCACCCGGGCCTTTGTTTGTGACCGCCATCCATGGCAGCCACCCATCGGGCCATCGCTGCGCGATGTCAAAAAACGCTCCCGGCGTTTTGTGTGCGTCATCCAAGTGCATGGCTGTGCCAGAATCCCCGGAACCGCCGCACCGCGTGGTGGTCGAACATTCCCCGTTACCGTCCAAGGACGAATGCATGCGCATCCTGGTCATCGAAGACAACCCGGACATTGCCGCCAACCTTGGCGACTATCTGGAGGAACGCGGGCATACCGTCGATTTTGCCGCCGATGGCGTGACCGGCCTGCATCTTGCCGTGGTGCATGAGTTCGATGCCATCGTGCTGGACCTCAACCTGCCGGGCATGGACGGGCTGGAGGTCTGCCGCAAGCTGCGCGCGGATGCCCGCAAGCAGACCCCGGTGCTGATGCTGACAGCGCGTGATTCGCTGGACAACAAGCTGGCCGGCTTCGACTCCGGTGCCGATGACTACCTGATCAAGCCGTTCGCATTGCAGGAAGTCGATGTGCGCCTGAACGCGCTGGCGCGGCGCGGGCGCGGGCCGCAGGCGCGGATCCTCAACGTGGGCGAGGTGGAGTTCAACCTGGACACGCTGGAAGTGCGCCGCGAGGGCAAGCTGCTGCAACTCAACCCGACCGCGCTGAAGATTTTGCAGGCGCTGATGGAAGCCTCGCCTGCGGTGGTGACGCGGCAGGATCTGGAAACCCGCGTCTGGGGCGAGGAACTGCCGGATTCCGATTCCCTGCGCGTCCACATTCACGGCTTGCGCTCGGTGGTGGACAAGCCCTTCGCCACGCCGATGATCCAGACCCGCCACGGCATCGGCTATCGCATCGCCGTGCCGGAAGCCGATGGCTGACACACCTGCGCAACGCCGCCCGCGCAGCCGCAGGCGGTTGCGCACGCGCATCATCGTTTCGTTTGCGCTGTTGGGTTTCGGCCTGACGGCGCTGTTCGCGACGGCGATGTTGTACCTGCGCAACCGTTTGGAAAACCAACTGATTGAAAATACCTTGCGTCGCGAGGTCGCCAATCTGGTTGACCAGATCGAGGATGATCCCGGGAAGCAGCCTTACTTCCTGATGTTCGACGCGCGTACCTTCAGTGACGACAACGCGTACAAGATCAATCCACTGTATCGGGATCTGGAACCCGGCCTGCACGAAATCCGCGAACACGATGGCAACAACGTCATGCAGGTCTACAAGGTTGCGGTTCGCCGTGGCCTGAACGACGGCAAGCCGTTCACCAGTCTGGTGCGCTACAACGTCACCGATGCCGCCGCCACCTCTGACGTGTTGACCCGCTGGCTGTTGGGTGCGGTGTTTGCCTTTACCCTGCTGGCGCTGGTGCTGGGCTGGTGGTCGGCATCGCGGGTGATGGCACCGGTATCCGACCTTGCCGCGCGCTTGCGTGCCTACCGGGGCCGCAGCAATCCACGGCCCCTCGCCCCGCATTTCCCGGATGACGAAGTGGGCGAACTTGCCAAGGCGCTGGACGATTACGCCGAGCGCCTGACCGAAGTGGTGCAGCGCGACCGCGAGTTCAATGCCGACGTCAGCCACGAACTGCGCACGCCGCTGGCGGTGATCCGGGGTGCGGTGGAGCTGCTGCTGTCCAAGCCGGAGCTGGACGAGCGCATGCGCACGCGCCTGCAACGCATCCAGCGTTCCGAACAGCAATGCACCGACCTGATCGGCGCGTTGCTGCTGCTGTCGCGCAACGAGCGTGCAGTCGGCCAGTGCGACGTTGCCAAGGTTGCGCAGCAACTGCTGGAAAGCCACCGCGCGCAGTTGGGTGGCAAGCCGCTGGAACTGAAGCTGGAAGGCGGCGATGGCTTGGTGCTGGATGCGCCGGAATCCGCGCTGGCGGTGGCGCTGGGCAACCTGATCGGCAACGCGGTGAAGTACACGCCCAGTGGTGATGTGGTGGTGCGCATCGGCAAGAATGTGGTGGAAGTGGTCGACTCCGGCCCCGGCCTCAGCGCCGATGACGCCGCCAAGTTGTTCCAGCGCGGTTATCGCGGCACCCATGCCGGGCATTCGCAGGGTGGCGGCATCGGCCTGTCGATCGTGCGCCGGCTGTGCGATCTCTACGGCTGGGACGTGCAGGTGCGCCCGGGCGAGGAAAAGGGCGTGGTGGCCACGCTGGATTTCGCGCCGGGCACGGTTGCACAGGTGGAATAAGCAACAGGACGGGAGCGCGCGGCGGACGGCATAATGCACAGGCACGTCTTTCCCCAAGGATTTCCGCATGAATGCTCCTGCCGCCGCTCCGCTGGCCTATCAGGTCACGCCTTCCACTGACCCCGGCAATGCCGAACGGCGCGCAGCGGTGCTTGCCGGCGAGCTTGGCTTCGGCAAGCACATGACCGATCACATGGTCAGCATCGCGTGGGAGGCCGGGCGCGGCTGGCACGATGCGCGCGTGCATGCCTACGGCCCGCTGGCGCTGGACCCGGCCGCGGCCGTGCTGCACTACGGCCAGGAGATCTTCGAGGGCATCAAGGCCTACCGCCATGCCGACGGTTCCATCTGGACATTCCGCCCGCAGGCCAATGGCGAGCGCCTGCAGCGTTCGGCAGCGCGGCTGGCATTGCCGAAGCTGCCGGTGGACGAGTTCGTCGAATCGCTGCGCCAGCTGATTGCGCTCGATCACGAATGGGTGCCGTCCGCGCCGGAAACCAGCCTGTACTTCCGCCCCTTCATGATCGCCACCGAGGCCTTCCTCGGCGTGCGCGCAGCGCAGGCGGCGAGCTACCACGTCATCGCCAGCCCGGCGGGTGCCTACTTCGCCAAGGGCGTGGCACCGGTGTCGATCTGGTTGTCGCGCGACTATGCGCGTGCGGCCAAGGGCGGCACCGGCGCGGCCAAGTGCGGTGGCAACTACGCGGCATCGTTGTTGCCGCAGCAGGAAGCCTATGCGCAGGGCTGCTCGCAGGTGCTGTTCCTCGATCCGGTCGAGGGCAAGTACCTGGAAGAACTCGGCGGCATGAACGTGTTCCTGGTGTATGCCGATGGCCGCATCGTCACGCCGGAACTGTCGGGCAGCATCCTGGAAGGCATCACCCGTTCCAGCATCCTGCAACTGGCGCGCGACCGCGGCCTGAAGGTGGAGGAGCGCAAGGTCTCCATCGACGAATGGCGCGACGGCGCGGCCTCGGGCGCGATCACCGAAGCCTTCGCCTGCGGCACCGCTGCGGTCATCACGCCGATTGGCGAGATCAAGGGCGACGGCTTCACCATCGGCGACGTCAACGCGCCCGCAGGCGAGGTCACCATGGCGATCCGCAAGGAACTGACCGATATCCAGTACGGCCGCCTTCCAGACCGCCACGGCTGGCTGCTCAGGCTGCGCTGACGCTCACAGCCGCAGCCACAGGCAGCCCATGCGCCGCTGCACGCCGAACACCGTGCGGCTGGGCGTGTGGCCGTCGGCCAGCACCTGCTCCACGCGCAGCCCGACCAGACGCGGCTTGGCGCGCGGTTTGCTGATGAGTTCGCCGGTCTGTTCGTCGAAGGTGGCGACCTCGTCGCCGTATTCGTTGGTGCCGCCGGCATAGACCGGCTGCACATCGACCACGGTGCGCGATGCGATGGCGTCCAGCCGCGACATCAGGCGATAAGCGGCGTCGGCGGACATCCCGGCCCAGTCGTACAGGCTGGCGACCTGGTTGGCATCGCCGGACTGGATCGCGCCGCTCAGGGAATAGCCAAGGTCCTGCACATTGCGCGCGCAGGGCGTGCGATGCAGGTAGGCACCGCCACTGCCGCCGGAGACGCGCGGCGGTGCGATGCGTTCGCTGCCGCCGATGTCCTCGCATTTGCGGTCGGTATAGACCGTGGTGCCATCGGCCAATGCGCAGCGCTTGACCTGCGCATGCGCGACGCGCGGCGTGATCGCAGGCAAGGTGAGCAACAGGAGCAGCAGGGCAGCACGGAGCATGCGCGCAGCCTACGCGCGCAGGCTGCGATACGGAAGCTGGTCAGAGCCTCTGCAGGATGGCCTGGGTCGGCTTGGACAGGTTCAGCGTGTAGAAATGCAGGCCCGGCGCACCGCCTTCGATCAACCGCCGGCACAGCGCCGCCACGAAGTCCGAAGCGAACGCGCGCACGCTGTCCACGTCATCGCCATAGGCGCGCATGCGCTGCACCACCCAGCGCGGGATTTCCGCGCCGCAGGCTTCGGAGAAGCGGCGCAGCTGGCTGAAGTTGGAGATCGGCATGATGCCGGGAATGATCGGGATGTCGATGCCAAGCGCGCGCGCATCATCGACGAAACGGAAATAGGCGTCGGTGTTGTAGAAGTACTGGGTGATGGCGCTGTTGGCGCCGGCATCCACCTTGATCTTGAAGTGGCGCAGGTCGGCCAGAGCATCTTCCGCCTGCGGGTGGGTTTCAGGATAGGCCGCGACTTCGACATGGAAATGATCGCCATGCTCGGCGCGGATCAGTTCCACCAGTTCGCTGGCGTAGCGCATGTCGCCGCTGCGCACCATGCCGGAGGGCGTGTCCCCACGCAGTGCCACCACGCGGTCGCAGCCCAGCGCGCGGTACAGCTTGAGCAGCGAGCGGATTTCCTCGCGGTTGCCGCCCACGCAGGTGATGTGCGGCACGCCGGCCACGCCGTGCTGGCTGCGCAGGCGCTGCACCGTTTCCGGCGTGTGGCTCAAGGTGGAGCCGCCGGCACCAAAGGTGACCGACATGAACTGCGGCGCATGCGCCTTGAGCTTCTGCACCGAACGATCCAGCTGGGTGCGCTGTTCCTCGGTCTTGGGCGGATAGAACTCGAAGCTGATCGGCGTCATCGCGGCGTGTCCGGCGGGTTGCGAGGAATTATATCTCTTTATCGCGATGGATGTTTATATATGCGGCGATGTGACGGTGCCCTCCGGTTTCGGCACCTGTCTGCTTGACGTGTGAGCATCGCAACTGCATGGTGCGCGGCTGGGGGGGAACCATGCGGCAACGAATGGATGGGGCCGGTGACCCGGCACAGGCGCTGCCGCGCCTGTTGCAGGAATGCCGGGAAACGCTGCAACGACTGCGACTTGGCGGGCCGTTCTATGTCTTGATGTGGCTGTTGGCGGGTGCCGCCTGCGGCTTGTGGGAGCGTGCGCGCCTCGCCTATCTGCTGGTGACGGCGGGGTTCCTCGTGCTGACGGTGGTGCGCTTTTGCGTCAAGCCGTTGCCAGCGAGTGCCGATGCCGTGGCCGCGCGCCGACGCCTGGACTGCATCTGGGCATTGCTGCTGGTCAACGCGGCGCTGTGGGGCGCGGTGGCCTGCTGGTTGCTGATGACCACGGCCAGCGAAAGCGCGCGCACCGTGGCCGCGATCAGTTCCTATGCCTTCGCCACTGCCTTTGCGCACAATTTTGCGATGCGCCTGCGGCTTGCGCAG
>NZ_JASGED010000124.1:0-6300 GCF_047606765.1 Thermomonas sp. | reverse complement strand
CGTGCAGTGGCGCCTGCACGCCTGCTGCAAAGGCCGCTTCTCCCGTCGTGTTGTCGGTATCCGCTTCCCAGAACTGCTTGCTGTCCGCAAACCATGACCCACCCAGCCCCGGGAAGGCCGCACCCGGCGTGCTGTAGCAGGTGCTGGTGACCGTGCCGGTCAGGCATGCCGACGGCGTGTAGGTCTGCCCCGAAAAAGCATGCTTGATGGTGCGCGCCGGCATGCCCGTGAACGGGAAGTCCTGACGGTAGGTCGTGGCCGTGGCAACGTAACCGCCGGTCTGGTTGGGATCGAAGGTCACGATCTCGCGGAACCCGAGATACCCGCGTCCACCGGCTTGCACCTTCGCGCCCGCGTAGCGGTAGTACAGGCTTGCCATCGCCAGCGGATTGCCGTCCTGCGGTGCGCTGCTGGAGGCGCTTGCCACCACGTACATGGGCGCCAGCAAATCCTGCACCGGCGCACCACGGCCCCAGTTGGTGCCGTCGCGGCTCCCGGTGTCGCGCCGATAGATCGCGTTGTTGGTCAGCGGCGCATACGCCAGTTCTGTGCGTGCCCCAAACCCGTTGACGATGGCGGTGAGGGTGTCGCGGGGTTGATGGCGAAGGCTGGGCCGCGAGACGTAAAGCGATGGGCTGTCCAGCCGCAACGACAGGAAGTCGAGGTTGCCGTCACCGTCCACGTCCATGAACACCGGCACGTATTGGTTGACATCGCAACTGCCACTGCAGAATCGCGCATTGCCACCCGGCAGCGAGGTAACGGGGCCGAACCCACCCGATGGCTGGGCGTACTGAACCTCATACACGCGATTGCCGCCCAAGCTGCGCAACCGCAGGGCATCCGCCCGGCCATCGCCGTTGACATCCACGAACCGCGCCTGGTCGCGGTCGTCGGTGATCGTCGGATTATCGCCGCAGGAGCCGATCATGGTCGTGCCGGTGTTGCGCTTGCAGACCCAAGCCGCCGTACTGCTGAAGCGGGTCAACACGTCGGTCAGGCCGTCACCATTCACGTCTGCCAATGCCACCGTTTGCGGCACGGTTCCCAAACTTGCGTGCGCCGCCAGCGTCAGCGGGCCACCCGGCGTGATCTCTTGCACCGTGAAGGCATACAACAGGTTGTTGGTGACGATGTCGTAGCATGATCCGGAGCCAAGGCTGGCCGCAGGTGTGGCTGCGCCGCTCGAACGGTATGCCCACACGGCAACCGTGCGCTCCCCACCACTGCGTGGCAACTGCTGCGGTTGCACCGGGATCTGGCAGTTGCCGGTCCATATCCGGTGTGTCTCGTTCACATGCAGCAGTACATCCGAAGCGCCGTCGCCATTGAAATCGGTCATCTGCACAAAGCCCGTCTTGGGCGAAGGCAGGCCACCGAAGCTCACGTTGCATTCATTCATGTTCCCCGGGCCGCCATTGCAGTCCGGGCCCATTGGATACGTCGATTCATCAACGGCCACACTGCGTTCCGGCCCCCAGGCGAAGCCGCCGCCCGTCTGCCGTGTCATCACCCGCGCCTTGAGTGTACCGCCTGCGGGGTACAGCACATCCACAAGCCCATCCCCGTTCACGTCCGCCAGTTGCGCCTGATCGTTGACGTTGCTCAAGGACGGGATCGGCAGCGTCGCAAGCAGGTTCTGCGCGGCATTGAAGCCGTTGCCGACCGACGGATACAGACGCCAGCCTGCATTGGTGATTGCGGACACGAACAGGTCATCGCGTCCGTCACCGGTGTAGTCAAACAGGTGCCACGCACCTTCGCCCCGGCTGCTGATGGCCGTGGGCAGGCACAGCGTGCCACTGTTGGTGAAGACCGGCTGGCCCGCGCTGTTGAGACTGGCCAGCGCGGTCACGATGCCTTCCCCACCGCACACGCCACTGCGCAGGTAGATGAAGTCGGTCAGCCCGTCCCCGTTGATGTCCCCCAGCTTGAAGCCCTTGAACTGGCTGTTGTTGACACCCAAGCCCGGTAGCGTCTCCTGGGTTGCGAACTCGTGCTTGCCGGTACTCCACTCGAACGTGGTCGGTGCCATGCACACGGCCTGCGTGCTGTCGCGGCATTCCTTCAGGCTGGTCAGGGTGTCCCGGCCGCTGTAGGAAACGCTCGTCCCGTAGGTCAGCGCGTAGTACCGCGCCTGATCGCCGGTTGCGCAGGCAATCGTGGCGCAAACGGTGATGCCATCCAGACGCCGGCTGCTCACGTACTGCCCGCCCGAGGCGTAGCGGTATTCCCACTGCGTCGTGGGCCGGGCGCTGTAGTGGAACACCACCTTCGCATACGGTGCGCTGGCACCACCCGATTGGCCGGACAACACCTTCTTGCCGGTGTAACGCACCTCGCTGATGACCTGCTCGCCCGCAGTGCCACCTGCCGGTTTCTCGCTGTAGAGGTAATCGATGTAATTCCCGGTCGAATCCTGGAACCGCGTCTGTGCCCACGCCAGTGCGAAGCCTTCCTTGCCCGGGGTGGTGGCATTGAAGTAGCCATCCACCATGTCCGTGGTGTCCGCTGCGCGGTCGCCATACCAACTTCTGGAGCCGTCCTTGCGATCCACCGTGAAGAACGCCGGCCCCGTGGTGCCGCCCATCGGGGTGTAAGCGCAGACGCGCTGGAACGATTCGATTTCGGTACGCAGATTGACCGCCGTCATGCCCGATACCGCCGGGCATGCCGCTGTTCCCGTCGCCTGCGCCGGTATCAGCCGTTGCCCGTCGAGGCAATAGCGATCCGTTGCCGTGAAGTTGACCGGCTCCGGCGTGCCATCGGTGGGGACGCCACTGACGATGAAATCGCCATGCTCCCGCGTTGCGCGACAGCGGGTGATCGACGACAGCCCGCCAATCGACCAGCCCATGCCCAGCGGGCCGTATCCGCCCTGGCTGCTGTAGGACAGCGACAACTGCGGTGCGACGCCCGCCGTGCCGGGCACCACGTACAACGGCACTGCATAGGTTGCGGCGCCCGACTCATCGACCCGGAACTCGCCTGCCGTCGCCGATACGCGATCCGACTCCACGTCCGGCGTGATCGACAAGGACGCAGGGCCGCCCCATTCGTCCGCCAGTGCCGAGCGGATCACCAGTCCGAACTGGAACAACAGCAGAACACTGACCAGTCCCAACAGCGGGCGCGCAACGCGCCGCATGCCCGCTGACGCCATCGGCATGTCTTCAGCCGATGTCTCTGCCTGCCCGATGGTACTGGTTCCCATGCTCCGGCTCCCCATTCGGCGATGCATCGCATCGCGCGCGTTGTCTGGCTGGTCGTGTCCCCCTGCCGGCCCTCCCCAGGGGCCCGGCGCAGCGCGCCGATGCAGTGTGGCCGAGCATACGCCTTTTAAGGGCAATGGGAACCTTGGCCGATCCCTGCGCGTCCGCCTTGATGGGTGATCCAATCCTGGGGGCTGCTCATGACAACAAGACATAAAACTTATGTCTGTTGATGCACTCGACCGTGGCGAAACCAAGCTCTCCATAAGGGCGCAATGCGGGCACAAAAAGAACCCCGGCCGAAGCCGGGGTTCGAAACCACATCGGGCGTTTTGTCCCGCCGGTCAGTTGGTGCTGCTGGTCAGGGTCACGCCGGTGAAGGTCGAGTAGGCACGCACCTTGATGTAATAGGTCGTTGCCGTGGTGGGCGTGAGTGTGCAGGTCTCGCTGTTGCCGCTCTTGTATGGACGGCAGGTGTAGCTGCTGGTGGTCGGATCACTGCCAGCCCGCACGTACAGGTCGGCATCACCGGTGCCGCCCGAGATACCGATGGTCGCCGTCTTGCCGGCAGCCACCGCCAGCGTGTAGCTCTGCGACCAGTTGCCGGTGCTCACCGTGGGCAACACAACCGAATCGCCGCTGCCGCCGCCACCGCCCGTGGTGTAGTCGCCGACCAGGCTGACGCCGGTGAAGCTCGAATACGCCTTGAGACGGACGTGGTAGGTGCCTGCCGACGGGCTTGCGATGGTGCAGGTCTCGGCGTTGCCGGACTTGTACGGACGGCAGTCATAGGAGCTGTCGGTAGGCGCGCTGCCGAACTTCACGTACATGTCGGCATCACCGGTGCCGCCGGACATGGTGAAGGTCAGGTTGGTGGCACCTGCCGGCACGACCAGGGTGTAGTTCACCGAATTGCCGGTGGTCTGGCTGATGCCGGTGACCGCCGTGCCCTTGGTCAGCGCGCCGCCGGTGCTGCCGCCGCTGTCGCCACCGCCGCTCGCGCAGGCCACGCCCACCGATGCGAACGCAGCGGTCACGTCAGCCTTGGTGTAGCCCAGGTCCTGCGCTGCGGTTTCCACGCCACAGGCACCCTGGTTGAAGGTGCTGCTGGCCGTCCAGTAGTCGCGGTTGGCACGGGCGAAGGCCTGGAACGCCTTCATCGTGTTCCAGCCGGACTTGGTCGCCAGCAGGTAGAACGCCTTGTTATAGACGCCCGAGCTGTAGTGAACGTCCATCGAACTGGTGTAATTCGCGGCGTTGTCGATGGAGGAACCGTCCTGCGTCGGGTTGTTCATGTAACGCAGCGCGCCCGTGCCCTTGAAGATGTCGGCACCCACCTGCCAGTCGTTGCTGCCGCGCATGTAGTACTCGGCGGCTTCGCCGGCCATGTCGGAGAACGCCTCGTTCATGCCGCCGGACTGGCCGGAATAGGTCAGGTTGGACTGCTGCTCGGTGAAACCGTGCGAAACCTCGTGGCTGGACACGTCCAGGCTGACCAGCGGATAGAAGGTGTTCTTGCCATCGCCAAAGGTCATCGCGCTGCCGTCCCAGAACGCATTCTCGTAGCTGGTCTGGTAATGCACCTTCATGACCAGCTGGAAGGTCAGCGGGGCCATGCCGATGTACGCCTGGTACATGTTGAAGATGACGTTGCCGAAGTAGTGCGCGTCGTTCAGCGGCGAATACGCGCCATTGATGGTCTTCACCGTGTTGCGCGGGCAGGTGTACGTAAACGCGGTGGTGCTGGTATTGCTGCTGCTGTTGTTCAGGTTGACCGTCTTCACGTTGGTGCTGTTCATGGTGCAGGTGGTGCCACTCTGCGTCACGTCCAGATAGCCGTAGGTGGTGCCGTACTCGTACTGGCCGGTCTTGGCGTTGCCGCCGGGGCCGGTACCGATCAGCGCATGCTGGATGTTGTCCCACTGCTTCAGCACGCGGCCGCTGTGGGCATCGATCAGCACGATCGGGCGGGTCGGGCCTTCGCTGGCAACGCCGTCGGCGAAGAAGGTCACCGCATAGGCCAGATGGCCCTTGCCGGCATCATCGACGTACACCGTCAGGTCGGCCTTCTCGTTGCGGGTCAGCATGCCGGAGATGCGGCTACCCAGGCCCGCGCGCTTGCCGGCGACCAGCGCCGCAGCCTTGCCCAGAGTGGGCGTGGCGGATGCGATATCGCGGTCCAGCCCCGAGACCATGTTGCCGAACATGGTGCGCACGTTGCCGGCGCTGTCCTCGCTGACCACAACGCCCTGCCCGAACACGGGAATACCGCGCCAAGCCTGGTCGTAGCGGTAGTTGCGCACGTTGCGATCCTGTCGCTTGGCGCGCATCAGCAAGGTGGTGTTGCTGTCTGCGCCCATGAACTGGGTGTGACGCCTGTGCGCCATGTCGGCCACGCCACTGGTGGCGACGGCGGACTGGTACTGCGTCCTGAGCTGGCTGATGTTGCGTTTGTGCAGATCGACCTTGTCCGCCGCAAGCGCGCCGGAAGCGGCGAGCGAAAGGGCGACGGCGGTGGCAAGCATGTTGGTTCGACGGTAACGATTCACTGGCACTACCCCTGGCAAGTTATGTGGATGAGCGTTGTGTGGATGCGAACTGGCGAGAACACTGGCTGCTTGCGTTCGCCGGCACGGACGGCCCGTGCCGCCCCTCGCGGACGCGAAGCACTACGGAACCTGAACAGTTGCGTAGCGGGATCGACCTTGCTGCCGTCTTTCAGGCAGCGTCAAGCTGGCCCGCTCCCGGCGCATGAACACGCGCGGACGCAGGCAACCCTTGTGAATGGGCGAAAGCCCGCCGCAACAACGTTTCAGACGATACTGATTGGCGACATGACGACGATTTCATGCCCGGCATAAATAATGATTCGCTGCACTGCAGCAGGAATATGCGATGACAAATCGCGTCACCTAGTGACAATTCGGGACTATGACAATGGTCATGCCCGGCGTGGCGCTGACGCGCCAGGTCACAGCATCCCGGTTTCCAGCTTGGCCACGTCCGACATCAGGCTGCGGTTCCAGGGCGGATCGAACACCAGCTCCACGTCGGCAGCGGCCACGGTGGGGATCATCTCCACCTTGCT
>NZ_JASGED010000123.1:0-22061 GCF_047606765.1 Thermomonas sp. | reverse complement strand
GTCATCCCGGCGAAAGCCGGGATCCAGCTTTTTCAGTGACTTACCAAACAGCTGGATTGGACAAACATTCGTTTGTCAGAAGCAGCCGGCTTTCGCCGGAATGACGGCTTGTTCAGACCTTCCCTAACGCTGAATCAAGCCGCACCGCGAGGCGGCGTCGGCCTGAATGATCGAATGGACTTCTCCCGTTACCACGCGGCTTCGGCGAGCCAGACGGATGCCTCCATTTCGCTTATGCAAGTTTTCGGGTACTGGCGCGCAAGCGTCTCGGTCGTGCCGCGTTGCCAGACAGCGAAATCAAGGGTTGACGGGGGAGTCCATGCAAGGTTGTTACGGCAATTCCGCCAGCCAGCCGTCGTCGCTGCCTTCGTTGACATCGGCAAACAGCGGCGTGGAGAAATAGCGCTCGCCGGTGTCTGGCAGCATCGCCAGCAATACCGAACCCTTTGGCGCGGTCTGCGCCACTTTCAGCGCGGTGGCGACAGTCGCGCCAGCGGATATGCCGACGAAGATGCCTTCCTCCGCTGCCAACCTGCGCGCGGTGGCGATGGCCTCGTCGTCGGTGGCGGACAGCAACTGGTCATAGGCATTGCGGTTGAGTACGTCGGGCACGAAGTCCGGCGTCCAGCCCTGGATCTTGTGCGGCTTCCACTCGTCACCCTTGAGCAGGGATGCGCCGGCAGGTTCGGTGGCGATGATCTTGGTTTCCGGGCGCGCGACTTTCAGCACTTCGGCCACGCCGGTCAGGGTGCCGCCGGTGCCCCAGCCGGTGACGAAGTAATCCAGTGGCTTTCCGGCGAAGTCGCGCAGGATTTCCGGCGCGGTGGTATTGCGGTGCCACGCGGGGTTGGCCGGGTTGGCGAACTGGCTGGCAAGGAACCAGCCGTGCTGCTGCGCCAGTTCCTGCGCCTTGCGCACCATGCCGCTGCCGCGTTCGGCGGCGGGGGTCAGGATCACCTTGGCGCCGTAGGCGCGCATCAGCTTGCGGCGCTCGACGGAGAATGTTTCCACCATCGTGGCGACGAACTTGTAGCCGCGCGCGGCGGCCACCATCGCCAGTGCCACGCCGGTATTGCCTGATGTCGCTTCGACGATGGTATCGCCGGGTTTCAGCAGGCCCTTGCGCTCGGCATCCAGCACGATGGCAAGCGCCAGGCGATCCTTGACCGAGCCGCCGGGGTTGAAGGATTCAACCTTGGCATAGAGGGTGACGTGGTCGGGCGCGATGCGCTGCAACTTCACGATGGGGGTGTTGCCGATGGTGTCCAGGATGCTGTCGAAGATGGCCATTGCGATGTTCCGTTGAATGCGAAAGAGAAGGTCAGGCGGCGTGGGCGAGGGCGCGTTGCAGACATCGCACGTCGCTGGTGATGGGCGGCGCACCGAACCAGTGCAGTTCGGTGGCGAAGGCGGCGACTTCGCCGATCACCAGCAGTGCCGGTGCCTGCACGGCATGGATGCGGGCGAGTTCCGGCAGTTCATCAAGGCTGCCAGCGATCACGCGCTGTTCGGGGCGGCTGCCGTTTTCGATGATGGCAAATGGCGTGGATGCCGCGCGGCCATGCGCGATGAGCTTGTCGCGCAGGCGTTCCAGCCCGACCACGCCCATGTAGAACACCAGCGTCTGCTGCGGTTGCGCCAGCGCGGTCCAGTCGTGTTCGGCATCGCCATCGCGCGCCTGCGCGGTGAGCAGGCGCAGCGATTGCGCGTGTTCGCGATGGGTCAACGGGATGCCGGCATGGGCGGCGCAGGCCACCGCAGCGGTGATGCCGGGCACCACTTCGAAGCCGATGCCATGCGCGCGCAGCACCTCAAGTTCTTCGCCGCCGCGACCGAACACGAAGGGATCGCCGCCTTTCAGCCGCACCACGCGCTTGCCGGCGCGGGCGTGTTCGATCAGCAGATCGTGGATGCGTGCCTGCGTGGCGTCGTGGTCGCCGCCGACGCGCTTGCCCACTTCGATGAACTCGGCATCGCGGCGGGCAAGGTTCAACACCTCGCGGCTGACCAGGCGGTCGTGCAGGATCACGTCGGCTTCGTTCAGCACGCGCAGCGCGCGCAGGGTCAGCAGGCCCGGATCGCCGGGGCCGGCACCGACCAGCGCCACGCTGCCGTGCGTGGGTGTGGTAGTGATGAGTGCATCGTCGATGGCCTGTTGCGCGGCATCGGTATCGCCACGGCGCAGCAAGGCCTGCGCGGGGCCGGACAGCACGCGCTGGAAGAAGCGGCGGCGCGCGGTGAGATCCGGCAGTTGCGCGCGGATGCGCGTGCGTGCATCGGCGAACAAGCGCGCGAGCGCGCCGAGGGAATCGTCGAGTTCGGTTTCCAGTTTCTCGCGCAGGTGGCGGGCCAGCATCGGCGAGCTGCCGCCGCTGGAAATGGCGATCTGCAGCGGCCCGCGCTGCACGCGCGCCGGCAGTTGCGCGCTGGCCAGTTCGGCATCATCGACCACGTTCGCCCAGATGCGGCGGGCCTGTGCGGCTGCGGCCACCGCACTGTTCGCTTCGCGGTCGTCGGTGGCGGCGATCACCAGCCACACATCGTCCAGCCATGTCTCGTCAAACTCGCCGCGCAGATGGGTGATGCGGCCTTCGCGCACTTGCGCGGCCAGCACCAGTTCCAGCACGGGCGCGCCCACCGTCACGCTGGCACCGGCGTCCAGCAGTGCCCTGATCTTGCGCGCGGCCACGCCGCCGCCGCCGACCACCAGCACGCGGCGACCGCGCAGGTCGAGGAACAGCGGGAACAGGGCAGGCGCGTCAGGCATGTCGCCACGCTAGGTGGCATGCGCCTGCGGGTGAAATGGCTGGCGGGCTTCCCGTTATGCCCCAGCGGCATAAGCAAGGTGTGAACATGTGTTCAGATATGGTTATACTCCATCGCTACATCAGGATATAGCGATATAACGAGCGCTGCCGCCATGACCCTCACCCAGCTCCGCTACCTCGTCGCCATCGCCGATTCCGGCTTCAACATCACCCAGGCGGCGGAGCGCGTGCATGCGACCCAGCCTGGCCTGTCCAAGCAGCTCAAGCAACTGGAGGACGAGCTGGGCTTCCAGTTGTTCCTGCGCAAGGGCCGCAGTCTGGAAGGCGTGGCACCCGCCGGGGTGAAGGTGATCGAACACGCGCGCCGGATCCTGTCCGAAGCCGCCAACATCCGCAGCTATGCCGCCAACGAGCGCGGCGAACATCGCGGACGCTTGCTGCTGGCGACCACCCACACGCAAGCGCGCTACGTGCTGCCGCCGGTGATCGCCGACATCACCCGCCGCTATCCCGAAGTCAGCGTCGATCTGTTTGCCTCCGGCGATACCGAAGTGCTGGACAAGCTGGATGAAGCCGACTTCGCCATGATCAGCACGGCAGGCAATGCGCCGGTCACCTCCGGCGTGGCGGTGCCGCTGTTCCGCTGGCGGCGCGTGCTGCTGGTGCCTGCGGCGCATCCGCTGGCAGGGCTTGGCCGTGCGCCGACGCTGGCGGAGCTGGCCCGCCATCCGCTGATTTCCTATGAATCGTCGAAGCTGCCGGAATCCTCGCTGCAGCGCGCCTTCGCCGCTGCCGGCGTGAAACCGCAGATTGCGATGACCGCGCGCGACGCCAACCTCATCAAGACCTATGTGCGCACGGGATTGGGCGCGGGCCTGCTGGCCGAGATGGCCGTGAACACGCGCGAGGACGATGACCTGCGCGTGGTCGAAGCGCCGCCGGAACTGCCCGAATGCATCACCTGGGCGGTGGTGCCGCGTGGCCGCGTGCTGCGCGAATATGCGCTGGCGCTGTTGCACGGACTGGCACCGCAACTTGACCCGCGTGACCTGCGCCGGATCCTGGAAGGCAATCAGGACGCCAACTGGCCGCAGTCCCCGCAGTGGGCGGCGCTGGTGCAGGCGAGCAAGGCATAGGGCTTGCTCCTCCCCCTGCGAAGGCAGGGGGAGGCCGGGAGGGGTGCTTTTTGGCGTGAGCCAACAAAGAGCCAACCCCACCCAACCCTCCCCTTCAGGGAAGGGGAGGGCTTGCATCATCAAGCCGCAGAACTTGCCGGTTCGTCGAAGTGCAGGCCGCATTCGCGGCGCAGGCCGAAGAAGCGGGTTTCCGCCGCGTCCATGCCGGGCAGCAACGGGCGGGTGGTGTGTACATCGCCCACCGAGACATAGCCCTGCTGCGCCAGCGGATGCTCCGGCAGGTCGTGCAGCAGCATGTACGCGCCGACGTCGATTTCGTTCCAGTCGGCGATGGGATGGAATTTCCAGCGGCCATCGCGCCATTCGAGAAAGTCGATGCCTTCGCGCGTGGATGCCTGGTCGCGGCGCAGCCCGGCGATCCAGCAACGCACGCCGAGCTCGCGCAGCGCGCGCTGCATGGGCTCCACCTTGCGCAACTGGTTGTAGCGGCGGATGCCTTCGCCGCCTGCTTCCCACAGCTTGCCAAAGCGTGCTTCCATCCATGCCGCGCCGATCTGCGGGCGATACACCTTCAGGTCGATGCCAAGCAGTTCCACCAACTGGTCGGCGTAGCGGTAGGTTTCCGGGAACAGGTAGCCGGTATCCACCAGCACCACCGGCACGCCCGGCCTGATGCTGTTGACAAGATGCAGCGAGACGGCGGATTGCACGCCGAAACTGGTGGACAGCGCATGCGGGCCGTCGAGTTTTTCGAAGGCCCATGCAAGGCGCTGCTGTGCGCTGAGGCCAGCCAGCCAGCGGTTCAGCTCGGCCAGTGCAAGCGGCGATTCAGCTGCGGTGGCGGGATCGGGCGGAAGCATGTCGTTGACTCCGTGCTGGCGGTCAGGCGGCCTGTCCAAGCGCGGCACGCATGCCCGCCGGTTCGACCTGGACGTGGGTGGGATACGGCGGCAGCGCAACGATGCCTGCGCGGTGCAGGAAATCGCCGAAGCCTTCGCCTTCGCTGCGTTCGCCGGCATAGCGGGCGAACAGCGGATCAAGTTCGCCGAGGATTTGCTCCTCGTTGATGTTCTCGCGGTACAGCGTGTTGAGGCGCTGGCCGCGATGGTCGGCGCCCAGCATCAGGTTGTAGCGGCCCGGTGCCTTGCCGACCAACGCGATCTCGCCCAGGTACGGCCGCGAGCAACCGTTCGGGCAACCGGAAATGCGCAGCAGGATCGGCGCATCGGCCAGGCCGTGCTTTTCCAGCAGAGGTTGCAGCTTGCCGTTGAAGTCGGGCAGGTAGCGCTCGGCTTCGGCCATCGCCAGCGCGCAGGTGGGCAGCGCCACGCAGGCCATTGCCGCGCGTGCCAATGCGGTGGGCGCGCGATTGTCCTGATCCAGTGCGTATTCGCGCACCAGTGCCTCGATGCGCGCGCGCTGGTCGGCGGGAATGCCGGCGATGATGAGGTTCTGGTTGGCGGTGACGCGGAACTCGCCGCGATGCACGCTGGCGATCTGGCGCAGGCCGGTCAGGTGCGGCGTGCCGGGACGGTCGGCGATGCGCCCGGTCGGCAATGAAAGCGTCAGGTGCCAGCGTCCGTCCTCGCCTTCGACCCAGCCGAAGCGGTCGCCATTGTGGTCGAAATGGAAATCGCGCGCGGGTTGCAGCTTGAAGCCGGCGCGCTGCTCCATCTGCGCGACGATGAAGTCCAGCCCGTGTTCGTCGATGGTGTACTTGAAGCGCGCGTGCTTGCGCTCCACGCGGTCGCCGTGGTCGCGCTGCACGGTGATGGCGGCTTCGGCGATGGCCAGCGCCTGCTCGGGCGTGACGAAGCCGATCACGTTGCCAAGGCGCGGATAGGTCTGGGCATCGCCGTGGCTGGCACCCATGCCGCCGCCGATGGCAACGTTGAAGCCGGCCAGGTCGCCGTTGCCGTCAACGATGGCGATCAGGCCGAAATCGTTGGCGAACACATCGACATCGTTCAGCGGCGGCACCGCGACTGCCATCTTGAACTTGCGCGGCAGATAGACCTTGCCGTAGATGGGATCTTCTTCCTCGCCGCTGTCGGCCAGCTTTTCCTGATCCAGCCAGATTTCGTAATAGGCGCGGGTCTTGGGCAGGAACGCCAGCGACAGTTTTTCTGCCCAGGCGTGAACTTGCGCATGCAGGCGCGATTGCAGCGGATTGCTGGCGGACAGCACGTTGCGGTTGACATCACCGCAGGCGGAGATGGTGTCCAGCACGGCGGCATTGATCGCCTGCATGGTGGCCTTCAGCTCGCGCTTGACGATGCCGTGGAACTGGAAGGTCTGGCGGGTGGTGATGCGCAGCGAGTGGTTTGCGAAGGTGGTGGCGATCGCGTCCAGCTTCAGCCACTGCTTTGGTGTGAACACGCCGCCCGGCGCGCGGATGCGGATCATGAACTGATGCGCCGGCTCCAGCTTCTGGCGGCGGCGTTCGTCGCGGATGTCGCGGTCGTCCTGCTGGTAGGTGCCGTGGAACTTGACCAGCCGCTGGTCTTCGAACGACAGCGAGCCGGTGACCGGGTCGGCCAGTCCTTCCAGCAGCGTGCCGCGCAGGGCGCGACTTTCGATCTTGATTTTTTCGACGGAGGGGTGGGACATGGCGGTTAGCTCGTAATTTCGTTTTTCGTCATCCCGGCGAAAGCCGGGATCCAGTTTTTTTCTCAAGTCACTCAACAGCTGGATACGCAGACGCAAGGTCTGCGAAAAGACGCCGGCTTTCGCCGGAATGACGAGGAAAAATCGCGCGCCACAACATCAATAAACATCGCGCGCATAACGCCCTTCCCGTTGCAGGTTCGACAGGTATTCGGCAGCGGCTTCGGCATCGCCACCGTTGTGCGCGGCGATGATCGAAAGCAAGGCGGCATGCACGTCCTTGCCCATGCCGATGGCACCACAGACGTAGAAATGCGCGCCGTTTTGCAGCCAGTCGTACAGCTCTCGGCCGCGCTCGCGCAGGCGATCCTGCACATAGACCTTGTTGCCGCCATCACGCGAGAACGCCACGTCGAGGCGATGCAGTTCGCCGCGTTGCAGCGCGTCCTGCCATTCGGTCTGGTAGAGGAAGCCGGTATCGAAATGGCGCGCGCCGAAGAACAGCCAGTTGCGGCCCGATGCGCCGGTTTCCGCACGCTCCTGCACGAAGCCACGGAACGGCGCAACGCCGGTGCCGGGGCCGATCATGATGATGTCGCGGCTGGCATCAGCGGGGACGCGGAAACGCTCGTTCGGTTCGATGTAAACCGGCACCTGCGCGCCTTCTTCCAGCGCGGCAAGGAAGCCGCTGGCAGCGCCGAGATGCTCATGCCCGTGGGCGGCATAGCGCAGCACGTCCAGCGTCAGGTGCGCTTCCTCGCCCACGCGCTTGCGGCTGGAGGCGATGGAATACAGGCGCTGTGCCTGCGGGCGCAGTGCCGCCAGCAGTGAGGCTGCATCCCATTCGGCGGGCCAGCGGCGCAGCACGTCGATCAGTTGGTGATCGTCCAGCAGCGCGGCGAAGCCGGGATTGCCCGGTTCCAGCAGCGTCTTGAGCTGCGCAGCATCGGCACGCTCGGCATGCGCGACAAGGAACGGGCGCGACAGCCGGGTCAGTTCGCGGCGGGTCGCCAGCCATTCGTGCAGCGGCAGCGTGTCGCCGCCGACGCTGGCCAGGGCATCGCCGTCCAGCCTGGTTGCGTCCAGCACCGAGGCCACCAGCGATTCGGGGTTGCGATGGCGGATGCCCAGCGCATCGCCCGGTTCGTAGGCCAGAGCGCTGCCTTCCAGCGACAGTTCGATGTGGCGCACGTCCTTTTCGTTGTTGCCGTATTGCAGGAAGCCGACGTTGCGGAACGCGCGCCCGGTGATGCGCTGGTTGGCCAGCACTTCGGCGGGGAAGGGGCGCTCGTGCGACCACGCCACGGCCGCAGGGCGCAGCGGCGTGACGGTGGCGACGTGCGCAGCCGGCGTGGCTTTCAGCAGTTCGCCTGCCTTCGCCAGTGCCGCTTCGCGCCAGGGCGCGGCCACGGTGTCGATGTCGAGGTCGGCGGTGCCCAGTTCGGCCACGCGCTGCGCGCCGAGTTCCGCCAGCCGCGCGTCGATCTTGCGGGCGATGCCGCAGAAGTCTGCATAACTGGTATCGCCAAGGCCCAGCACGGAAAACTTCAATTCCGGCAGCTTGGGTGCGCGCTTGCCACCCAGGAACTCGACAAAGCCAATGGCATCGTCCGGCGGATCGCCTTCGCCCTGCGTGCTGATGACGATATAGAGCAGGCGTTCGCTGGCAAGTTCGCGGGTCTGGTAGGCATCGGCACGCAGCAAGCGCACCTCCAGCCCCGCCGCCCGCGCCGCATCGGCGATCTTCTCGGCCTCGCGCCGGGCATTGCCGGTCTGGCTGCCGTACAGCACGGTCAGGCGCTGGCTGGCGCTGGCCTGCGGGGCGATGGCGGCGGCGAGCGCACTGACGGGGGAGGTTTCCAGTGCGCGCGCAGCACCCGCCAGATAGCCGGATGCCCACAGCAAGGCGCTGCGGTCGGCCTCGGCCACGAACCGGGACAGCAGTGCGCCCTGGTCGGCGGTCAGGGGCGTGGGCAGGGGGGCGGCGACAACGGACGACATGGCGGGGCCGGGATGCGGGGACCATCACAAGCTAGGTGCCGGCGCGGTTTAACGGAAAGGAAACGCCGCCATGCCTGCATGCGTCTGCTGCATATGCCGCTGATGCCTTGCGGGAATGTGTGAATGTCGAAAGGAGGCTTCCCTTGCCGGGATATATCCCTATAGATTCACTATGGAATGCTGACGAACAAGGCCAAATACGGACTTCGCGCGATGTGCGAGCTGGCGGCACTGCCGCCCGGCGCATGGTTGCAGGCGCATGCCATCGCCGAGCGCGCAAGCGTGCCGGGCAAGTTCCTGGAGGCGATCCTGGTGGATCTGCGTCGCGCCGGTCTGGTCGTCAGCAGGCGCGGTGCGCAGGGCGGGCATGCACTGGCAAGGCCGGCGGAGGCGATGATGGTGGGCGATCTGATCCGCGCCATCGACGGCCCGCTGGCACCGGTGCGCTGCGCCAGCATGACTGCCTACGAGCCCTGCAGCGACTGCGTTGATCCGCAGACCTGCGCGGTGCGCGCGCTGATGCGGGAAACCCGCGAAGCGCTGTGCAGCGTACTGGATCAGCGAAGCCTTGCGGCCTTGAGCCAACAGGCGCGTAACGAAGCATGGATGCGCCATTAACGGGAGATTCGCGATGAAGTCGAACCAGCTCAATGCCGTATCGAATGCGCATGCCACTGCGGAGCAGGTAGCCGAGGCCGAAGTGCTGCGCGCAATCCGTGATACCGCGTTCGGCACCGTCGAAATCATTGTCCACCAGTCGCGGATCGTGCAGATCACGCGCAGCGAGAAAGTCCGTTTCGACAAGACCGCCTGAAGCACGCCGTGCTTCACCACGCCCCGACCAACACTTGCCGACCGGATCACCGGAGGCATGCCTTCCACACCACAGCAGGAGAAGCCATGTTTCCGCAACCGCAGTCCGGGCCGTCACGGCCCCTGATCCGCAACCTGCTCGCCATCGCCATTCTCGCGGCCATGCCGCTGGCGCATGCGGGCGACAATGAAAATGACGAGCTGCGCGCACGCATCGCCGCGCTGGAGCAGCGCCTGGCCGCGCTTGAGGGCCGCACCGCGCCAACCGCCGCCACCGCCGATGTCGATGCCGTTGACCAGCGCCTGCGCGTGGTCGAGCGCAAGCAGGAACTGCAGGCCGAGGCCGACGCCACCCGCGCCGCATCCGCGCCGGTGCTGGCGCTGGCCGACAAGGGCCTGTCGGTGAAATCCGCCAACGGCGACCTGGAGGTCAAGGTGCGCGGGCTGATACAGGGCGATTTCCGCCACTACGGCGGCGCAACCTCGGCATCGGCGCTGGACAGCTTCCTGCTGCGCCGGGTCGAGCCCACGCTGGAAGGCAGCTGGGGCAAGCTGATCGGCTTTCGCATCAATGCGCAACTGGCCGGCGACAGCGCCAGCATCAACGACGCCTACGTTGACCTGAAGTTCGACCCGCGCGCCACCGTGCGGGTGGGCAAGTTCAAGCCGGCGGTGGGGCTGGAGCGCCTGCAGTCCAGCAACGCGACCTCCAGCATCGAGCTGGGCCTGCCGTCCGAGCTGGCGCCGGGCCGCGACATCGGCGCGCAGCTGCAGGGCGATTTCAGCGGCATCGGGCTGGGCTACGCGGTTGGCCTGTTCAACGGCGCGCCCGACGGACGTGACGGCCTGACCACCAATCCCGACGGCGATTTCGAGCTGGCGGCGCGGGTCTTCATCGAGCCGTGGCGCGACAGCGTGAGCGCCTTGTCGGGCCTGGGCTTCGGCCTGGCCGGCAGCCGTGGCGACAAGCACGGCACCGGCAACAACTTCCTGCCGCGCTACCGCACGCCCGGCCAGGTGCAGTTCTTCAACTATCGCAGCACCGTGCTGGCAGCCGGCGAGCACACCCGTCTCTCGCCGCAGGCCTACTACTACGGCGGTCGCCTGGGCCTGCTGGCCGAATACATCGATTCGAAGCAGGACGTGCGCACCGCCACCGGCGACACCGCCAGCCTGAACAACAGTGCCTGGCAGGTGGTCGCCGGCTGGGTGCTGACCGGCGAGGACGCCAGCTACCGTGGCGTGCTCAAGCCGGCCCATGCCTTCACCCTGGACGGCAGCGGCTGGGGCGCGCTGGAGCTGGTGGGCCGCTATGGCCACCTGAGCATCGACGAAGACGCCTTCCCCCTGTTTGCCGACGCGGCCGCCGTGGCATCGTCGGCACGCAGCTGGGGACTGGGCCTGAACTGGTACCTGAACTCCAACGTCAAGCTGGTCGCGAACTACGCGCGCACCGCGTTCGACGCCTTCGGCACCGCCACGCCGCGCAAGGACGAGCAACTCTTCTTCACCCGCGCGCAACTTTCCTTCTGACGCATTGATCGAACCTACATAAGCGAACCAACGAGGACATCCACATGAAAACCAGCATCAAGCAGTTGCTGCTCGGCATCGCCATCGCGCTGCCGGTGTTCACGGGCGGCGTGATCGCCAAGGACAAGGAGTTCCTGAACGTCTCCTACGACCCCACCCGCGAGTTCTACGCGGAGTTCAACAAGGCCTTCGCCGCAGACTGGAAGCAGAAGACCGGCGAGACGCTGAACATCCGTGCGTCGCATGGCGGCTCCGGCAAGCAGGCGCGCGCGGTCATCGACGGGCTGGAAGCTGACGTGGTGACGCTGGCGCTGTCGGCGGACATCGACGTGCTGGCGAGCAACGGCAAGCTGATCCCGGCGAACTGGCAGACGCGGCTGCCGCACAACAGCTCGCCCTATACATCGACGATTGTTTTTCTCGTGCGCAAGGGCAACCCGAAGGGCATCAAGGACTGGGGCGATCTGGCGAAACCGGGCATCGGCGTCATCACGCCCAACCCCAAGACCTCCGGCGGCGCGCGCTGGAACTATCTGGCGGCGTGGGCCTGGGCGTCGCGCGAGTATCGCGACGGCGACAAGGTGGTGGCCTATCTGACCAAGGTGTTCAAGAACGTGCCGGTGCTGGATACCGGCGCGCGCGGTTCCACCACCACCTTCGTCGAGCGCGGCATCGGCGACGTGCTGCTGGCATGGGAGAACGAGGCGCTGCTGACGCTGAATGACGCCGACACCCGGGCGAAGTTCGAGATCGTGGTGCCTTCGATCAGCATCAAGGCCGAGCCGCCGGTGACGTGGGTGGACAAGAACGTGAAGAAGCACGGCACCCAGAAGCAAGCCGAGGCCTATCTGCGCTTCCTGTATTCGCCGCAGGGCCAGCAGCTTGCCGCCAAGCACTTCTACCGGCCTTCGGAGCCGGACAAGGTGCCGGCGGAATTGCTCAAGCAGTTCCCGCAGGTGTCGCAGGTCACCATCGATGGCGCATTCGGCGGATGGAAGAAGGCGCAGGCCGAGCATTTCGGCGATGGCGGTTTCTTCGATCGCATTTACAAGCCGTAACGAACCTTGGCTCGTCATCCCGGCTTTCGCCGGAATGACGAATCGCTCAGGTATTTCTCATCGCATGGATAACCCGAAATGAGTGCAATCGCACCACCATCAAAACGCAGGCGTGGCAGGAACCCCCTGCCGGGCTTCGGCCTGAGCCTGGGGCTGGGCATGGCCTGGCTGGGCGTGGTGGTGCTGTTGCCGCTGCTGGCGCTGGCGGTGCGTGCCGCCGGCCTTGGCGTGGACGGCTGGCTGCGTGCGATCCGCGATCAACGGGTGCAGGAGGCGCTGGAGCTGAGTTTCGGTGCCGCCTTCGCCGCTGCCGTGCTGGCTTCGCTGGTGGGCGCGCTGGTGGCGTGGGTGATCGTGCGTTACCGCTTTCCGGGCAGGCGCTTGCTGGATGCGCTGGTGGACTTGCCGTTTGCCTTGCCAACGGCGGTGGCCGGCATCGCCCTGACCGCGATCTATGCGCCCAATGGTTGGGTCGGGAAACTGCTGGCCGCGTTCGACATCAAGATCGCCTACGCCGTACCCGGCATCGTGCTGGCACTGGTGTTCATCGGCCTGCCGTTCGCGGTGCGCACCTTGCAGCCGGTGCTGGAAACGCTGGGCCGCGAACCGGAGGAAGCCGCCGCATCACTCGGCGCAAGCCGCTTCACTGCATTTCGCCGGGTCATCGTGCCGGAGTTGTTGCCGGCGTGGTTGACGGGATTCTCGCTGGCGTTCGCGCGCGGGCTGGGCGAATACGGCTCGGTGATCTTCATCGCCGGCAATTTGCCGTACAAGACCGAGATCGCGCCGCTGCTCATCACCATCCGGCTGGAGGAATACGACTACAACGGCGCGGTCGCCATCGCCGCGTTGCTGCTGGTCGCCTCGTTCCTGTGCCTGCTGGTCATCAATCTGATCCCGCTGCTGTTCCAGCGTGGAGGCCGTAATGGCTGAACGCAAGCAATCCATGCGCGACCCATTGCAGGATCCGGCATGGCTGCGCGCGCTGTTGATCGGCAGCGCGATGCTGGCGATGGTGTTGCTGGTCGTGTTGCCCTTGGTGATGGTGCTTGCTTCGGCTTTCGGTGACGGCTTCAAGGCATGGTGGGCGGCGCTGGCCGAACCCGATGCCCGCGCTGCGCTCCGGCTGACCTTGTTCACTGCCGCGATCGTGATACCGATCAATGCGGTATTCGGCCTGTTTGCGGCGTGGGCGCTGACCCGCTTCGAGTTCCGTGGCAAGCGCGCGGTGCTGGCATTGATCGACCTGCCGTTCGCGGTATCGCCAGTGGTTGCGGGCCTGTGCCTGGTGCTGCTGTTCGGCACCGGCGGCTGGTTCCACGGCTGGCTGCAGGCACACGACATCAAGATCCTGTTCGCGCGGCCCGGCATCGTGCTTGCCACGTTGTTCGTCACCTTCCCGTTCGTGGTGCGCGAGCTGGTGCCTTTGATGCAGCAGCAGGGCGCGGACGAGGAACTTGCCGCGCGCTCGCTGGGCGCGGGTGCGTGGACGATGTTCCGCCGCGTCACCCTGCCCAACATCAAGTGGGGCCTGCTGTACGGCGTGTTGCTGTGCGGTGCGCGCGCGATGGGCGAGTTCGGCGCGGTGTCGGTGGTGTCCGGGCACATCCGTGGCCTGACCAACACGCTGCCGCTGCACATCGAGATTCTCTACAACGAGTTCGACGGCACTGCCGCGTTCGCGGCGGCCTCGCTGCTGGCGGGTCTGGCGCTGGTGACGTTGGTGTTGAAGTTCTGGCTTGAAGCGCGTCATGGCGACGCACTTGCGCAATCGCACAGGCGGCATTGACCATGCAATTGAAGATTTCCTCGCTGACCAAGCATTACCCCGGCGTGGCCGCGCTGGACGGCATCGATCTTGATATCGCGTCCGGTGAACTGGTGGCCTTGCTGGGGCCGTCCGGTTCCGGCAAGACCACCTTGCTGCGCGTGATCGCGGGCCTGCTGCATGCCGACAACGGGCAGGTGCTGTTTGGCGATGTCGATGCCACGCGGCTGAGCCTGCGCGAGCGCAACGTCGGCTTCGTGTTCCAGCACTACGCGCTGTTCCGGCACATGACGGTGGCGGAGAACATCGCCTTCGGCCTGCGCAGCCGCCCGCGCAGCCGTCGCCCGGACAAGGCCACGATCGGAAGGCGCGTGCAGGAACTGTTGCAGCTGGTGCAGCTGCCGGAACACGGTGGGCGCTATCCCGACCAGCTTTCCGGCGGGCAGAAGCAACGCATCGCGCTGGCGCGGGCGCTTGCCATCGACCCCGGCGTGCTGCTGCTGGACGAACCCTTCGGTGCGCTCGATGCCAAGGTGCGGGTAGAGCTTCGCCGCTGGTTGCGCAGGCTGCACGAGCAGACCGGCCAGACCACGTTGTTCGTCACCCACGATCAGGAAGAAGCGCTGGAACTGGCCGACCGCGTGGTGGTGATGCGCAACGGCCGGATCGAACAGATCGGCACGCCGGATCAGGTCTATCACGCACCGGCATCGCCCTATGTGTTCGAGTTCATCGGCCGCGCCAATGTGCTGGAAGGGCGCGTGGAGCAGGGCCGCTTCCATTGCGCCGGCCTGCAACTGGACGCGCGCGACGTGGCCGATGGCGCTGCGCGCCTGTACGTGCGCCCGCATGATCTGGTCGCCGCGGATGACGCCGATGCTGCCCTGCATGGGCGCGTGCGCGCGGTGCATCGGCTGGGCGGGCGGATCACATGCGAAGTGGAGGTGGACGGCCAGCCGCAGGCGCTGGAGCAGGAATCCTTCGATGCGGGTTTGGCACAGGCATGGTCAGTCGGCGACCAGGTGCGGTTGCGGCCGACGCGCTACGCCGTTTTTCCCTGACGCCACCGGACACACCGCCGCATGCAGCGGGCTGTTGCTCGCCCATGCCACAACGGGAGTACGCCATGCGAATCACCATCGTCGGTGCCGGCTTTTCCGGCAGCGCACTTGCCATCGAACTGGCGCGCAATGCGCCGGGTGGTACCGAGATCCGCCTGATCGGCATGCCGGAAAGCTTCGGTCGCGGCGTTGCCTATGGCGAAGCGCGCGCGGAGCATCTTCTGAACGTGCGTGCAAACGAACTGGGCATCGACCCGGACGATCCGGGTGGCTTTGCCGCGTGGCTGAATCTTGGCGCGCGCGGCGAAAACCGTTTCATGCCGCGCCTGGCGTATGGCGAATATCTGTATGCCCGCCTGCAGGATGCGATCCAGGAAACCCGCGCCGACTTCCGCATGACGCCGCAGGAGGCGATCGCGGTGGAACGCCACGGCGACGGTTTCCGCATCACCCTGATCGATGGTCGCGAGGTGGAAAGCGACATCGTGGTGCTGGCGGTGGGCGCGCTGCCGCCGCAGCCATTGCATGGCGTGGGGCCGCGCCTGCTGGTGGATCCGGCCTACATCGGCTGGCCGTGGCAACGCAGCCTGCTGGGAGACGAGGCCATCGACCGCATCGCGCCGGATGCGCGCGTACTGATCGTCGGCACCGGGCTGACCATGGCGGACACCGTGGCAACCCTGCAACGCCGCCGCCATCGCGGGCCCATCGTTGCCTTGTCGCGGCATGGATTGCTGCCGCAGGCGCATGCGCAGCCGCCATCGGCACCGGTTGCCTTGCCGCCGACCGTGCTGCAAGCACTCAACAGCGGCAACGTGCGTCAGTTGCTGCGTGCATTGCGGACGCTGATGCCGATCCTGCCGGATTGGCGCAGCCTGATCGATGCGCTGCGTCCCTACCTGCAGGCGTACTGGAAGACATTGGCCCACGCGCAGCGCGCGCGCTTCCTGCGCCATCTGCGTTCGCACTGGGAATCCGTCCGCCATCGGCTGGCCCCCGACATGCACGCCGAATTGCAGGCATTGCGCGATGAAGGACGCCTGCGCATCCGCGCCGGACGCCTGCTGCGCGCGCGACTGGGCGAAAACGGTGGCGCTGAAGTGCTGATCCGCGAACGCGGTGCAACCCATGCAACGCTGGAACATTACGACGTGGTGGTGCGCGCGACCGGGCTGGATACCGACATCGAGCACACCACCCATCCATTGGTCTCGCAGCTGCGCGACGCCGGCTTGATCTGTGCCGATGCGCTGGGGCTGGGGCTGCGTGCATCGCCGCAATGCGAAGTGCTGGATCGGCATGGCATGCCGGTACGCGGCCTGTACTGCGCGGGGCCGCTGCTGCGCGGGCAGCTGTGGGAGATCACGGCGGTGCAGGAATTGCGCATCGCTGCGCGCAACCTGGGGCGTCAGTTGCTGCGCAACGCACAGGCCACTTCACCCGCAGCCGTGGCAAGGCAGGGCTGATCCGGATGCAAAAACGCCCCGCGTTGCGGGGCGTTTCGTTGCACTGTCGAAATGCAGGCTTACCTCTTCTTGCGCATCGCCTCATAGACGAACAGCAGCACCACCGCCGCCACGATTGCAGCGACCCAGGTCATCGTGCGACCAAGGCCGAAGTAGCCCGAAGCCCAGCCGCCGATCACCGCGCCGACGATGCCGAGGATGATGGTCATGATCCAGCCCATCGGATCGGCACCGGGCTTGACCAGCCGTGCCAGCACGCCGATGACAAGACCGCCGAAGATGTAACCAAAAATGCCGCTGAACATGCTGTGCCCCCGTGTGGATTGCTTGATGGATCCGGTTGATGGAATCAGTTGATGAAATCGGATGATGAAGATCGGGTGATGAAAATCATCGGCTGATGGAATGACGCTGGCGCATCCTAGCAGCAGCCGTGCTCGCCGTGCTGCTCGCCACCGGCGACAGCCGCCACCCCGGTGGTTTCACCGCGCAGGCTGGCGGCATGATGCTCGGCGATGACCCGCGCCACGCAGCCGGTGACGCCCTTGCCCATCGGGATGTGCAGGAACTCGTTGGGGCCGTGGGCATTGGAATGCGGGCCCAGCACGCCGGTAATCATGAACTGCGCGCCGGGGAACTTCTCGCCCAGCATGCCCATGAACGGGATGGTGCCGCCTTCGCCCATGTACATCGCCGGCTTGCCGAAGAACTCCCGGCTGGACTGGTCGATGGCGTTTTCCAGCCACGGCACCAGCGCGGGCGCGTTCCAGCCGGTGCTGGCTTTTTCCAGATGCAGGCTGACCTGCGCGCCATACGGCGGGTTCTTCAGCAGCGCGTCCTGCAACAGTTCGCCGCCGCGCTTGCCATCCAGCGTGGGCGGCAGGCGCAGGCTGAGCTTGACCGAGGTATGCGGGCGCAGCACGTTGCCGGCAGAGGCCAGCGGCGGAATGCCGTCCACGCCGGTGATCGACAGCGCAGGCCGCCAGGTGCGGTTGAGCACCAGCTCGGTCAGGTCATCCGACATCGGCACCATGCCGTCGAGGAACGGGAACTTGTTGTACACCTCGTCGCCCATGACCTCGGCCACCTTCGCCGCCTGTGCCTTGCGCTCCGCAGGGATTTCGACGTGCATGCCGTCGATCAGAATGCGGCCGGTGGTTTCATCCTCGATCCGCGACAGCAGTTCGCGCAGGATGCGGAAGCTCGACGGCACGATGCCGGAGGCATCGCCCGAATGCACGCCTTCGTGCAGCACCTTCACGGTCAGGTTGCCGCCGGCCAGTCCGCGCAGCGAGGTGGTACACCACAGCTGCTCGTAATTGCCGCAGCCCGAATCCAGGCAGACCACCAGCGAAGGCTTGCCGATGCGCCCGGCAAGATGATCCACATAGGCGGGCAGGTCATAGCTGCCGGATTCCTCGCAGGCTTCGATCAGCACCACGCAGCGCGCATGCGGCGCGCCTTGCGCCTGCAAGGCCATCACCGCGGTCAGCGAACCGAAGATTGCATAGCCGTCATCCGCACCGCCGCGCCCGTACAGGCGGTCGCCTTCCAGCACCGGCACCCACGGGCCCTTGCCTTCGTCCCAGCCGGTCATTTCCGGCTGCTTGTCCAGGTGCCCGTACAGCAGCACGCAGTCGTCGCTGCGGCCACCGTTGGCAGCGGGGATGTCGATGAAGATCAGCGGCGTGCGGCCTTCCAGCCGTACCACTTCAAGCTGCATACCGGGGATCGGCTGCGCCTTCGCCCAGGCTTCCATCAGCGCCACCGCGCGATCCATGTGGCCGTTCTTGACCCAGTCGGCATCGAACATCGGCGACTTGTTGGGGATGCGGATGTATTCGACCAGTTGCGGGACGATCTCGTCGTTCCACTTGGCATCGACGAAAGCGCGGGCCTTGGCGGCGTCGAAGGAAGGCATGCCCATGTGCGTGGTTCCGTATCCGTTGCGATGAATCCGTTGATTCTACTCCGTAGGACTTTTCCGACCCCGGCATGCGGAAAACCCCCGACCGGATGCGGGCAAACCACCGATGGGCGGCATGCAGGCGCGGCGGCAATCTGCACACACCGGATCGCAGCCCGCGCCGGATTGCACAGACACGAGGAGAACCGCCATGAAGTCCCTGAAGACCCTGTTCACGAGCCTGGTCCTGTCGCTGGCACTGGCCGGCACCGCCATCGCCGCCGAGAAGGTCAACATCAATACCGCCGATGCCGCCACGTTGGATCGCGTGCTGGTCAACGTTGGCCCGGCCAAGGCGCAGGCCATCGTCGATCACCGCAAGAGCAACGGCGCATTCAAGAGCCCCGAGCAACTGGCACTGGTCAAGGGCATCGGCCTGAAAACCGTGGAAAAGAACCGCGACCGCATCGTGGTGGGTGGTGCGCGTCCGGCTGCTGCACCGAAGACGGTGGCCACGGCGGCACCGAAGCAGGTTGCACGGCGCTGACTGTCATGGCGCAGCGCTACACTGCGGCGATGACGGATCCATCGCCGCAGTTGTTGTCGTTCATCCGCGCCGGTGACTGCCGCCGCATGCGCTGGAAGAACGGTGCTGGCTGGACTTCGGAGATTCTTCGCGTTCCCGATGTGGATGACTGGGACTGGCGTTTGTCGATTGCGGAAATCGAAGCCGATGCGCCGTTTTCCGCGTTTCCCGGCGTGGAGCGCGAACTGGTGCTGCTCAGTGGCAATGGCATGCGGCTGTGTTTCGAGGATGGCGAAACGCAGGAACTGCATCCGCCGCACGGCAGCCTGCGCTTTTCCGGTGATCGGTCATTGACTGGCGAATTGCTGGACGGCCCGAGCCGCGATTTCAACCTGATGTGGAAGCGTGCGGTGGTGAATGCGCAACTGTGGCATCGCCCGCTGGTCGGCAGCATGACGGTGTTCGTCGATGTCGGCGAAACATGGCTACTGCACCTGATGGCCGGGCATGCGCGTTTTGCCGATGCGATGGGTGAGGATGAACTCGGCAGTGGCGATACTGCGGTGATGCGGGCAGAAGGCCAGCGCGCCCGCTTCCGGCTGGATGGCGCAGGCGAGGCGCTGCTGATCCGCATCGCGCCGATCATGGAGATGTAGATGCGGAGCTTGCTCCGCATGCACTTGCAACCGAATGTGCCGAGCAAGCTCGGCACCTACATGCCTCCCGATGCTTGATGCTTGTAGATGCGGAGCTTGCTCCGCATGCGCCTGCATCAATACACGTCGCGGCGATAGCGCCCGGCTTCGATCAGCGCATCCACGCCGTCTTTGCCCAGCAGATCGGTGAGCACGGCATCCACGCCCGGTGCCATGCCCTGCAGGCTGCCGCAGACGTAAAGCGCAGCGCCGTCGTCCAGCCACTGCCGCAGGCGCGCAGCATTCGCGCGCAGCGCGTCCTGCACATAGCGATGCGCGCCGCCATCGCGCGAATACACGCGGTCCAGATGCGCCAGCTTGCCCGCATGCAGCCAGCCGTCCAGTTCATCGCCGTGGAAGCGGTCGTGTGCGGCGTTGCGCTCGCCGAACAGCAGCCAGTTGCGATGCGCGCCGGTGGCGATGCGCGCCTTCAGGTGCGCGCGCAGGCCGGCAAGGCCGGTGCCGTTGCCGATCAGGATCATCGGGCGTGACGGTTCCGGCGCGTGGAAATTGGGATTGCTGCGGATGCGCAGGTCGATGGCCTCGCCCACGGCAGCATGCGCACACAGCCAGCCGCTGCCAAGGCCGGGGCTGCCGTCCTCGCGCTGCATCAGACGCACCAGCAGATGCAGTTCGCCATCGGCGGGAATCGAGGCGATGGAATATTCGCGATGCGGCTGCTCGGCATCCGGGTTGTGCGGATCACGGGGGCCGATCTCGGCGATGTCGCCGGCCTGCCAGTCCACTGTTTCGCCAACAGGTGGCGTCAGCGCGATATGGAAGGCAGGGTCGCCCGCGCTGCCGGGATTGAGCAGTGTGCGTGCCGCCAGCGTCCAGCGCTGGTATTGCGGGCGCTCCCAGTCCGGCTGATGGGTGTGCCCGGTCAGCACGCCGATCTGCGACTGCCAGTGGCGCAGCGCGCCCGGATCGGCATTGTCGATGTCCACCCGGTCGAACAGTCGCGTCGCGCCGTGGTGGTGCAGCCAGTCGTCGAGCTGGCGACCGAACGCGCAGAACTGCTCGTATTCGCGGTCGCCCAGCGCCAGCACCGCGTACTGCGTGCCGTGCAGGTCATGGGCATCGGTCATGCGTGCGGCGAAACCCAGTGCGTGGTCGGGCGGGTCGCCTTCGCCAGTGGTGCTGACGACGAACAGGCAGCGCGCGCCCTTGATCTGGTCGATGCCGAGGCGGGCGATGTCGTGCAGTTCAGCGTGGCAGCCGGCATCGCGCAACGCCTGCATGGTGCGCTGCGCCAGTTCCAGCGCGAAGCCGGTCTGGCTGGCATACACCACGCGCCACGCTGTTTCGCCATCCGCGCTGGTGGTTGCAATGGCTTTGGGCGTGCGCCCGCGCCATGCGATCCAGCCGCAGTGCGCAAGCCAGATAACGGTGGCGATGGCGGCGATCCAGCGCGGCTTCGCCAGCGGCGTGAGCGAAGGCCAGGGCTGGATCTGCAGGCGCAGCAACCACCATGCAAGCACGGTCAACAGCAGCAGGGTCAGCGTGTTGCCAATCAATGAGCGACTGATGCGCATGCGTGGCCGGCTCATGCTGCAACCAGCCGCGCGCGGAAGGCGTCGGTCATGCGTTCATGCAGGCCATCGCTGCCGCGTTCAAGGAAACGTGCCGCGATGCCGCGCCGCTGCGCAAGCGCGAAGCCGGCCTCCGCACCCAGCACGGTCAAGGCGGTGGCCCAGCCATCTGCCTGCATGGCGCTGCCTGCAATCACGGTGACGGCGGCGGGCGCGTGTTCCACCGGCTCGCCACGGCGCGGGTCGATGGTGTGGGTATAGCGACGGCCATCGCGCTCATAGGCATGCCAGCGGTCGCCGGAACTTGCCACCGCGATGCCGTCCAGTTCCAGTACGCGCGGTTCCAGCGCGTGGTCGTCTTCTTCCGGGCCAGCTTCGACCAGCACGCGCCAGCCGCTGCCATCGGGTTTGCGGCCATAGCCACGCAATTCGCCGCCGACTTCGACCAACGCCGCTTCGATGCCGGCATCCATCAGATGGGCGATGACCAGATCAACAGCGAAGCCCTTGGCAATCGCGGACAAATCCAGATGCACGCCGCCCGGTTGCAACACGCGCGATTGCGCTTGGTCGAACGTGATCCGCTTCCAGCCAGTGCTTGCCTGCGTGGCCTGCACGCGTGCCGCATCCGGCGTGGTGGTTTGTGCGTCGGCACCGAAGCCCCAAAGCCCGACCAATGCGCCGACGGTGGGATCGAAGGCGCCATCGCTGGTTTCGGCAATCGCAAGCGCGCAGGCCAGCACAGTCGCGAACTCGGGCGGGATCGACTGCCACGTTCCGGCATCGGCGCGGTTGTACGCGCTGATGTCGGAACCGGCTTCCCACGTACTCATCTGCCGTACCACGAGCGCCAGTCGCGCTTCGATGCCGGCATGCAGCGCGCGCAGGTCGGCATCGCGCGCGGCGGTCAGCCGCACGCTCCAGCGGGTGCCCATGCTCTCGCCGCCGAGGGTGTGGAGTGTCATGCGCTGCGTGGCCCCTCATCCGCCTTCGGCACCTTCTCCCCGCATGCGGGGAGAAGGAACAACATTACTGCGGCAGGACTTCAAGGGTGGCGACGTAGCTCAGGCGGCATTGCTTGGCCTGTGGCACGCTGGTCTTGTCGTCGGTAGTGCTGGTTTCCAGCCAGTACATGCCGGCTTCCGGCCAGTTCACCTTGAACTCGCCGTTTGCATCGGTGGTCACGGTGAT
>NZ_JASGED010000122.1:0-52475 GCF_047606765.1 Thermomonas sp. | reverse complement strand
TGGTGTTCCGGTTGTCACGCCAGTGGCACTGCCGGGTAGCTATGTTCGGAAGCGATAACCGCTGAAAGCATCTAAGCGGGAAGCGCGCCTCAAGATGAGATCTCCCGGGGCACAAGCCCCCTGAAGGCACCATCAAGACCAGGTGGTTGATAGGCAGGGTGTGTAAGCGCAGTAATGCGTTGAGCTTACCTGTACTAATGATCCGTGTGGCTTGACCATATCACCTCAAGTTTCTTCGGAAGTCATTTGCGCGTCCCTGCGCAAAAGCCCGCACATCCCTGTGCGGACTCTTCTGAAAGCAACCCTCGGCCTCAACGCACGTTGAGCCTTGCAACAAACGCTCGTTGACCTCTTCCCCACCCCATGAGAGCGTGTGCGCGACTGCACCGGCAAATGCCCGCAGACCGCGACCCTCCACCCTCTCCCTGACGACTACAGCACTGTGGTACCACCCGATCCCATCCCGAACTCGGAAGTGAAACACAGACGCGCCGATGGTAGTGTGGCTCAAGCCATGCAAGAGTAGGTCATCGTCAGGGTCTTTATAGACGGGCTGATCCTTCGGGGTCAGCCCGTCGCCTTTTGTGCCGAAGGCACGACCCGCAACAGGTCATCGTCAGGGTCTTTATAAAAGCAAAACCCCAGCTCATCGAGCTGGGGTTTTGGCTTTTATGTGGTTGTGACGCTGGCCTGCCCGCGCATGGCTTGCAAGTGCAGTTGCGAGCGATGCGCCGGACAAGGTGAGCTTCGCGCGATAATGGGCGGATGCCGCGCGAGTCTCTGCAAACCCAATGAACAAGTTGCATGTGGAAATCGTCGGCAACGGCAACGGCCCGCCGCTGGTACTACTGCATGGCTGGGCGATGCATGGCGGCATCTTCGCGCCGCTGGTCAAACGCCTGCGCGCGCAGCGCACCCTGTACGTCGTCGATTTGCCCGGCCACGGTCACAGCCGCGATAGCGGGGTGCCGCTGGAACTGGATGCCTGCACGCATGCGTTGCTGGATGCAGTCCCCGATGCGCCGTGGTGCGGCTGGTCGCTGGGCGGGCTGATCGCGTTACACGCGGCATCGCTGCAGCCGGCGCGCGTCCCTGCATTGGCGATGGTCTGTGCCACGCCAAAATTCGTGGTCGCGGGTGATTGGCCGCAGGGCATGCCGGTGGAGGTATTCCACGGTTTCGCCGAGGGACTGCGCAGCGACTGGCGCGCGACCATCGACAGATTCATCGCGCTGGAGGCGTTCGGCTCCGACCACATGCGCGAGGAACTGCGGATGCTGCGCGATGCGGTGCTGGCGCATGGCGAACCGTCGCTGCGCGTGCTGGCGGAAGGCTTGCGTGTGCTGGAACACAGCGACCTGCGCAATGCAGTGCAGACGTTGAAGATGCCGAGCCTGTGGCTTGGCGGACGCCGCGACCGGCTGGTGAATCCGGCGGCGATGCAGGCCAGTGCCGCTGCTGCGATGGATGCCCGCTACGTGCAGATCGAGCATGCCGGGCATGCGCCGTTCCTGACGCATGCGGATGAGGTGGCGGACGCCTTGCTGGGGTTCCTTGCGGAGTCGCGCGCATGAGTGTGCCGCTGTTTGATGTGCGACAGGTGCGCCGCGCGTTCTCGCGTGCATCGGCAAGCTACGACGCTGCCGCGCAATTGCAGCATGCGGTGGAAGCGCGCCTGCTGGAATCGCTGGATTATCTGGACGATCCCGCCCTGCAGCGCCAGCCGCCGCAGCGCGTGCTGGATCTGGGTTGCGGCACCGGTCGCGCCAGCGCGGCAATGCAAAAGCGCTGGCCGAAGGCGCAGATTGTTTCGCTCGATCTTGCGCTGCCGATGTTGCAGCAGGCGCGTGCCACGTCACAGCGTTCACCGAGGCAGTGGTTAACCAATCCGCTCGCACGCAGGCCGGCGCAGGTATGCGCGGATGCGCGTGCGCTGCCACTTGTAGATGGCAGTATTGATGTCCTGTTTTCCAACCTGTGCCTGCAATGGGTGGACGACCTCGATGCCGTGTTCGCCAGCTTCCGCCGCGTGCTGAAGCCGCATGGCCTGCTCTTGGTATCGACCTTCGGCCCGGATACCTTGTGGGAATTGCGCGAGGCCTTCGCACAGGCCGATGACGCCCAGCACGTCAGCCCGTTTGCCGATATCGCCGGCTTCGGTGATGCGCTGGTGCGCGCCGGCTTCCAGCAGCCGGTGCTGGATCGCGAAATCGAAACCACCCGCTATGCGGACCTGCCTGCGTTGATGCGCGAACTGCGGGCGATCGGCGCGACCAATGCGCTGGCCTCGCGCCGCCACAGCCTGACCGGGCGCGCGCGTTTCGCGGCTGCGTCTGCTGCCTACGATGCGATGCGCAATGGTGATGGCCCGCTGCCGGCAACGTGGGAAACCATCACTGCGATGGCGTGGGCACCGGAAGCCGGCACGCCGCTGCGCGAAGGCGACGTGGATGTCGCCGCGATCCCGCTGTCGCGCATCCCGATCCGCAGGCGGTCGTGAGCGCGCAACGCCATGTCCTGCTTGCGGTGGCGCTGTCGTTGCTGTCCGCATTGCTGTTCACCAGCACCTATGTGCTCAACCGTGCGGTGGCATTGGATGGTGGACATTGGGCATGGACGGCGAGCCTGCGCTTCCTGTTCATGTTGCCGCTGATGTTGCTGCTGATGCCATGGCAGGGTGGCGTCGCACCGGTCTGGCGTTCGATCCGCGCCGCACCGGGTGCGTGGCTGGGTTGGAGCGGATTGGGCTTCGTGCTGTTTTACGTGCTGCTCTGTTTTGCTGCTGCCAGCGGCCCGGCGTGGTTGGTGGCAGGCAGCTTCCAGGTGATGGTGGTGGCGGGGATGTTGTGTGCGCCGATGCTGTATCGCGATGAGCGTGCGCGCATCCCGCGCGCAGGCTTGGCGGTGGGGCTGGTCATCATCACGGGCGTGTTGTTGATGCAGCTTGGTCACGCGCAGGGTGCGCTCGATGTTTCAAGCTGGATCGCACTGGGCTGCGTGCTGGTTGCCGCCTTCGCCTACCCGATTGGCAACCGCGGCCTGCTGCTGCATCTGGAAGGCAGCGGCGAATCACTCAATGCCAGCCAGCGCGTGTTCGGGATGACATTGGCCAGCCAGCCTGCGTGGCTTGCGCTTGCGGCGTGGGCATGGATGCAGGCAGGGCCACCATCGTCCTCGCAGCTGGTGTCTGTCTTCGTGGTTGCGATGGTGGCCGGCGTGCTTGCAACCGTGCTTTTCTTCCAGGCCAGCGGCATGGTGCGCAGCAATGCCACCGCGCTGGGTGCAGTGGAAGCGATGCAGGCGGCGGAAGTGGTGTTTGCCGCGCTGCTGGGCGTGTTGCTGCTGGGCGAGCAATGGCCGAACGGGCAGGCGTTGTGTGGCCTGTTGCTGGTGGTGGCCGGTATCGTGATGTTTGCGTGGGTGGTCGCGCGCGATGCCGCCCTGTCGCGCATTCCGATACGCAGGCGTTGAATGCGCTAGCTCGTCATTCCCGCGAAAGCGGGAATCCATGGACGTTAAGGAAGGTCTGAACAAGCCGTCATTCCGGCGAAAGCCGGCTGCTTCTGACAAACGAATGTTTGTCCAATCCAGCTGTTTGGTAAGTCACTGAAAAGCTGGATCCCGGCTTTCGCCGGGATGACGTTTCGAGAGTTGTTCAGAGCTTCCTTAACCGTTCGAACATCCAAGCTCTTGGATTCCCGCTTTCGCGGGAATGACGGGCGAAAACCAGAGCTTCGTTAGCGCACCTGCGCCAGCCAGTCTTCGAGGTTGTAGTAATTGGTGACCCGCGCGATCAGGTTGTCGCGAATCTCGAAGAACGCACCACCGGGCAACACGTACTTCTGTCCGTTGGCGGGCGGCAGGCCGTCGTCGGCTTCAAGATATTCGCCATGCACCACGTATTCGGCGGCGGCGCGGCTGCCGTCCTGCGACGCCAGCACCACCACGTTGCGCAGCTGCTCGCGATAGCAGCGCGCCATGCGTTGCTGGAACGCGGCGAATGCGGTCTTGCCGGTTTCGCGCGGGCCCTGGTTGAGGTCATGGATCACATCATCGGCCAGCAGCGCCTGCATCCCCGCCCAGTCACCGCGATTGAACGCCGCGTAATAGGCCAGCACGAGTTCGGTGGTGCGGTCGTGCGCGCGGGTGCCGTCAATCTTCATGGCGTTTCTCCGGGGGCGAGAGCGAGCAGGGCGGGCAGGGCATCGGGATCGAGATTGCCGCCGGTCAGGATCAGGCCAACGCGCTTGCCTGCGAACTGCGCACGATACGCAAGCACGGCGGCCAGCGCGATGGCCGAAGACGGTTCCACCAGTTGCTTGCAGCGTGCCAGCAGCAGGCGCATGGCGGCGACGGTACGGGCATCATCGACGGTCAGCACCTGTGCGCCGGCACTGCGCAGGATGTCGAAATTGATTGCACCCAGGGTGCCGCGCAGGCCATCGCAAACGGTATCGGGCACGAAATCATGATCGAGGCTGCCGCGCGCGAACGAACGCGCGCCATCGGCAGCACCTTCGGGCTCGGCCAGATACAGCCGGCAGTGCGGTGCCAATGCGCGCATCGCAAGTGCCGTGCCTGCCGCCAGTCCGCCGCCGCCCAGCGGCGCGACGATGGCATCCAGTCCGGGATGGGCGGACAGCAGTTCCAGCGCCGCCGTGCCTTGCCCCGCGATCACGCGCGCGTCGGTATAGGGATGCACGAGTGTCGCGCCGGTATCGGCCTGCACCTGTGCGCAGGCGGCTTCGCGCGCGGCGATGGTCGGCGCGCAGCGATGCAGGATGGCACCACTGCGCTGGATGCCGGCAAGCTTGGTGCGCATCGCGCCTTCCGGCACGACCACATGGCAGGGAATGCCGCGCAGCTTCGCGGCCAGAGCCAGTGCCGCGCCGTGATTGCCGGAGGAATGGGTGACCACGCCGCGCGGGGCATCGGCATCGTCCAGTGAGAAGACGGCATTGCAGGCGCCACGGAACTTGAACGCGCCAACCCGTTGCAGGTGTTCGGCCTTGAAGTGCAGCGATGCGCCGGCTTCGACATCCAGCGAATGCGCGTGCAGGACGGGCGTGATCTGCGCGAACGGCGCGATCCGCGCGGCGGCGTCCAGTACGTCGCTGAAACAGGGGTGCTGCGTGGTGGTTTCCATCCGCCGATGCTAGCGCAGGCGGGTCGGATCGGGCCGTTCAGGACACGCGCCGCCGAAGCTGGCAGGATTCAGCACGAATTCAATGCGCGGGCGCAAACCTGCACGCACGCAAGACGGGGGATCCAGCCATGTTCGCCAAGCTCGCACTTCCTGCCATCGCCATTGCCGCGTTGGCTGGCTGCGTGACCGATGACGGTTACGGTGGCGGCTATTACTACAGCCAGCCGCGCATCGAGTATCGCACCTACGATCCTTATGGATACGGGTATTACGGCGGCACGTACGGCTACGGCAGCTACGACTACTACGGCGGCATCGGCTATGGCAGCAGCCGTGGTTATTACGGTGGCATCGGCTACGGCTATTACGGCAGCCCAGGTTATTACTACGGCTATGGCGGGTACTGGCAACGCCCGTACGCCACCTATCCGCCGCACTGGTACCGCCCGCATCCGCCGCGCCCGGACGGCGGTACGCCGCAGCCGCCGCCGGATGATGGAGATGACCGGGCGAACAATTTGCCACCGTGGCGCAATATCGGCAGGTTGCCGACACCGGAACTGCCACGTCGCACGGCGCAGCCACAGGCGCTCCCGCAGTACATCCCGCATGGCGAGCCGCGCATTCCGGCGCAGCGCGTGCAGCCACAGGTGGCGCAGCCCGCGCAGCGTTTCGAACGCGCTCCGGCTCCGAGAATGCAGGCACCGGAAAGCCGGCCCATGCGGATCGCGCCGGCGCAGCGGGAAGCACGGCCCGCGCCGATGCGCCAGGCGCGCCGCGCCGAGCAGCAGGATTGAGCGAAGCCGAAGCGTGACGCAGTGCGCAGCCTGAATCGCGCGCAGGTTGCGGACTGACCGGAAACGTCACTCTGCGACCCGGACGGGGTAATCTACGGCCTGCCGGTGCCCTGCAGGATTCCCCGGATCCCCCCTGTTCCGTTTGTCCTGCAGGCACCGGCGCTTCATTTCTGGCGGTGTGCGCCTTTCCGGCCCGGAAAAAGATGAGGGCCGGACATCCCCCGACGTCCGGCCCCCGTAGCATCCCCTGCGTGCGCAAAACCGGCCCCTGTTCAGTCCGGTCATCGCCTCGCGGCGTGCCACGCCGGGTGCCACTGGGGTCATAGCAGGAAGCATGCCAACCCTTCCGGCAGCGATCCGCAACCGGCCTTAGAATGCCCGCGCAATGAGCCAGACTTTTTTCGACTTCGATGTCATCGTCATCGGCGGCGGTCATGCCGGCACCGAAGCCGCGCTGGCGTCCGCGCGCGCCGGTGCGCGCACGCTGCTGCTGACCCACGCCATCGAAACCGTGGGCGCGATGAGCTGCAACCCGGCCATCGGCGGCATCGGCAAGGGCCATCTGGTGAAGGAGATCGACGCGCTTGGCGGCGTGATGGCGAAGGCCGCTGACGCTGCCGGCATCCAGTGGCGCACGCTCAATGCATCGAAGGGGCCAGCGGTGCGCGCCACCCGCTGCCAGGCCGACCGCGCGCTGTATCGCGCCTTCATCCGCCGCGCGGTGGAGACGCAGCCCAACCTGACCGTGTTCCAGGCGGCGGTGGATGATCTGGTCATCGAGAATGAAACGGTGCGCGGCGCGATCACCAATACCGGCCTGCGCTTCAACGCGCCGGCAGTGGTGCTGACCGCAGGCACCTTCCTGGCCGGCAAGATTCATATCGGTGAAACCCAGTACGCCGCCGGGCGCATGGGTGATCCGCCTTCAACCGCGCTGGCGCACAAGCTGCGCGAGGGTCGCTTCGTGGTGGATCGGCTCAAGACCGGCACGCCGCCGCGCATCGACGGGCGCACGCTGGATTATTCGGTGATGCAGGAGCAACCCGGCGACGATCCGCGCCCGGTGATGTCCTTCATGGGAAGCACAGCCGACCACCCCGCGCAGGTCAGTTGCTGGATCACCAGCACCACCGAGCACACGCACCAGATCATCCGCGATGCGCTACATCGCAGCCCACTGTACTCCGGCCAGATCGAAGGCATCGGCCCGCGCTATTGCCCGAGCATCGAGGACAAGGTGGTGCGTTTTGCCGAGAAGGCATCGCACCAGATTTTCGTCGAACCCGAAGGCCTGACCGTCAGCGAGATTTATCCAAACGGCATCAGTACCTCGCTGCCGTTCGACGTGCAGCTTGCACTGGTGCGCAGCATTGTCGGTTTCGAGAATGCGCACATCACCCGTCCCGGCTATGCCATCGAATACGACTTCTTCGATCCGCGTGGGCTCAAAGCTTCGCTGGAAACCAAGGCCGTCGCCGGGCTGTTCTTCGCCGGGCAGATCAACGGCACCACCGGCTATGAAGAAGCCGCCGCGCAGGGCCTGCTGGCCGGCGTCAATGCCGCGCGCTTCGTGCAGGACAAGGCGGCATGGAGTCCGCGCCGAGACGAGGCCTATATCGGCGTACTGGTGGATGACCTCATCACCCACGGCACCAGCGAGCCGTACCGCATGTTCACCAGCCGCGCCGAATACCGCCTGCAACTGCGCGAGGACAATGCCGATGCGCGGTTGACGCCGGTCGGGCGTGAACTTGGGCTGGTCGATGACGCGCGCTGGCAGCGTTTCAGCGAGAAGCGCGAAGCCGTCGCTGCGGAAACATCCCGCCTTTCCACGTTGTGGGCCGCGCCGAACAATGCGCTGGGTGCGTCGCTGGCGCGGCATATCGGCATCGAAGTCAGTCGCGAGGGCAATGCGCTGGATCTGCTGCGCCGGCCCGAGCTGGACTACGCCACGTTGATGCGTGTGCCGGAACTTGGCCCGGCTGTCGCGGATGCGAAAGTCGCCGAACAGGTGGAAATCGAAACCAAGTACGCCGGCTACCTCGACCGCCAGCGCGAGGAGATTGCGCGCCAGCGCCGCAACGAGGCCACTGCGATCCCGGACGCATTCAACTACGACGGCGTGCGTGGCCTGTCCGCCGAAGTGCTGCAAAAACTCCAGCGCGTGCGCCCGCAAACCGTGGGGCAGGCGCAGCGCATCCCCGGCGTGACGCCTGCGGCGATCTCGCTGCTGCTGGTGCATCTGGAACGCGCGCGGCGCGAACGCGCGGCTTGATAAAACCCCGTAGGGGCAGGCCCCCGTGCCTGCCCTCCTCGTGCTTCCCTTCGCAGAACCGGGGCAGGCACGGGGGCCTGCCCCTACAGACCCGGCGTATCCTTCGCCCATGAACTTGCTCATGACCGCGCGCACCGCCTTCGCCCTTGTCCTCGCCACCGTTGCGCTTGCCGCTTGCAAGCGTGATGCCGACACCACCGCCAGACCCGCCAACGGCGACTACGTCGTGCAGGAATGGGTGTTGCCGGCGCAGCCCGGTTCGATGGCACCCGACCTTTCCATCACGCCAAACGGGCGCGTGCTGTTGAGTTGGCTCAATCGCCAGCAGGGGCGGCGCAACGCATTGCAATTTGCCGCGTACACCGCAGACGGCGGCTGGCAGAGCCAGGCGCGCACGGTTGCGGTGGGGCATTCGCTGATGGCCAATGGCGCGGACACGCCGCACATGCTGGGCACCGCCGATGGCGCGCTGTGGATGCAGTGGCTGCAAACCAGCGGCGCGGATGCGATGGCCTATGACACCGTGCTGGCACGCTCGCGCGATGGCGGCATGACGTGGACGCAGATCACCCGCGTCAATGACGACCAGGCCGGCGGCGAACACGGATTCGCCGCGCTCTGGCAGCGCAGCAGCGATGCCGTCGGCATTGCATGGCTGGATGGTCGCAGTGCAGGCACGCATGGCGAAGGCGCGCATGCCGGTGCAATGCAGTTACGTGCCAACAGCTTCGACATGAATCTGGAACGCGATGCCGATGCACTGCTGGACGCGCGCGTCTGCGACTGTTGCCAGACGGCCGTGGCGATGACCGACGAAGGGCCGCTGCTGGTCTATCGCGGGCGCAGTGCGGATGAAGTGCGCGACATCCAAGCCATCCGTTTCGATGGTGCCGCGTGGAGCAAGCCCGCAACCGTGCATGCCGATGGCTGGAAGATCGAAGCCTGCCCGGTCAACGGCCCAGCCGTGGCCGCGCGCGGCATGGATGCGGTGGTCGGCTGGTACACCGCAGCCGGCGATACGCCGCGCGTGCACCTCACGCGCAGCAAGGATGCGGGCGGCAGCTTCGCCGCGCCGGTAACGGTGGACGAAGGTGCCGCAGCGCTGGGCCGGGTTGCGGTGGCGCTGGATACGCAGCAGGTCTGGGTGGCGTGGCTGCGCGCGGAAGGCGAGCAGCAATCGCTGATGCTGGCCCGCTACTCGCCCGACCTGTCGAAGCAACTGCAACGCATCGAAGTGGCGAGGTTGCAGGCGCGTGGCCTTGCCAGCGGCATCCCCAAACTGGCGGCGGATGCAGGTGGCGCATGGCTGGTCTGGACCGACGTGATCGACGGTGCCGCCGACCTGCAAGGCGTGCGTGTGAGTCGCTAGGCGACCCATCCCCAGACAAAACTTTCGCGAGGCATGTCCGGTTTCGGATCGATCTTGCGCATCTCCTGAAGACACGCGGCACCACGCGCCGCGATTGGGAGAAGCGAACGTGAAGACGATACGAACGATGATGGCCGCACTGGCCCTGGTCGCCAGTGCGCAGGCATGGGCGGCAAACCCGCCGGAACTGGGTGCCGAACAGATCCAGACCGAGGTCAACGACAACACCCACGTCGGTGCCAACGGCTACCTGCGCATCGCACAGGTGTTCGAACTGCACGACACCGGCTACCTGAGCCACCTGATGCTGCCGCTGTCCTGTCCTGCAAATGCAATCGTGGAAGTGGTCATCGAGGAAGCGCCCGGCGGCATCCCCAGCGGCAACGTGCTGGCGCAGCAGAGGGTGCCGGGCTATGTGCTGGACGCCGTGCAATCGGGCAACTACGGCGCGGCGATGCGGATGATCGAGTTCGCGCGCCCTGCTGCACTCAAGCCCGGGCGCTATGCCTTCATCATCACGGTCAGGGGCAAGGACACCTGCGGCCTGTGGCGCGCACCGGCGGGCCTGACCTATCCCTACTATTCCTATGTCATGAACTCCACGGCGGCGGGTTGGCAACTGCATGCCGATCCGAACGGCACGCCACGCATGCTGGCGTTCCAGGTGTTCCAGCGCCCGTTGTGAGCGACATCGGCGGCGTCGCGTGATTGCCGCCGCCGTTTCCGACTGCCCCGATCCAGGAGACCGCGCCATGCGCCACCCGTTTTCCCATTCCCCGTTGCTTGCCGCGCTGCTGGCGGTTGGCATCCTGTCGCCGTTCGGTGCCGTGCAGGCGCAGGATCTGGGCGGCATGTTCAAACGCGTGGCCAGGCAGGCCAAACAGGAAGTCCAGCGCAAGGTCGAGGACAAGGTGGTGGACACCGCGACCAAGCCGGTGGATGAGGCGCTGAACGACCGGAAGCCCGGCAACCGCAATACGCCCGTCGCCGTGCCGGTGCAGAAGGGCAATGCCGTCGTCGCGATCCGGGCCGCCGCGATCCCTGACGATTCCCCCGCCGCGCGCGAACAGGCCATCGCCCGCCTGCGCACCGCGCCGCCGCGCCACGTCTGCGACGACGACGCGAAGATGGGCCGCGTCTTTGGCACCTCGTGCGCCAGCCGCGAGTTCCCCGCTCCGCCCATCCTTGCCGCGCCGCAGAAGGTATGGGAAATCCAGCCGGGCTGGTGGGGCGTGTGGTCGCCGTTCCTGGTCGGCAATCTGGTACTGACCGGAAGTTGCAACAACGACGGCAACGAAGGCATCTCCGCGCTGGACGCCGGCACCGGCAAGACTGTCTGGCGCATCGCAAGCATCTGTCGCGAAGGCCACCGGCGTGGCTCCACTGGCGCGGTGGGTTTCCACGAACTGCCATCCGGCGAAGTGCTGCTGGTCTATCCGCGCAACGACGGCGGCCCCACCGATCACTACGTCATCGACGTCAAGGCCGGTCGCATCGTGCGCACGCTCACCCCCGCCAAGCGCGGGCCGATGCGCGGCGTCGGCGACGTGTTCACCGTCGTCACCCAGTCCACCCCGGATGCCACCAGCACCATGACCGCGCTGGGCCCGTCGCTGGACAAGATCCTGTGGCGCAACGACGGCTTCATGCTGGCGATGACCAACGACCTCGATCCGCACTACAAGCCCACCTTCAGCGCACCCGCCGCCGCAGGCGGCATCCTGTTCGTCACCGCGCGCGGCAAGCGCCAGCCCGAACCGGCCACGCGGCAACTGCATGCCATCGACATGCGCACCGGTGCCACCCTGTGGCGGCACGACGCCCAGCCGGTGACCGAGCGCAACCCCAAGCTGGCCTACCGCTCCGACGACGGCCTGCCGATGGTCGCCGGCGGCAAGGCGATCATCCGCGTACAGGGGCTGCTGGGCGAGGTCGGCATCGGTCGCGACCCCAACGGCGAAGGGCTGCGCGCGTTCGATCCGCGCAGCGGCGCGGTGCAGTGGACCACGCAGGCCGTACCCGGCCAGGCCATCGCCAACTACATCGCCGCCGGCGACATGCTGGTGGTGGATGTCGAAAGTGCGGGCAATCGCGAACTGTGGGGCTACCGCCTGGGCGACGGCAGGCTGGCGTGGCGACGTCCGGTCACGCAGGGCACCCGCCTGCTGGCGTCATCCGGCGGCGCGTTCTATGTGTCCGAGCGCGTGCCCGCCAGCGACGGGAAATCCGTCAAGGACTTCCGCCTGCAGGGACTCGACGGCGCAACCGGCACCCTGCTGTGGAGCACGATCCTGCCCGGCCACAACCTGGACATCGACGAGCGCTGGAGCATCCAGGACGTGAGCGGCGGCAACTCGCAGGGCCCGAGCTGGCGCATCGGCCGCGACGGCGCGATCTACGGCGTGACCCTGAAAGGCGCCTACAAGCTGCAATAGGTGGCTGCGGGCGAACGACGCAAGCAACGAACTTCCATTCCGCTGCGGCACGGAACTCCCATGAACAAGAAAACGTCCTTCGCCTTTCTGCCGCTTGCCGCATTGGTGGTGCTGGCGGCGTGCTCGAAATCCGGCGATGCGCCTGCGACTTCGGAGAATCCGGACATTCGCGCATCCGTGCAGGCCGACGTACGACGCATCCGGGAAGAAGGGCCCGAATACGTGGGTCGGCAGCTACGACCGCTCGACTACTGGCTGCACTACAAGATGATGCAGGCCACCGGCATCGAAGCCGAGCTGGGGGGCGAGGAACGAACCATCGCCGCGTTGAAGGCGATGGGTGCCGCCTACGAACACCAGATGCGTGTTTTCGAGGCCGAAATCCCCAGGCTGGTTCCTGTCGCGTTCACCGGCGAGGGCATGGACGCCGGGTTTCTCGGCATGGGATTCGGCACCGCTGTCGGCGCGATGACTGGCGCACTGTTCACCGGTCCCGCCAACAGCCTGTCCGACGAAGACCTTGCGCAATTTGCAGCGGCCGGGCCGGTCAAGTACGCGCACAAGGATGGCAGCGCCGCATTCCAGACCGGCGCGGACGGCAGTCTCGACCAGTTGCTGGAATTCGCAGTCAACGAAAGTGGCGTCTCCGGCAAAACCAAGGTCAAGATAAAGATAGAGGCATGTCCGGACGCCGACGGCAAGCTGACGATCACGATGGATACCGATTCGTCGATGCACGTGAGCGGCAAGGCCGGCACCGGCGGCTATGTGCGCTCACAGCTGCGATACGAGCGCTATCTGGACGACGATGCGCACCTCATCGACGACGACACCGGAAGCGCCAGCGAAATGCACATCGGAATAGGCGGCTTCGAAAACTACGAAGGCCAGCACATGGACGTGACCCTCGGCGTGGAACGCGGCCGCAAGGGTTTCGCCACCCGGCACGGCGACAGCGGCTTCAACATTCTGTTCCGACCGGAGGAATACACGCATGCAAACACGCTGATCGCGCAGGCATTCCGGTTCCAGCAGGCGATGGCTGAATTCATGCTCCGTGGTGCGGGAACGAAGGGCGGCCCTTGGGAAAGCGGCCGCTGCGTCAACCTCAAGCCCACCACTACACCCGCCAAGCGCAAGGGCGCCAAGCCCTCCACGCAGTTCGAGATCGTCGCCGAGCCGCGCGCGGCATCCGACGGCGCGCCGACCGGCGGCACGGTCAAGGCGACGCTGTCCGGCGGTAACCGCCTGTCACAGGACGGCGTCAAGGTGCCCGCCGATGCGCGCTACACCTATACCGCACCGGAGAAGAGGGACGAATCGGCCAGCATCGCCTTCGAGGCGCGCAGCAAGCGCGGCGTCGGCAAGGCCACGCTGGAGTTCGACACCAAGAGGAAGCAGGGCTACCACTTCAGCTGCGGCGGCCACGACCCGATCGAGCAGGACGTGTGCGGCATCGACCGGCCCTTCGTGCTCAACGGCAAGCTGTTCGGCCATGAACTCAGCGGTGGGCAGTCAGGCACCACGAAGATCGTGCGCCATCCGCAGGTGCCAGGAGTGAAATGGAACGGCTCGGGCACCTACGTCATGTCCTTCCCCGACGGCGAAGACCAGCCCGGCACCATGACGGTCAATGCCGGCGGCACCACCGCCACCGTCCAGGCCTCCGCCCATACAACGGGAGGCGAGCAGTGCGTGCTGACGCCGCTCGAGGATTGCGAGTGAAACAAGATGGGATTCGTCCCGCCGATGCATCGCGTGGTCTTGTCGTTTCGTCATGCTGATGCCGCTTGTGATGTGCTAATCCCGTTCATGGTTCGAAGGGCTCACCACGAATCGGATTGAAGCCTCACCACGAACGGAATTGGTTACGGCCTTCTCGGCCAGCCCGGCGAAAACTTCCAAACCGTCATTCCGGCGAAAGCCGGAATCCAGCTCTTGAGAAGGAAGCAATAAGGAAGCTCTGAACAACTCCCGAAACGTCATCCCGGCGAAAGCCGGGATCCAGCTTTTTCAGTGACTTACCAAACAGCTGGATTCCGGCTTTCGCCGGAATGACGGCTTGTTCAGACCTTCCATAAAGCTGGATTCCGGCTTTCGCCGGAATGACGGTGGTGGCGTTCTAGATTCCCAGCTTGCGCGCCAGTTCCTCGGCCGCGGCGCGATCAGCTTGCCGGGGCAGCGCGCCTGCGCGCAGTACCGGGAGTGCCTGTGCAAGCAGGCGGCTCGCCTGTACACGGTCACTGCGCGCCAGCAGTAGCGCCGCCAGTTCGGCGCGGGTCGCAGCAAGACTGAATGCATCGGGTTTGGCTTCCAGTCGCTGCAGCGCTTCGCGCAGATCCCGTTCCGCTGCCGCCAGGTCTCCGCGCTTGTCGGCAAATGCGGCACGCTGCCGCAGCAGTGTTGCGAAGACGGGATGGTCGGCAGGCACCAGCGCCGCCCATTTTTGTCGGGCTTCCTCGATCAGCGGCAGGCCTGCGTCGGCATCGCCGATGCTGCGTGCCATCGAGGCTGCCAGCAGTGTGGCAAAGGCATATTCCTGCAGGTTGCCGGCATCTTCCCTGGACAGTTCCGCGCGCAGGGCCAGCAGCTGCTGCAAGGCCTTCTCCGGTTCGCCTGCTAGGCCGATGGCCCGCGCCTGTCGCACCTGGACTTGTCGCCGCAACGCTGCCCCGCTTCCGGTCGCGCCTTTCAGTGCATCGACCGCCTGCTGGTACAACGCCAGTGCCTTGGGGTAGTCGCCTTCGCGCTCGTGTGCATCGGCCAGATTGTTGCGCCGACGCGCGACATCCATCGGCCCGTTGAACACGTCGCCCTGCAGGGCGTCGCTGCGCAGCAGTGCCGCGGTTGATTCGCGATAGCGCCCTTGGTCGCCCAGCACCAGTCCCAGGCTGTTGTAGAGCTTGCCCAGTGCGGGGCTGTCCTCGCCATCGATGTTCACCGTCAGCGCGATCGCTTCGCGGATTGCCTTCTCCGCGCCGGTGGCATCGCCGGTGACCGCCAGCGCATCGGACAAGGCGCGCAGCAGGCCGGTACGTTCGGGTGCCTTTGGTGATACGCCGTGGCGATCAAGGAAGGCCAGGCCTTCGCGTGCCACCGGAAGTGCCCGCGCACCGTCCCCGCCCAGGGTGAGCATGATGCTGAGGCTGCTATAGGTTCGCGCCACATCGCCGATCGGTGGATCCGGAAGGTTCTGTGCAAGCGCAATGCCGCGCCGCCATTCGCGCTCCGCACCCTTCGGATCGTCGTTGCGGAAGTAGGCATAGCCCAGTTCGGCGGCTGTCATCACCTGTTGCACGGGATCGTCGGCGGCGTGGCGTACACGCAGATCGGCGGCGCGCTTGGCTGCCTCCAGGCTCTCGGCCGCGCGCTCCATGCCACCGAGCACGGAGGAGTAATTGGCGAAATCATCGGCAAGCGCCAGCGCCTCATACCGGCTGTCGGGTTCGGCCACGTCGGCCAGGCCCAGCTTGTAGAGATCCAGTGCGGTGCGGTAGTCGCCGCGCATGCCATACAGGGTGGCCAGCATCCGCTGGACAAGCTGGCGCACCTTGGCCTCGTCCTTGCGCGCATCGAGCTGGCGGCGCGCACGGTCCAGCAATTGGCGCACGCTGACCTTGCTGTCGAGGGTTTCGCCGGGGTCCATGCCGGCAAGCGTTTCGGTCAGGAAGGACAGTGCAGCGCGCGCGTTGCTGCTTTCCTGTTCGGCAATCCGCGCCTGCGCCCGCGCCTCATGCGCCTGCCACAGCGCAACGCCAGTGCCGGCCAGCAGCGCCAGAGATACCGCCACGATGGACGCGGCCAGCATGCGGTTGCGTTTCAGCCACAGCGTCGCGCGTGCGCCGCGCGACAGCGGCACGGCGGCGATGGGGCGGTCGTCCAGCCATGCGCGCAGGTCGTTGGCCAGCGCGTCGGCGGAGGCGTAGCGCTGGTCGGGGTCGCGGCGCAGGCAGGCTTGCACGATGTCGGCCAGGCTGCCGTGCAGTGCTTTTGCCAACGCTGCCGGACTCAGGCCACCGCGCTTCGCGGCTTCTTCCACCGGCGCATTCGCGGCAGCGCGGGTCAGTGGTTCCGGCTCGCGTTCCAGTTGTTGCAACTGGCTGGCGACCGGCGTGTCGCGGGTCAGCCCGAACGGATGCGCGCCGGACAGCAGCCGATGCAGCACCACGCCCAGTTGCCAGATGTCGGTGGCGGTGGTGATCGGCGCGTCGTGCAATTGCTCGGGCGATGCGTATTCAAACGTCAGCGCTCGGTCATGCGTTGCGGTGACCTCCGCGCCTTCCAGTTGCTTGGCGATGCCGAAGTCCAGCAGCTTCACCCGGCCTTCGGCATCCACCAGCAGATTCGATGGTTTCAGGTCGCGATGGATCACCAGGTTGCGATGTGCATAACGCACCGCATCCAGCACCTGCAGGAACAGCACGATGCGCTCGCGCAGGCCCAGCGCGCGCGTGTCGCACCAGCGGTCGATGGGCTCACCGTCCACGCGCTCCATCACGAACCACGGTTCGCCCTGCGTGCTGATGCCGCCGTCCATCAGGCTGGCGATGTTGGGGTGTTGCAGGCGTGCAAGGATCTGCCGCTCGCGCAGGAAGCGTTCGCGCGCGGCGGGTGAATCGGCTGTTGCGCGGATCAGTTTCAGCGCGGCCTGCTGCGCGTATGCGCCGTCGCTGCGTTCCACCGCATACACCGCGCCCATGCCGCCGCGCCCGATCACGTCCGTCACCCGCCATGCGCCCAGCGTCGCGCCCTGCAGGCGGTCGCCGGGTTCGGCATCGTCGGCCAATGCCTGGCCCCAGTTCGCGGCATCGGCGAACGGTTCCTCCGTGCCGGCATCGGCATCCAGCAATGTGCGCACCCGTGCCAGCAATGCCGCATCGCCATCGCACAAGGCTTGCAGGCGGGCCTCGCGCGCCGCGCCGGACAGGTCGGCCACCTCGTCGAAGATCGACAGTGCGCGTTTGCGGCGGTGGTCGGTGGTGTTGCTCATGTGCCCATCTCCGCCAGCAGGAAGGCGCGCGCCTTGCGCCAGTCGCGGCGCACGGTGCGGTCGGTGATGCCCAGCATTTCGGCGATTTCGGTTTCCTCGTAGCCGCCGAAGTAGCGCAGCTCCACGATCTGCGCGGCGCGTTCGTCGGCGCGGTGCAGGCTTTGCAGCAATTCGTCCAGCGCCAGCACGTCCACGGCGGCGCGGTTGCCTGCATCCATGTCGATGGCGGACAGGGTGAGTGCGTCCTGCCCGTTGCCGCGCTTGTCGGACTTGCGCATGCGGGCATCGTCCACCAGCACCTGCCGCATCGCCCGCGCGGACAGCGCCAGCAGGTGGTTGCGGTCGTTTGCCGCCAATTGCGCGCCGCCCAGTTTCAGGTAGGCCTCGTTGACCAGTGCGGTGGTCTGGAAGTCGTCACGCATGCGCCGCAACTGCAACCGCGCGGTGCGCTTGAGTTCCTCATAGACGGCGGCATAGGCCGCGCTCATCGCCTGCGCATCACCGGCGCGCGCGCGCGCCAGCAACTGGGTGACGGGGGCCTCTGGGGCTGGGGTTTCCATCGCGCCTCCCCGGCGTGTCCGGTTTCGTCGCGGAGTTTCGCATAGCTGATTCACAACCGGCATTCCGCCGGCATCCACCGTGAGGAAGCAGCACATGAACGCGAACACCCGCCGCCGCCAGCCGGCCCTGTCCCTCCTGACTCTGGCCCTGCTGGGCGCGCTTGCGGTGCCGGCGTGGGCGGATGATGTATGCCGCAACCCGGATGGCACTGCTGTCACGCCCGCGCCCTCCACCGACATGGGCAGCGAGCACGGCAACAACAACACGACCTGCGTCGATGCCGAGAGCAGTGCCTACGGTTACGTCAACAATGCCAGCGGCATGTCGAGCAGCGCCTTTGGCCACGAGAACAACGCCTGGGGAGGCTGGAGCAGCGCGTTCGGCTCCCGGAACACGGCCATCGGCGAGTACAGCAGCGCCTTCGGCAACCAGAATACTGCCAGTGGGCCGGCTAGCAACGCCTACGGCAACTTCAACACGGCGAGCGGGAACTACAGCAACGCCTACGGCAACGACAATTTCGCCACGGCCATCAAGAGCAGTGCCTTCGGTACGGGCAATACCGCCGGTGGCGTGGACAGCAGTGCCTTCGGCAGCAGCAATGTCACGAGCACCGGTATGGAGAACAGCGCCTTTGGTTACCACAACATCGCTGCGGCTTCGCAGGGCAGCAGCGCGGTCGGGCGCTACAACCAGGCCACCCTCAACTTCGCCAGCGCCTTTGGCACCGGCAACTTCGCCACCGGGCAAACCAGCAGCGCCTTCGGCGCGGGCAATAGCGCCAGTGGCTACTACAGCACCGCGTTCGGCTTCTACAGCACGGCCAGTGGCCTTGGCGCGCTGGCGTTCGGCGGGTTCATCGATCTCAATGGCAATGGTCTGGTGGATACCGATGAAACCGCGCGTGCCATCGGTGACCGCTCGGTGGCATTGGGCTCGGCCGTGTCCGCGCTTGGCGACGAGAGCACGGCGGTTGGCGTGCGCAATATCGCGGAAGGCGCAAGCGGCGTGGCCATCGGCAACGGCAACGATGCCGGCTGGGGCGGCGGCAGCATCGCCATCGGCTTAGACAACAAGAGCGAGCTGTCGAACACGGTCACCATGGGCAGCGGCAATCATGCGATTGCCGGCGGCGTTGCCGTTGGTGCCGGCAACTTTGCCGATGAAGGTGCATTGGCATTGGGCAACGGCAACCGTGCGCAGCCGTCATCCATCGCCATTGGCAGTGGCAACGAAGCCAGCAACACCGGCATCGCGGTTGGCAGTGGCAACAATGCCAGCGCTGCCAATGCCAGTGCGTTTGGTGTCGAAAGCCGCGCCGAAGCTGCGCAGAGCAGTGCCTTTGGCTATCAGTCGCAGGCACTGAACATTGGCAGCACCGCGATTGGCTACATGGCGATTGCCGACCGTGACTACGCGGTGAGCGTGGGCAGCCTGGGCAACGAACGCCAGATCATCCATCTTGCCGATGGCACCGACGATTACGACGCAGTGAACCTGCGCCAGTTGAATGCCGCGATTGCCGGCGTGAGCGTGGGCGGCACCAACCTGCTGCCGGTAGCGAACGCCTTTGGTGGTGGCGCAAACTGGGTGGGCGGCACATGGACGGCACCGACCTTCACCATTCAGGGCACGAATTACAACAACGTGGCGGATGCCTTCGCCGCCGTGGACGCGCAGCTCACTGCACTTGCGGAAAGCGGTGGCACGCCCGGCCCGCAAGGCCCGGCTGGCCCGGCTGGCCCGCAGGGTGAACAAGGCCCGGCAGGTCCGGCTGGCCCGCAAGGCCCGCAGGGTGAACCGGGGACGGGTGGCGGCGCGATGGACACGGCCTATGTGGATGCGGGCGATGCCGCGACATTGGCATCGGCCAATACATACGCCGATGCGGGTGATGCCGCCACGCTGGTTTCGGCCAACACGTATGCAGACGCAGGTGACACCGCCACGCTGACCGCATCGAACAACTACGCCAATACCAAGGCCACGCAGACGCTGGCTTCGGCCAATGCCTACACCGACCAGAAGTTCGCGGCATGGAATGACCAGTTCACCCAATACCAGCAGTCCGTTGACAAGCGCTTTGCGCAGACGGACAAGCGCATCGACACCATCGGTGCGATGGGCAGCGCGATGACCCACATGGCGGTCAACGCCGCTAACGGCAGCGGCGCGAAGGGGCGTCTTGCGGTTGGTGTTGGCGTGCAAGGCGGCGAAGGCGCGGTGTCCATCGGCTACGGCAAGCGCGTGGGGGATCGCGGCTCGTTCTCCATCGGCGCGAGCTTCGGCAGCGGCGAATCGTCTGCGGGTGCGGGTTTCGGGTTTGACCTGTGATGCATCACGCGCTCATCGTGGTGGGGTAAACCCATCCCCTTTCCCTCTCCCGCTTGCGGGAGAGGGTGGCGAAGCCGGGTGAGGGTGTTCTTGCGGTGACGCTTGCCCCTCATCCGCCTTCGGCACCTTCTCCCCGCGCAGCGGGGAGAAGGAAGAAAGAGCATGTCCTCCCCGCAACGCGGGGAGAAGGAACAGCAAACGCGACCGTCGGGAGGAGCGCTACACCGCATTTCGAGCGGCAGAGCGGACGCCCGGCGGTCGCTTTGGTTGCGGCTGGGCGCATTCCGCCATGGCCTTCTCTGACTGCGGCGCAACATCCCCGCGCATTCAGATAACAGCAGCCCAGCCATTGCAATCGGGACAGCCCGCGCCGCTGCGTGTTGTCAGCGCCCGCGCCGGGAACGCAAGCGGATTTTGCCGATTTCCGGCGTTGACTTGGCCCCGTTCGCTGGGTAACTTCGATCCCGGCCATGCCACTACATCTAGTGGTTTCCCTGTTCATCCAGACCCAATCCTTGGGCTTTGGAGACAGGGCTGGTTTGGTTGCGAATCCGTTGGGGGAGCGGCGCGTGACGAAGCAGGACAGGGCGGAAACGCCATAAAAACAGGTGATGGGCAGGCGATGCGCAACGCGCAGCCTGCCTGTCGTCGTCGGCAAAGGACAAGGACATGCGGCCACGGCCGCGAGTGAAACAAGCAGGAGAGTCGTCAGACATGAGCACGGCGAGGCTGGAAGCGGTGGCCACGGACACGAAGCAGGACATCCCGATGCAGCCGGCATCGGTGGACATCTGGGACAAGAAGTACCGCCTCAAGACCAAGCAGGGGCAGGCGCTGGATGCCGACATCGACGGCACCTATCGCCGCGTTGCCAAGGCGCTGGCCGAAGCCGAACCCACCGCCGAGTTGCAGCAATACTGGATGGAGCGCTTCACCTGGGCGCTGCGTCGCGGTGCCATTCCGGCGGGCCGCATCACCAGCAATGCCGGCGCGCAGGAACACAAGCCCGCCACCAGCACCATCAACTGCACAGTCAGCGGCACCATTACCGACTCGATGGACGGCATCCTCGACAAGGTCCACGAGGCCGGCCTGACGTTGAAGGCCGGCTGCGGCATCGGCTACGAGTTCAGCACGCTGCGCCCGAAGGGTGCCTTCGTTGCCGGTGCCGGTGCGTACACCAGCGGCCCGATGTCCTTCATGGATATCTACGACAAGATGTGTTTCACCGTGTCCAGCGCCGGTGGTCGCCGTGGCGCGCAGATGGGCACCTTCGACGTGTCGCATCCGGACGTGAAGGATTTCATCCGCGCCAAGCGCGAGGATGGTCGCCTGCGCCAGTTCAATCTCAGCTTGCTCATCACCGACGGCTTCATGCAGGCGGTGGAACACGATGCCGACTGGCCGCTGGTGTTCCCGATCAACGAGAAGGAAGCCGGCGAGATCGACCTTGCCAATGCAGAGCAAGTGGTCTGGCGCGACTGGCCGACGACGAAGAACTACATCACCCGTGATGACGGTCTGGTCGCCTGCAAGATCTACGGCCACATCCGCGCCCGCCACCTGTGGGACATGATCATGGTCTCGACGTATGACTACGCCGAGCCGGGCTTCATCCTGATTGACCGCGTCAACGAGATGAACAACAACTGGTGGTGCGAAAGCATCCGCGCCACCAACCCCTGCGGCGAGCAGCCGCTGCCGCCCTACGGTGCCTGCCTGCTGGGTTCGGTCAACCTGACCAAGTTCGTGAAGCATCCCTTCACCGACCAGGCGCAGTTCGACTGGGAGGAATACAAGGAAGTCGTCCGCGTGTTCACCCGCATGCTGGACAACGTGGTCGAGGTCAACGGCCTGCCGCTGCAGCAGCAGCGCGACGAGATCATGCGCAAGCGCCGCCACGGCATGGGTTTCCTTGGCCTTGGCAGCACCATGACCATGCTGCGGATGAAGTACGGCAGCAAGGAAAGCTGCGAGTTCACCGAGCGCATCGCCCGCGACATGGCGGTGGCTGGCTGGGAAACCGGCCTTGCCCTTGCGAAGGAGAAAGGCCCGGCCCCGATCATGGACGAGGTCTTCACCATCACCGCCGAGATGCTGCGCAAGCGTCCGGAAATGGCGAAGGACGGCTGGAAGGCTGGTCAGGAGATCCAGGGCAAGGTGCTGCACGCGAAGTATTCGCGCTACATGCAGAAGGTGGCTGAAGTTGCCCCGGAACTGGTCGAGGAACTGGCCGAAACCGGCGCGCGTTTCACCCACCACAGCTCCATCGCGCCGACCGGCACGATTTCCCTGAGCCTTGCCAACAACGCCAGCAACGGCATCGAGCCCAGCTTCGCCCACCACTACAGCCGCAACGTGATCCGCGAGGGCAAGAAGTCCAAGGAAAAGGTGGACGTCTATTCCTTCGAGCTGCTGGCCTACCGCGAGCTGGTCAACCCCAGGGCCATGCCCTACGCCGAGGACGCCGCCGCCAAGCTGCCCGACTACTTCATCGCCGCCGACGACATCAGCCCGAAGGAACACGTTGACGTGCAGGCCGCGGCGCAGAAGTGGGTGGATTCCTCGATTTCCAAGACGGCGAATGTCCCCACGGACTACCCGTACGAGGACTTCAAGGACATCTACCGCTACGCCCACCAGCAGGGCCTGAAGGGCTGCACCACCTTCCGCTTCAACCCCGCCGCCTTCCAGGGCGTGCTGGTCAAGGAAGCCGACCTCGAAAACACTACCTACCGCTTCGAACTGGAAGACGGCCAGGTGGTGGAGGTCAAGGGCAACGAGCAGATCGAATACGACGGCGAACTGCACACCGCCGCCAACCTGTTCGACGCCCTCAAGGAGGGGTACTACGGCAAGTTCTGACGGGTGTGCCGGGCAGCTTGCACGCTGGCTCGCAAACCCCCTGCACACGCGGCTTTTGCAGGTATAGGATCGCGCTGTTGTAACCCACCAACCAACGCCCCACGAGGAGGGCACATGAGCAATGGAGATGGAGTGGCGGCAAAGCTGTCCGATGCCGTTGAAGCTGCGAAAGAGAAGGTTGCCGAAGTCGGCGAAGCCGTTGCCAACACCGCCAGCACCACGGTGAAGAAGGCGAAGAAGGCTGCGAAGAAGGCGACCAAGACGGTGAAGGACGACGTTGCCAAGGCCAAGAAGGCGGTCGGCAAGACCGTGGCGAAGGCAAAGAAGAAACTCGCCAGCGCCAGTGCCGCAGCCAAGAAGGAAGTCGCCAGCCTGAAGCAGAAGGCCACCGGCAAGAAGCCCGCCGCGAAGAAGGCGGCGAAGAAGGCCACGGCCAAAAAGGCAGCTGCGAAGAAAGCACCCGCCAAGAAGGCACCGGCCAAAAAGGCAGTCAAGAAGGCACCTGCGAAGAAAGCCGCAGCCAAGAAGGCAGTGAAGAAGGCACCGGCAAAGAAGGTCGCCAGGAAGACTGCAAAGAAAGCCGCGAAGAAGAAGTAAGGCAGCACACGGTTCCCCTCCCGCGCGGGAGGGGAACCGCATCGACACCCAATCAGCACACGCAACACGCAGGATCACCATGGCCGTCAGGATCGAGAAGAAAATCAAGGGCTACGCCGTCCTCACCCCCGAGGACAAGGCGAAGGAAGTCGCACGCGCCACCGAACAAGCGCCCGCGCCCGAAGACAACGTGATCCAGATGCACGAGCGCATCGAGCGCCCGGAAGTCCTGATCGGCAGCACCTACAAGATCAAGTCGCCGCTGGTGGAACACGCCATGTACGTGACCATCAACGACATCGTGCTCAACGCTGGCACCGAGCACGAACACCGCCGCCCGTTCGAGGTCTTCATCAACTGCAAGTCGATGGAGCACTTCCAGTGGATCGTGGCGCTGACCCGCATCATGTCCGCCGTGTTCCGCAAGGGCGGCGACGTGACCTTCCTGGTCGAAGAAATGAAGGCCGTGTTCGACCCGCGCGGCGGCTACTTCAAGGCCGGCGGCGTGTACATGCCCTCGCTGGTGGCGGAACTGGGCAGCATCGTCGAAGACCACCTGAAGTCCATCGGCCTGCTGCACGACCCGGAAATGAGCGATGCCCAGCGTGCGCTGATCGCCGAGAAGCGTCGCGCCTTCGAACAACGCTCAAAAAAAAACAGTGAAATAAATACCGCCGGTGAAATGGGCGGCGCGATGAGCAGCGCCGCCGACCATCCCGAAGACATCGAAGTCACCGGTGATGGCGCGTCCTTCCCGCCGTCCGCCACGATGTGCCACAAGTGCAGCACCAAGGCACTGGTGCTGATGGACGGCTGCGCGACTTGCCTCAACTGCGGCTACAGCAAGTGCGGATGAGCCAGTCTCGGTTCCTGAGACATGACGAAGTGCATGATTGTGCGGACGTCGAGAGGGTTTCCGCATGAGTCTGGATGCTGCCGCGCGAGAAAAAACGGATCATCGGGCCGATGTGCCGGATGGGATCGGCGTAGAAGATGCGTTGGCGCTGGGCAATGCTCGGCGTGGTTTGACGCACGCATCGTTTTTCTCCGGAATTGGCGGCTTTGATCTCGGGTTTCAGCAGGCCGGGATCAAGACGGTTTCGCTTTGCGAGAAAAAAGAATTTTGCAGGCGAGTGTTGGCAGAGCGCTGGCCTGGCGTTTCCTTGTTCGAGGATGTAACGAATGTCGATCCCAAAGAAATCCCCGAAGCCAAAATCTGGACCGCCGGCTTTCCTTGCCAAGATCTTTCACTTGCGCGAATGGGTCCTCGGGCAGGACTCAGAGGCTCCCAATCCGGTCTCTTCCACGATTTCGCGGCATTGGTTGATGCCCGTCGCCCGCAAGTTGTTGTCCTCGAAAACGTTCACGGCCTTCTCACTAGCCACCGAGGACGAGACTTCGCCATCGTACTCAAGACGATGGATGAGCTCGGGTATGGTTTGGCGTGGCGAGTGCTTAACAGCCAATATTTCGGAGTCCCCCAGTCACGCAAGCGAGTCTATGTTGTTGCCGTGCATCGAGACCCGGAAGGTGCCGGAAAAATACTTTTTGAGCCAGAACGCGGCGGTCGGGATATTGAGGCGCGTGGATCGGATGGGAAGAAATCTCCCAGCCTCTTTCAGAAAATCCTTGGAAATCCTCTCAAAGGGCCGTTAGTCAAGGCGCGTGCGCATTGCATCTACGCGGAGTCCGCCAGGCATACCGGTACGGATTGGAGCCGCAACTACGTCTGGTATCCAGACGGTCGTGTTCGTCGTTTCACCCCGGTTGAAGTCGAGCGGGTGCAGGGGTTCCCGGCTGGCTGGACGGATATTCCGGCAGGTGAGAAAGAAGACGCAGACAGCCTGCGATACCACGCCGTGGGCAATTCGGTGACGCCAGCGGTGGCACAGTGGTTAGGCGCGCGCATCGCGGACTATGTCCAGCAAGGGTATGCCGAGCAAGGCGCTCTGGAATATGCCCGTCGTTGATGTCAGGTGGCGACCAAGTGGTGGACGTGGGGAATACGAGCATGTCCCGGTCGATATGTTGCTTGGCAGGAGCGTATGGCTGGCGCCGCTGGTCTCCGATGCCGCGATGATTCGCACGGATGTCTGGGGCCGCATTCGGGATGGAAAACCGAGGCTGCGTCGTGAAAACCCCAATGACCGATCAACACTGAATTTGCCGCAGCTGGTGGCTGCATTGGCGTTGCTTCCGGAGCCAATACGCGAGGATCAGGGCGCAGCGGTTTTCCCTTTGCGATCAAAGGGGTATGTCATCAGTTCCATCACGTTCAATGTGGAACAAAAGGGCGCTGACCTCGCGGTATGCACGCCATTGTCGATGCGGATTCTTCACGATGCTGGTCAGATTGATTTGACGGCCAGATTGCATCGAATCGGGGATTTGCTTCGTAATCCCGAGCTTGTTCCGCATGGCGTGATGGATGCGGCGGCGGATTTCCTGGGCTTGATCGAGCAGGGTTCGATTTCATCGAGGCTGCGAACATGCGCGGACACGTTGACCGAATGGCTGGCGCAGGACGCACAGGCCGCGTCTTTTCTCGATGCTCCCGGTGAAATCATCGTCGATCGCCCGCAGGCAGCGGAAGTCATGGCGGTCGAGTTGACCGAACTGACTGCAGACGAGACCAGGCGAAAATTGAGGACGCACTACAAAATCGACAGAAGCCGAAAGATCAGGGCCGCGAAGATCGAGCAGTTCAAGCGTCGGCATGGGGCTGTGTATTGCGAGAACTGCGCCTTTGATTTCTCGAAAAAATACGGTCAACGCGGCGATGGATTCATCGAAGTGCATCATGTCATCGCATTGGCGGCTCTGCTGCCAAGTACGATGACCTGTCTGGATGACTTGCTGTTGCTGTGTTCGAACTGCCACCGCATGGTGCATCGTCGCAGGCCGGATTTGACGCCATCGGAACTGAGGCTAATAACACAATGATGCTGCGTTCAAGCGGTGCCGTGACCCGCCATGCACGTGATGATTGGCGATCGAGCTGTCGATCAATGCACCGCAGCGCGCTTCGTGCGCTGTCGCAGCAACAGCAGGTTGCGGATCTTTGCCAGCAGTTCCGCCGGGTCAACAGGCTTGCTGAGGAAGTCCTCGGCGCCGCTTTCCAGCCCGATCAGGCGCGCGCCGCGTCCTTCCTCTGCCGACACCATGATGATCGGGATGGTGGCGGTGGTCGGGTCGGATTTCAGGATGGTGGCAACCTCGAAGCCGTCCAGCTCCGGCATGTGTACGTCGAGCAGCAACAGGTCGGGTGGGTCGGCCTGCACGGCGGCAAGCGCTTCCTGTCCGTTGTCTGCGGTGCGGGTGGCGTAGCCGGCGTCGGACAACAAGTCCGACATCATGCCGGCGATGTCGCGCTGGTCATCGACGATGAGAATCTGATCGGTCATGGCCGTGTCCATCGAGTGGGGGATGCCGGCATGGTCGGCCCGGGCATGGCATGCATGGCGTGAAGATCGCCCATGGCGCAGCCACGCGGTCAGGATTTCTTCACCTTGCTGACGCTGGCTGCGGTAGGCCACAACCACGGCTACAGTACGTGACGGCGTAGAATTGCGGCTCCACACGATGATGCGATCCACGCGATGACCACACTGCCGTCCTGCCCGAAATGCAATTCCGAATACACCTACGAGGACGGCGGCAATTACGTCTGCCCCGAATGCGCGCATGAGTGGTCGATGACGCAGGAAGACGCCGCCGAGGAAACGAAAGTGGTGAAGGATGCAGTGGGCAACGTGCTGCAGGATGGCGATACCGTCACCGTCATCAAGGATCTGAAGGTGAAGGGTTCCTCGCTGGTGGTGAAGGTGGGTACCAAGGTGCGCAACATCCGTCTGGTCGATGGCGACCACGACATCGACTGCAAGATCGACGGCGTGGGCCAGATGGGCCTGAAGTCCGAGTTCGTGAAGAAGGCCTGATGCGAACGGCATCGCACTGGCCTTGCATCTGCGCCATGAAGGTGAATGCGCCGCGCGAATAACGCGGTTCGCACGCGCTGTGGTTAAGTGCGCGTGGAGGTTCAGTTTTCGGGGCAGTACATGTTCAGAACCGATCCGTAAGGTGTGGATCGTGCGTTGCGTTGCGCGGTTGTCGAAACAGACGAAGCGCCATGCGATCACATCCAACCAACCGATCCGTTTTGATCCCCCGCAGAACGAACAAGAGGTGAAGCACATGCGCAAGACCAATACCCTGTCGATCCTGTCCATTGCCCTTGCTGCGGCGTTCGCTGCACCGGCTGCGTTCGCCCAGAGCGCCACCGACGCACAGGCACAGGAGCAACAGAAGCAACAGTCGGTGCCCCCGCAGGAAGCGGAAGCGCAGCAGGCGCAGACTTCTGCGGACGCCGCCGCCCAGCCGGAGCAGAAGAAGAGCTGGAATGATCTGGATGCCGATGGCAACGGCAGCCTGAGCGCCAGCGAGGTCGCCACCCTGGACAGCCTGGCCAAGGTGTTCCCGCAGGCGGATGCCGATGCCAATGGCGAGCTGACCGCAGACGAGTACAAGACCTGGCTTGCGGCCAACGACAAGAGCAAGACCGAAACCACGCCCGAGCAGAAGTAACGCGGCCGGGCCGTCCATTCCCCACGTTCATCACAACAACAAGCAAGGACGCGCCACCGGACACGGTGTGGCATGTGCAGAGGGCAGCTTCGGCTGCCCTTTGCTTTTGTGCAGGCCGTAAACTGCGCGGATGCAGACACACAACACGCGCGGCATCGCGCTGGTCGGCTTCGATGCTGACGACACCCTCTGGCGTAGCCAGGATTATTTCGACGATGCGCAGGCGCGCTTCGAGCGCATCGTCTCCGCCTATGTTGACCTGGCCGATGTCGGCGAGCGGCTGTATGCGGTGGAGAAGCGCAACATCGCGTTTTTCGGCTATGGCGTGAAGGGCATGGCGCTGTCGATGGTGGAAGCGGCGGTGGAAATCACCGATGCCCGCATCAGCGCGCAGGATCTGCACCGCATCGTCGGCCTGGCGAAGGAATTGCTGCGTCACCCTGTTGAACTGCTGGATGGCGTGCGCGGAGCGGTGGAAGCCGTGGCGGAAAATCATCCGGTGGTGCTCATCACCAAGGGCGATTTGTTTCATCAAGAACAGAAGGTGCGCGACAGCGGGCTGGCCGATCTGTTCCGTCGCATCGAGATCGTCAGCGAGAAGGATGCGAGTACCTACGCGCGCCTGTTCGAGGAGTTTGATGTCACGCCGAAGCGCTTCCTGATGGTCGGCAATTCGCTGCGCTCGGACATCGCACCGGTGCTGGAACTGGGCGGCTGGGGCGTGCATGTGCCCTACCACACGACATGGGCGCACGAGGCCGAAGCGGAGCTTCGCCACGGCGGTGAACGCATGCGCGCCATCGCCGGCATCAGCGAATTGCCGCAGGCACTGCGCGAACTGGACGCCATCGCGCGTCACGCCGATTGAATGAATATCCAGAAGGGGCGGGCGGTTGCGGCTTGCGTCGCATGCGCCAGCAGGCTTCCCCCTTACGCGAATGTCCCCCGGCAGCGTGCTTGCGCCCGCTGCCTCCTCCTTGATTTCGCTACAGGAGGAAGCCTGCTGGCGCTCCCCCCGTTACGCGGTCAGTCCTGCGGGATTCGCACCCAGCCTTCCATCAGCACCCGCGCACTACGGCTCATCACCGCGCGCGTGACCGTCCACTGTCCATCGACCTGTGCAACCGAAGCGCCCACCGCCAGCGTGCCGGAGGGATGCCCGAAGCACACGCGCTCGCGCGTGCCGCCACCTGCGGCAATGTTCACCAGCGTGCCCGGCACCGCCGCCGCCGTGGCGATGGCGACCGACGCCGTGCCCATCATCGCGTGATGCAGCTTGCCCATCGACATCGCACGCACGTTGAGGTCGATGTCGGCGGCGGCGATGCGCTTGCCGCTGGACGAGACGTAATCCTTCGGCGGCGCGACGAACGCCACCTTCGGCGTGTGCTGGCGCGTGGCGGCTTCTTCCGGCGAACGGATCAGCCCCATGCGCAGCGCACCGGCCACGCGGATTGCTTCGAGCTTCGCCAATGCGGCCTTGTCCTCATTGATTGCCGGCTGCAATTCCGTGCCGTCATAGCCAATCGCGGCGGCATCGACAAACACGGTCGGGATGCCGGCGGTGATCATTGTTGCCCTGAGCGTGCCCACGCCCGGCACGTCGAGATCATCGACCAGATTGCCGGTCGGGAACATCGCGCCACCGGCCTCGCCGTCGTCCGATGGATCGAGGAACTCCAGCACGATCTCCGCCGCCGGAAAGGTCACGCCATCCAGCTCGAAGTCGCCGGTTTCCTGCACCTGTCCGTTCGTCACCGGCACATGCGCGAGGATGATCTTGCCGATGTTGGCCTGCCAGATGCGCACGGTCACGCTGCCGTCCTGCGGAATGCGCGCGGCGGGAATGAACCCGTTGGCGATCGCGAACGGCCCCACCGCCGTGGACAGGTTGCCGCAGTTGCCAGACCAGTCCACGAACGCGGTGTCGATGCTGACCTGCCCGTACAGATAGTCCACGTCGTGATCCGGCACGGACGCCGGCGCGATGATGACCGCCTTGCTGGTGCTCGACGTCGCCCCGCCCATGCCGTCGGTGTGCTTGCCATAGGGATCGGGTGAACCGATGACACGCATCAGCAGCGCATCACGCGCAGCACCCGGCACGCGCGCGGCCTCCGGCAGGTCATCCAGCTTGAAGAACACGCCCTTCGACGTGCCGCCGCGCATGTAGGTGGCGGGGATGCGGAGTTGGGAGGCGAAGGTGGTCATGGCATTGCTCTTTTTTCTGATGTTCTCCCTGCTTGCAGAGAGGTATTTCAGCTCAACCCGAAATAACGCTCGAAGAATGCTGCCAGCTTTTCCAGCACCATTTGCTTCTTCGCCGAATGGTTGTTGTTTCTGGAGAACCGCGAGACGGGCGGCAGTATCTTGGTGATGGCTGTGCCTGTGGTCGGAATGCTGCCATCGCGGAAGGCGTTGTCCACGAACGTTTTCGTCTCGTCCGGGTTCAGGCCTTCGTCGGCGATGATGCGGTCAAGCTCCTCGACCTTCTTCCTGGCGACGAACGCCTGCCATTCCGCATCTACCTGGGCTTTCGGGGAAACCGAATCCACGAACGCTTCGATGAGGTCTTTCTTGTTGCGCAGGGACGGGCTGGAATTGATTGCGCGCTCGATGGTCGAGCGGATTTCCTTGTCTTCCAGGTTCGCCAGGCAGACCAGTTGCGCGGCGTTGGCTTCGTCGCGGATGTTGCCCTTGTTGTCGGGGTTTTCGTCCCGCCACTGTTTCGCGGTCTTGCCGAACAGCGCCATGTTCAACAAGTCCGCTTCATTGGCATAGACCAAATTGGTTTGCGCGGGGGTCAGTTCCGGCGGAATCAGGTTGGCCTTGATCGCATCGGTATGAATGCGGTAGTTGATCTTGGTCAGGTTGCGGCGGATGTCCCATCCAAGCTGCGCGCTTTCCGCCTCTTTCAGGCGCTGGAACTCCTTGATGAGGTAAATCTTGAACTCGGCGCTGATCCACATGCCGAACTCGAAGGCAATGTCCTTGTGCGCGTAGGTGCCGCCGTAGCGCCCGGCCTTGGCGGTCAGGCCGATGGCGTTGGTCTGCTCCACCCATTCCTTGACGCTGAGCTTGTAGTTGTTCAGGCCCGCCTGAATTTTAATTATGGCGAATCCGCCATAGTTGAAATCGGGGTTGTTGACCTGCTCCCAGATGCCCAGGAACTCCACGGTGTTGCGATTGCGCAGCCAGTCGGAGATGAAAAAATCCCCGTCCTTGGCCTTGAGCATGTCGGTCAGGGAGATGAAGTCCATGTCCTTGTCGGAATAGACCGTGACCGGAGTTCCCTGCACGTCGATCTTCTTGTTGCTCATTCGGCGGCTCCTTCCAGGTCGGCCACGATGGCGTCGATCTGGGTGCGCAGCTTGGCCTGCCGCGCCACAATCTGCGCAATGCGGGCATTGAGCGCCTGGATGTCCACCGCTTCGCTCGTATCTTCCTGTTCGACATACGACGACACGGCGATGTTGTAGCCGTTGGCAGCGATGTCGCCGTTCTCGACCAGTTTGGCGAAGTGCGCTACATCCTTGCGAGCGGTGAAGGCATCAAGCACCTTCCTCTGGTTCGCTTCGGTGAGTTTGTTCTTGTTGCCACTGCGCACGAACTCGGCGCTGGCGTCGATGAACAGCGTGCTGTTGTCGCGCTTGGACTTCTTCAGCACGATGATGCAGGTGGCGATGGTGGTGCCGAAGAACAGGTCGGGCGGCAACTGGATGACGGTATCGACGAAGTTGTTGTCGATCAGGTACTGGCGGATTTTCTGTTCCGCACCGCCGCGATACAGCACGCCGGGGAACTCGACAATGGCCGCCGTGCCGCTGGTCGCCAGCCACGACAGGATGTGCATGGTGAAGGCAAGGTCGGCCTTGCTCTTGGGCGCAAGCACGCCCGCAGGCGCGAAGCGCGGGTCGTTGATGAGCAACGGATTGCTGTCGCCCGCCCATTTGATGGAGTACGGTGGATTGGAAACGATGGCCTCGAACGGCTCGTCGTCCCAGTGTGCGGGGTCGGTGAGCGTGTCGCCGTGCGCGATGTCGAGCTTCTCGTAGTTCACGTCGTGCAGGAACATGTTGATGCGGCACAGGTTGTAGGTGGTCAGATTGACTTCCTGCCCGTAGAAGCCCTGGCGCACCTTGTCCTGCCCCAGCACCTTGGCGAATTTGAGCAGCAGCGAACCCGACCCGCAGGCTGGGTCGTACACCTTGTTGACCTCGGTCTTGCCGCTGACGGCGATGCGCGCCAGTAGTTCGGAGACTTCCTGCGGCGTGTAGAACTCGCCGCCGGATTTGCCGGCGGTGGAGGCGTACATCTGCATCAGGTATTCGTAGGCATCACCGAACAGGTCGATGGTGTTGTCGGTGAAGCTGCCGAGCGGCAGGTCGCCGATGGCATCGAGCAGCTTCACCAGTTTTTCGTTGCGCCTGGCGACCGTGGGACCGAGCTTGCTGCTGTTGACGTCGAGGTCGTCGAACAGACCCTTGAAATCGTCCTCGCTGTCCGCGCCGATGGCCGAGCCTTCGATGTCCTTGAACACGCGGGACAGGGTTTCGTTGAGATTGGCGTCGTGCCGCGCGCGTTCGCGCACGTTGGCGAACAGATGCGAGGGCAAGACGTAGAAGCCTTTTTCCTTGACCGTTTCGGCACGGCCCTGTTCGGCGTCGGCGTCGGACAGCGCGGCGTAGTCGAAGTCGTTCTCTCCGGCACGATGGGCTTCATCGTTCAGGTAGGCGGTGAGGTTCTCCGAGATGAAACGGTAGAACAACATGCCGAGCACGTAGCTCTTGAAGTCCCAGCCATCGACGCTGCCGCGCAGGTCGTTGGCGATGCGCCAGATGGTCTTGTGCAGCTCCGCCCGTTCGGCTTCTTTGTTGTTATTCAAGGTCGTTATCCATGGTGGCGTCCATCAACGCCGCCAACCCACGCGCGGCGTGCCAGATGCGCAGGACTTCGATGTGCTCGGGCAGGTCGATGTAATAGACAAGGTGGTGTTCGAAACGCCTGAGTGGCAGAAAGCGCAACAGTGATGGCAGATCAGGCGCTTGTTCGGCATGGCGGGTGGAGCCGATGGCAGGGTGCTGGGCGATGCGGTCTAGCGTGGTGTCCACTTCCGTCAGGAATGCTTCGCCCAGCGGCAGGCCACCTTGCTGTGCATACCAATACGCCGCTGCCGCTGCGTCGCGGCGGGCTTGTGGACGCCATTCAACCGGCTTCACGCATCATCCGTTCGCGCAATTCCTTGCGCATCTGCTGGAAGGTGCCTTTCGTCACCGGCTCCGCAGGCCCGGACGCGAGTCCTTCCGCAATCAGCTGGCGCAGGAAGGCCGCGGCTTTTTCGCGCTGGCTCTGGCGAATCAATTCCCGCAGGTATTCGCTGCTGGAGCCGTATGCGCCCTCGGCGACTTGTTGATCGACGAATTGCTTGAGTTCGTCGGGCAGGGAGATATTCATGGTGGCCATGGCGGACTCCTATGGCAAAAATTGCCATGGAAGTGTGCGCTGGGCGGGAATGGGGTGCAAGCGCCTCTCCCCGCAAGCGGGGGGAGGAAAATCATGCGGCCTTGTTTGCAGCAAGGAAGTCCTGGGCGAAGCGCTGCAGCACGCCGCCGGCTTCATAGATCGACACTTCTTCGTCCGAATCCAGCCGACAGGTGACGGGCACTTCAACGCGCTCGCCGCTGCTGCGATGGATGACAAGGGTGAGGTCGGCACGCGGTGTGCGCTGCCCGATCACGTCGAAGGTTTCGGTGCCGTCGATGGCATAGGTTTTGCGGGTGTCGCCCGGCTTGAACTCCAGCGGCAGCACGCCCATGCCAATCAGGTTGGTGCGGTGAATCCGCTCGAAACCCTCTGCAACGATGGCTTCCACACCGGCCAGCCGCACGCCCTTCGCTGCCCAGTCGCGCGATGAACCTTGCCCGTAGTCCGCGCCGGCGATGATGACCAGCGGCTGCTTGCGCTGCATGTAGGCTTCGATGGCTTCCCACATGCGCATCACCTTGCCTTCCGGCTCCACGCGCGCCAGCGAGCCTTGCTTCACCTCGCCATCGACCACCGCCATCTCGTTGATGAGCTTGGGGTTGGCGAAGGTCGCGCGCTGCGCTGTGAGATGGTCGCCGCGATGCGTCGCGTAGGAATTGAAGTCTTCTTCCGGCAGGCCCATTTTGGCGAGGTATTCGCCTGCGGCGCTTGATGCCAGGATCGCGTTGCTTGGCGAAAGATGGTCGGTGGTGATGTTGTCGCCCAGCACCGCCAGCGGGCGCATGCCGCGCAACGTGCGTTCGCCGGCCAGCGCGCCTTCCCAATAGGGCGGGCGGCGGATGTAGGTGCTCATCGGACGCCAGTCGTACAGCGGGCTGACCTGTTCGCCGTGCTCCACGCGCACGTTGAACATCGGGCCATACACCTTGCGGAACTGCTCCGGCTTCACGCTGGCGCGTACCACCGCGTCGATTTCGGCATCGCTCGGCCAGATGTCCTTCAGTCGTACTTCGTTGCCTTCGGCATCATGCCCCAGCACGTCTTTTTCGATGTCGAAGCGCACGGTGCCGGCGATGGCGTAGGCGATCACCAGCGGCGGCGAGGCAAGGAACGCCTGCTTCGCATACGGATGGATGCGCCCGTCGAAATTGCGATTGCCGCTGAGCACGGCTGTGGCGTACAGGTCGCGGTCGATGATCTCCTGCTGGATCGCGGGATCCAGCGCGCCGCTCATGCCGTTGCAGGTGGTGCAGGCAAACGCCACGATGCCGAAGCCGAGTTGTTCCAGTTCCGGCAGCAGGCCAGCTTCCTCCAGATACAACTGCACGGCCTTGGAGCCGGGTGCGAGCGAGGTCTTGACCCACGGCTTGCGCGCAAGTCCGCGTGCATTCGCATTGCGCGCCAGCAGCGCGGCGGCGATCACGTTGCGCGGGTTGGACGTGTTGGTGCAACTGGTGATAGCGGCGATGATGACCGCACCATCCGGCATCAAACCCGCTGCCTGTTCGGCCTTGCCGGCTTGCAGCTTGGCTTCATCGGCGATGCCGCGTTCGGCAAGGTCGCTCACCGGCAGCCGGCGATGCGGGTTGCTGGGGCCGGCCATGTTGCGCACCACGGTGGACAGATCGAAATGCAGCGTGCGTTCGTATCGCGCGCTTGCAAGATCGTCGGCCCACAGGCCGGCGGTTTTCGCGTAGGTTTCGACCAGTTGCACCTGCGCTGCTTCGCGCCCGGTCAGGCGCAGGTAGTCCAGCGTGTTGTCGTCGATGAAGAACATCGCCGCGGTCGCGCCGTATTCCGGCGCCATGTTGCTGATCGTCGCGCGGTCGCCGATTGTCAGTGCGGATGCGCCTTCGCCACGGAATTCCAGATACGCGCCAACCACCTTCTCCTTGCGCAGGAACTCGGTCAGCGCCAGCACCACGTCGGTGGCGGTGATGCCGGGCTGTGGCTTGCCGGCCAGTTCCACGCCGATGATGTCCGGCGTGCGCATCCACGAGGCGCGGCCCAGCATCACGTTCTCCGCTTCCAGCCCCCCAACGCCCACGGCGATCACGCCCAGCGCATCCACATGCGGCGTGTGCGAATCGGTGCCGACGCAGGTATCCGGGAAGGCGACACCATTCTGTACGTAGATGACGGGCGACATCTTCTCCAGATTGATCTGGTGCATGATTCCGTTGCCCGGCGGAATCACATCGACATTCTCGAAGGCCAGCTTCGTCCAGTCGATGAAGTGGAAGCGATCCTCGTTGCGGCGGTCCTCGATGGCGCGGTTCTTCGCAAACGCATCGGGATCAAAACCGCCGCATTCCACCGCCAGCGAGTGATCCACGATCAACTGCACCGGCACCACCGGGTTCACCGCTGCGGGATCGCCGCCTTGCTCGGCGATGGCATCGCGCAGGCCGGCAAGATCAACCAGCGCGGTCTGGCCGAGGATGTCGTGGCAGACCACGCGCGCCGGGAACCACGGGAAGTCCAGGTCGCGGCGGCGCTGGATCAACTGCGTCAGGTACGCATCGCGCATCGCAGGATCGGCCTTGCGCACGATGTTCTCGGCATGCACGCGGGCGGTGTAGGGCAGTCCGGCATACGCGCCGGGCTGGATGGCTTCGACCGCCGCGCGGGCATCAAACCAGTCGAGCGTGGTGCCGGGCAGCGGCTTGCGGAACGGGTGGTTGGAAGCGGTGTTCATGGCGGGCGTCCGGGATCAGGCTGGCCTGTGCCCGCAGCAGGCCTTCACGGGCCGCGCGGACGGCAGCCAATCTGGCACCGTGGCTTGCATTGATCAATCTTGATTGAACCGATCAATGCGTTGTGCCGGGTGGCGTGACTGTGCAACCCCGTCGTTGTTCCCCGGCTATGCCGCCCTTCGGTTCGATTTGGGTTCGGCGTCGGCGTTCTTGCGCGGACGCCCACCCAATTTGCCATTGGCACGTGCCGCAGCCTGCTTGGCCTTGGTTTTCGCCTGACCGCCCTTGCGACCGCGTTCTGTCATCCACGCCTTGGTTCCGAAGATGCCTTCCATGAGCGCGGGCAGGTAAATGTCCACATCCAGTTTAGGAAAATGGATGCCATAGCCGCTGGGGCTGATGCGGATTGCTGACAGATTTTCGGTACTGGCGGTTTCCAGTCCCAGTGTTTGTGCGGCCGGCAATCCGATCACGATGCCGTTGGACAAGCGGATGCACACCAGGCCGGTATTCGGGTTGTAGGCAGCGTCCGTCGCCTGCGGCACATGCGCTTTGAGCGCCTGCGCGCGCCTGCGGGCTGCCTGCATCTGACGTTCAGTAATTGCCATGGATGTTTCTCCACTGCCTGCACAGATGGTTGAGGTTGTCCTGCAAGCGCGATGCGATCAGGTTCAATCTGGCCTTTCTGGATCCATGGTTCTCCCTCAGAGAGGGCGGGCCATGCGGGCAATGCAATTCGAAGATGGCCTCGTGCTCAACGTTCATGACATGCACATGGCACGGGCGATGATCGTTCGAGTAGATGACGACCCGGTAGCCAAGGAATTTAAGAACGGTAGCCATGTTATCAAAATCCCAAGATTCTTGGGTTTTCATGGCGAGGCAGTTCGCTACGGATGCGAACCTGTGGCCATGTACCCTATCGCCCCACTGCAGCCACGGCGCTGCGGCATGACCGAACGATGACCGCAACCAGTCCGCATAAGGAATCAGGCAAAGCCCCGGCGTTGCGTGGGAAAACACGCTACGAGGACTCCCTGCGCCTGTCCGTCGCTCCTATGATGGATTGGACGGATTCCCACTGCCGTGCCTTCCATCGTGTGCTGGCACCGCATGCGCGGTTGTACAGCGAGATGGTGCATGCAAACGCGGTGATCCACGGTGACCGCACGCGCTTGCTGGCGATGGATGCGTCGGAGCATCCGGTGGCGTTGCAATTGGGTGGTAGCGAGCCGGAGTTGCTGGCGCAGGCGGCGCGGATTGGTGCGGATGCCGGTTTCGATGAAATCAACCTCAACTGCGGTTGTCCGTCCGACCGCGTGCAGGCGGGGCGCTTTGGTGCCTGCCTGATGCGTGAGCCGAGATTGGTGGCGCAGAGTGTTGCGGCGATGATCGAGGCGGTACCCGATGTGCCGGTGACGGTGAAATGTCGTTTGGGCGTGGATGACGATCACGACTGGGTGCGCTTCCTCGCCTTCATCGACGAGGTAGCCGCTGCCGGTTGCGTCACCTTCGTGGTGCATGCGCGCAATGCATGGCTACAGGGCTTGTCGCCGAAGGAGAACCGCGAGGTGCCGCCCTTGCGCTATGACTGGGCGTATCAGTTGAAGGCGGAGCGCCCGCAGTTGCAGGTGATCGTCAATGGCGGCATCGCAGACAGTGCGGAAGCCACGGCGCATCTGGCGCATGTCGATGGTGCGATGCTGGGGCGCGCGGCCTATCACACGCCGTATCTGCTGCATGAGCTCGATGTGCGCTGGTTTGGTGGTGAATTGCGCACGCGTGCCGAACTGCTGCGTGCGTATCGCCCGTATGTTGAAGCGCAGCTTGAACGCGGCGTGTTCCTCAAGCACATCACCCGCCATGTGCTGGGTCTGTTCGCCGGCCAGCCGGGTGGGCGCTCATTCCGGCAGGTATTGAGCGAAGGCGCGCACAAGCCCGGCGCGGACTGGTCGCTGGTGGAGCAGGCGCTGGCATTGACCGGGCGCGACAGGCAAGCCGCATGATCACTCGTGACCTTGATGCATTTGTTGCGTTCGCGCGCGCCGTGCAGCCGAACTTCGGCCCGGCTACCGCGCATGCTGCTTTCCTCGTCGCGCCGGATGGGTTTCGGCTGGCCGAGCAGTCCGCGCAGGACAATGCCTACATGGCCGATGCCGCCGCGTTCGATGCGCAGCGCGCCTCGATGCAGCATCGCAATCTGCAACGCGCGATTTCGCAGGTGTTGCCGACGGTCTGCTTCGCCGGTGATCCGGCCACGCCGGATGCGGTGTTCCCCAACAACGTGTTTGGCACCGCATCGGGGACGTACATCGTCGGGCGCATGCGCCATGAAGTGCGCCAGCGCGAAGCCACCCGTGGCGACATTCGCGCGTTTTTCCGCGATGTGGCCGGTCTTGCCGAAATCGACCTGTCCGCGCAGCCGCACACCTGCGAACTCACCGGCGCACTGGTGATCGACCGTGCGCGCGGGCTGGGTTTCTGCGGCCTGTCCGAGCGCTGCGATGAGGAAGGCGCGCGCTTGATGCACGAGGCGTTCGGGCTGCGCGCGACCTTGCTGTTTGATCTGGCCCCCGGCGAATACCACGCCAATGTGGTGCTGGCGGTGCTGGCCGGGCGCGCGGCGGTGGTTTGTCCGAACGGCTTTGCCGATCCTGCCGTGGCCGCGGCCATCGCCGATCTGTATGCCCCGCACGCGGTGGTCTGCGACGGGGCCGAACACGCCGCCTTCGTCGGCAATTGCATCGCGCTGTCGGCGGATACCGTCTGGATGAGTGACCGGGCCGGCGCGGCGCTGTCGCCGGCCCATCGCAAGCTGCTGGCGGATGCCGGGTTCCGGGTCGAAACGGTGGCACTGGACGCCATCGAGGCCGCTGGCGGCTCGCTGCGCTGCTGCATCGGCGAGGTCTATTAAGGCGCGGGGCAGGCGCGCGGCTGAATGGCGCGCTATCCTGTTCAGGAAACTTCAGGGGCGATTCACCGCCCGTTTCCAAGAATGGCACCCGTTACAGCCGGAACCACGCACGCCATGTCCCGTTCACGCACATTGCCCAACCTGCTTGCTGCCGCGACCCTCGCGGCCTTGCCGATGGCTTCGGCATGGGCGCAGCAGCAGCCTTCGCCGCCGGCCAACGGGCAGGGCGGCGACAACAGAGCGCCCGAACGGCGCGGCATGTCCGATTCCGTGCGCCGCGCCGAGCGCGATGCCCGTGGCCAGGTGCTGTCCGCCGAGCGCGTGCAGTACGACGGGCGCGACATGCACCGGGTCAAGGTGGTGGACGGGCAGGGCCGCGTGCGCGTCTATATGCAGGATCCGGCACAGCGCGACACCGGGCAGCCGCGTGGCGTTGATTCGCGCCGTCCGTCGCCGCCTGCACGCGACAATGACGATTGATCACGCACGCTGGCCCACGCCGGACGTTCGTTCCCCATCCTGAGGAGGTCACATGCGTATCCTGCTCGTCGAAGACGAAGCCCCGCTGCGCGAAACCCTTGCCGCCCGCCTGAAGCGCGAAGGCTATGCCGTGGATGCCGCACAGGACGGCGAGGAAGGCCTGTACATGGGCCGCGAGGTGCCGTTCGATGTCGGCATCATCGACCTTGGCCTGCCCAAGATGTCCGGCATGGAACTCATCAAGGCCCTGCGTGACGAGGGCAAGAAGTTCCCGGTGCTGATCCTGACCGCGCGTTCCAGCTGGCAGGACAAGGTCGATGGCCTGAAGCAGGGTGCCGACGACTATCTGGTCAAGCCGTTCCACGTCGAGGAATTGCTGGCGCGCATCAATGCGCTGGTGCGTCGCGCTGCCGGCTGGAGCAAGCCGACGCTGGAATGCGGCCCGGTGGCGCTGGATCTGGCCGCGCAGACGGTCAGCGTCAACGGCAGCAATGTCGATTTGACCAGCTACGAATACAAGGTGCTGGAATACCTGATGATGCATGCCGGTGAACTGGTCTCGAAGGCCGACCTCACCGAGCACATCTACCAGCAGGATTTCGACCGCGACTCCAATGTGCTGGAAGTCTTCATCGGTCGCCTGCGCAAGAAGCTGGACCCGGATGGCGCGTTGAAGCCGATCGAGACCGTGCGCGGTCGCGGCTACCGCTTCGCCATCGCGCGCAGCGGCGACTGATTCCGAGCGCTGGCGGATGACGCCCGCGCCACCGGTGCCCGGCGAATCGCAGGCATCGCCGCCGCGTCCACGGCGGCTGCGCATCGCCCAGCCGCGTTCGCTGCAATCGCGCCAGTTGTGGGCGGCCAGCCTTGGCTTGGTCGCCTTCCTCGCGCTGGCCGGCTTCGCGCTGGATCGCGCCTTCCAGAGCACTGCGCAAAGTGGCGTGCGCGAGCGCCTGCACAGCTATGCGCTGGCCTATGCCGGCAGCGACTTCGCCCGCGATGGCAGCGTGATCCCGCCGTGGGACGCGCCTGATTCGCGCTTCAAGCGCCCGGGCAGCGGCCTGTACGCACAGATCGTGCTGACATCCGGGCAATGGGAATCGGATTCCGCACAAGGCCCGCAACTGCCGGAAGCGCCGATGCTGGAGGCGGGCGTGCAGGTGTTCGAAGGCCCGCTGCCGCTGATCCAGATCAGCGGCGAACCCGGGCAGGTCTATCGCTACGGCTACGGGCTGCTGTCCACCGATGAGAACAGCGGGCGCGAAATCCCCTATACCGTCTATATCCTGGAAGACACCACCGCACTGGGGCGGCAGGTGCAGGCCTTCCGTGCCGCGCTGTGGCGTTACCTCGGTGGTGCCGGCGTGGTGCTGCTGCTGTTGCAGATGCTGGTGCTGCGCTGGAGCCTGCGCCCGCTGCGCGACGTGATCGCCGAACTCAAGCGCGTGCAGATGGGCGCGGCCTCGGGCATGAGCGAGGCGCATCCGCGCGAGCTGGAACCGCTGACCGACAGCATCAATGCCTTCATCGACAGCGAACGCCAGAACCTCGACCGCCAGCGCCACACGCTGGCCGATCTCGCACACAGCCTGAAAACACCGTTGGCGGTGCTGCGTTCACGGCTGGACAGTGGCGCGAGCGAGGACGAACTGCGTGCCGAGGTCGATACCCAGTTGCGGCGCATGAATGATCTGGTCGGCTATCAGCTGGCGCGCGCCGCGCGTTCCGGTCACCAGTTGTTTGCCGCGCCGATTGCGATCGAGCCGCATGCGGAACAGATCGTGGTCGGGCTGGAAAAGGTGTATGCCGCCAAGGGCGTGCTGTGCGAGTTCGAGATCGCGCCCGAGGCACGCTTCCATGGCGAGACCGGCGACTTGCAGGAACTGCTGGGCAACCTGCTGGAAAATGCCTTCAAGTGGGCGAAGTCGCGGGTGCTGCTGACCGTGGCCGAGGGTGAGCATCTTGCCGGTCGCCGCCCGGGCCTGCGCGTGGTGGTGGAGGACGATGGCCCCGGCATCGCCGAGGACAACATCGCCCGTGTGCTGCAACGTGGCGTGCGCGGCGACGAGCGCGTGCAGGGCCATGGCATCGGCCTGGCCATCGTGCAGGACATCATCAAGAGCTATCGCGGCGACTTGCGCGTCGGGCGTTCCGATGAACTCGGCGGAGCGAAGTTCGAGGTGGAGCTGCCGCCGGGCTTGTAACCGAAACCGGGCCGGGCGGCGCGGGGCGAAGCAATCGGTTCAGATCAGCGGATCATCCCGGGCAGGAAGCTGTGCCAGCGCGGGGCGGGCGCACGGCTGCGCGGGGTTGCAGTTGCGCTGGCCCGTGGCTTTTGCGTACGGCTGGCCGAAGGCGCGGCGGGCTGCGGTTCCGGGTTGGCTTCGTCGCTGCGGTTGTCGCTGCTGGCGGTGGTGTCCGGGCAGTCGGCATTGCTGCCATCGGCATCCATCTGCCGTGACTGCGCGGCCAGTGCGTGGCTGCACGCCATCGACAGGATCAGGCAGAACAGGATTCGACGCAGCGTGGGCAGGCGCATGGCGATCACCGGGGCATGGGCGGCGCGGGTGCGCAGCCAGCGGCCACTATACCAAGGCGTGCAGGATTCCGGCTGAACGCGGGCCCGTGCGGTGGATGCTGCGGCGCAGCGCGCGCCACTGGCCTGAATGCGGGCAGACTCCGGTCGCATGGATGCTGCCGTTTCGTCTGCCATCTCCGCTCCGGCCCTGCGCCGCGCCCTGATTTCCGGCGCGCGTCGGGTCATCGCCGCGCGCGAGGAGCTCAATCGCATCAATGTGTTTCCGGTGGCCGACGGCGATACCGGCAGCAATCTGGCGGCGACCCTGGGCCATGTGTTGCAGGGTGCGCTGGCCCGTCGCAGCCGGCACGCCGGCGCGCTGCTGGACGCGGTGGGCAATGACGCCATCGACGGTGCGCGCGGCAATTCCGGCGCGATCATGGCGCAATTTTTCGTGGGTCTGGCCGAACAGGCGCGCGATACGCATGCGCTGGGTGCGGCCACGCTGGCCGTTGCCGTGCGGCGCGGTGCGGACAGTGCGCGTGCAGCGCTGGCGCAGCCGGTGGAAGGCACCATCCTGAGCGTGATCGCGGCGTTTGCCGATGCACTGGGCGATGCGGCGCGGCAGCAGCCCGGCGACCTGCGCGGTGGTTTCGCACGCGCCCTGCAACGCGCCCGCAGCGCGCTGGCCGATACCCCGAAGCAGATGCTCCTGCTGCAGAAGGCAGGCGTGGTGGATGCCGGCGCGCAGGGCTTCGTGGACTGGCTGGAAGGTATCGCCGACTACATCGAGGGTGGCCCGCGCGCACTGCGCATGCAGGGCGGCGCAGTCACTGCGCACGATGCCGGCCATGTGCCGCACGTGCATGAGGACGTCGATCCCGCGCGCCGCTGGTGTACCGAATGTCTGGTGACCGGCACCCATATTGATCGCGACGCACTGCGCGCTGCGCTGGCTGCACGGGGCATCGATTCGCTGGTGGTCGCCGGCAGCGCCGCGCGGGTGCGCGTACACGGCCATGCGGGCATGCCGCAGATGTTGTTTGATGCCTGCGCGGCGTTCGGCAATGTCGATGCGATGAAGGCCGACGACATGCTGCTGCAGCAGCGCAGCGCGGCGATGCCGGATCGGGTGGGTGTCATCACCGACAGCGCCGCCGACTTGCCGGTGGAACTGGCGGAACGCTTCGACATCCACATCGTGCCGGTGCGGGTCAGCCTGGACGGGCGCGATTACCTGGACCGGCTGGGCCTGACCGCCGCCGAGTTCTACCGGCGCATGGCCGCAAGCGAAAAACTGCCGCAGACCAGCCAGCCGCCGCCCGGCGATTTCCGCCGCGTGTTCGGGCATGTGCTGGCGCATCAGCGCGGTGGCGTCTATGTGGGCGTGTCGCGTGCGCTGTCGGGTACCCTGCAGTCGGGTGAAACCGCCGCGCGCGGGCAGGACAAGCCGATGCGCTGCATCGACAGCGGCCATGTCTGTGCGGGACAGGCGCTGCTGGCATGGCGCGCGGGCGAACTGGCGCAGGCGGGTCTGGATGCCGATGCCATCGCTGCCGAATTGCAGCGTCTGCGTCCACTCACCCGCACATGGGCGCTGGCGCGCGACATCTCGCATGCGGTGCGGGGCGGGCGCATCCCGCGCTGGGCCGGGCCGCTGGTGCGATGGAGCGGGTTGACCCCGATTGCCGCGATGGATGCGCAGGGCCGATTGAAGGTGGCGGGTGGCCTGTTTGCGCGCAGCCGCGCGCCGGAAGCATTCGCGCGCTACATCGCAAAACGCCTGCCCGATGGTGGCGGCTGGCGGGTGATCGTGGGCCATGCCGATGCGCGGGCCGACGGCGAGCGCCTGCTGGCTGCGCTGCGTGAGCGCCTGCCGGTCACCGAGGCCCATCTGCTTGAAGTCGGGCCGGCGGTGGGCGCACATGCCGGGCCGGGCACGCTGGTCGTCGGACTGCAACCCGCGCCAACCTGAGCGCGCCGGCCACGTATCATCGCGCGATGCCGGATTTCCTCCCCACGCCCGTCCAGACCGGACTGCTGATGCTCGCTGCCTACCTGATCGGTTCGGTGTCGGGCAGCCTGCTGCTGGGTCGCCTGCGCGGCGTGGACATCCGCCAGCATGGCAGCGGCAATGCCGGTGGCACCAATGCGCTGCGCACGCTGGGCTGGAAGTTCGCCGTGGGCGTGGTCGTCATCGACATCGCCAAGGGTGCGCTTGCGGCCTGGCTGGCGCTGCGGCTTGCGCCGGTCGGCACCGGATTGAGCGTCACCGCGCACGGCTATCTGGCGGCGGCACTGGCCGTGGTCGGCCACGTCTGGCCGATCTGGCATGGCTTTCGCGGTGGCAAGGGCGCGGCGACGGCCATCGGCGGATTGCTGGTGCTGTGGCCGTGGATCGTGCCGCTGCTGATCGCGACATGGGGCGTGCTGCTGGTGGCAACCGGCTACGTCGGTCTTGCCACCGTGATCGCGGCAGCCTGCATGCCGCTGTGGGCATGGTGGTTCGATGCCAGCCCTGCGCGCATGGCGTTCTGCATCGGCGTGGCGCTGTTCGTTGTGTTCAGCCATCGCGAAAACCTCCGCCGGCTGTGGCAGGGCAATGAATCGCGCTTTGAACGCGCGCGCCTGCTGCATCGCCTGCGCGGACGCAGCCGCTACTGACGCGATGGCCGAATCCCTGCGCGAACGCGAATTGCTGCAACGCCTGTCCGCAGGTGCGGTCAGCGGTGATGCACTGGCGCGCGAAGCCGGCCTGACCCGCGCGGCGGTGTGGAAGCGGATCGCCGCATTGCGCGAGGCGGGCATCGCCATCAACGCATCGCCGGGGCGCGGTTATGCATTGGAACAAGCGCTGGATCTGCAGGATGCCGATGCCATCCTCGCCGCGTTGCCTGCGCATGCGCGGCCCGCTGAACTGGACGTGGCGTGGTCGCTGGATTCGACCAACAGCGAACTGCTGCGTCGCGAAACGCCAGCGCAGGGCTGCGCGGCACTGCTGGCCGAACGCCAGACCGGTGGACGCGGGCGGCGTGGGCGCGGCTGGGCCTCGCCACTGGCTGCGCATGTGTATCTGTCGGTCGCGCGCCACTTCGATGGCGGGCTGGCGCGGCTGGGTGGCCTGAGTCTGGTGGCCGGCATCGCGGTCTGCGAAGCGCTGCACGCGCTGGGCTTCGCGCAGGTCGGACTGAAGTGGCCGAACGATCTGGTGGTGGTCGAAGACGATGGCCTGCGCAAACTCGGCGGGCTGCTGGTGGAAGGCGGTGGCGAGGCCGCAGGCGCGGCGCGCGCGGTGATCGGCATCGGCTTGAACGTGCGCATGCCCGAAGCCTTCGCTGCCGGCATCGACCAACCTTGGACGCAGCTTGCATCGTTGTCGCCGCAGTTTGTTTCGCGCAACGCAGTGGTGGCCGGCGTGCTGGCGCATCTGCTGCCGGCGCTGGACCGGTTCGATGCGCAGGGACTTGCGCCGTTTCTTTCGCGCTACGCGGCCTGTGACGTGCTGGCCGGACGCGCGGTTTCCATCCATGAAGCCGGCGGTGTGTGGCCCGCTGTTGCGCTGGGCATCGCCGATGACGGCGCGCTGCGCGTGCGCGATGACGCCGGCAACGAACGCCGCGTGCATGCCGGCGATGTGAGCGTGCGCGCATGAGCGTGTGGCTGTTCGATCTCGGCAATACCCGCGTGAAGTGCGCCGAACTGCGCGCAGATGGCACGCTGGGCGAAACGCTGGCGATCACCCACGGCGATACCGACGCATGGCGGGATGCGCTGCCTTCGGGCGATGTGGCCTGCATCGCCAGCGTGGCCTCCGAAGCGCGCCGGGTGGCGCTGCTGGATGGGTTGTGTACGCGCTTTGTGCGCATCCATCGCGTACACACCGAGGCCGTGCTCGGGCCGCTGCGGATTGCCTATGCCACGCCCGCGAACCTTGGCGTGGATCGTTTCCTGTCGATGCTGGGCCTGTGTGGTAATGGCGCGGCGCTGGTGGCTGGTGTTGGCACTGCGCTCACCATCGACCTGCTGGATGCCGATGGCCTGCATCGTGGCGGTCGCATCGCGCCTTCGCCGATGCTGATGCGCGATGCCTTGCATGCGCGCGCCGTGCAATTGCCCGTGGAAGGCGGGCAGTACGCCGAGTTCGCCGATGACACCGTGCATGCGCTGGCTTCGGGCTGCGAAGGTGCGGCGCTTGCCCTGATCGAACGCAGCCTGCAGGCCGCTGAGGCGGCACTTGGCGCGCGGCCCGTGCTGGTGCTGCACGGCGGCGGTGCTGCGGCCTTGCGTGACCGCCTGCCGGCGCATCGCTGGCAGCCGGATGCGGTGTTGCGCGGGCTGGCGCGTTGGCACGCGCTGCGCATCGCATAAACTGCACGCATGCTGCTGCGCGCCGCCATCGTCATGCTTGTCTCGCTCAACCTGGGCGCTGCCGCGTGGTGGCTGCTGCATCCGCCCGTGCAGGCGACGCCATCGGTTGCGCTGGCACCGGACACACCGACGCTGCGCCTGCTGGGCGAAGCCGTGCCGGTCGCCAAGCCGGAAGCAGCTGCGCCCGCAGTGCCGGAACCGCCGGCACCATCAATCCCCGCACCTGCAGAAACCATCGACGCGCCTTCGCAGGTGGCGGTCTGCCTGCGCTTCGGCCCGTTCGCCGATGCCGCCGCGCGCGATGCCGCGCGCAATGCGCTGAATGGCCTCGGCATCAATGCCCTCCCGCGTGACACCGCCGCGCGTTCGGCACGCGGCTGGAAGGTGTTCCTGCCGCCGCAGGCGTCCAGTGAAGCCGCCACCGCGATGGCCGAGCGGATCAAGGCCGCTGGCGTCAGTGATCTGTACGTGATGCGCGAAGGTGCGGACGCCAACAGCATCGCGCTGGGCCGCTATGGCAGCGAGGAAGCGGCACGCCGCAGGCAGGCCGAATTGCGCGGCAAGGGTGTCGAGGCGCAGGCCGCGTCGCTGGACAACACGCCCGCACAGGCCTGGCTGGATGCGCGCCTGCCGGCAAACGCCAACCGCGCCGCGCTGGGCAATGTCGCGCCGTCGCGTGAACTGGACTGCGCCAGCTTGCGCTGAACCGGGCTTGGGCGACTGGCGGCGGTCGGGCTAGAATTGCACTGCGCCGCTTTAGCTCAGCTGGTAGAGCAACCGCCTTGTAAGCGGTAGGTCATCCGTTCGATTCGGATAAGCGGCACCACCATTCCAGCGCCTGCGTGTGTGTGCCGCAGCGCCGATCAGAGGAAGAGCCCATGACGCATCGCCATCCGCCCGTTTCCGTATTCGGCGTGCCCACCGACATTGGCGCATCGCGTCGTGGCGCTTCGATGGGCCCGGAAGCATTGCGCGTTGCGGGCTTGGTGGAAGCCATCGCCGCGCGTGGTGTGGATGCACGCGACATCGGCGACGTGTCTGGCCCGCGCAACCCGGTATCACCGCCGGTGGACGGTTATCGCCATCTGGACGAAGTGGTCGCGTGGAACCGCGCGGTGTTCGATGCCAGCACGCGCGAACTGCGCGCCGGGCGCATGCCGATCATGCTGGGCGGCGACCATTGCCTCGCCATCGGTTCCATCGCCGCCGTGGCCGCGCACTGCCGCGACACCGGCAAGAAGCTGCGCGTGCTGTGGCTGGACGCGCATGCCGACTTCAACACCCGCGAAATCACGCCCAGCGGCAACATCCATGGCATGCCGGTCACCTGCCTGTGCGGCATGGGGCCGGATGCGCTGACAAATCTTGGCGGCATGCATCCGGCCATCACCCCGCAGCAGGTGCGGCAGATCGGCATCCGCTCGGTTGATCCGGAAGAGAAGCGGCTGGTCAAGGAATACGCGCTGGACATCTACGACATGCGCTACATCGATGAGGTCGGCATGCGCCGGGTGATGGAGGAAGCGCTGGCGGGCGTGGATGCCGATACCCATCTGCATGTCAGCTTCGATGTGGACATGCTCGATCCGTCGATCGCGCCTGGCACCGGCACCCGCGTACCCGGTGGCGTGAACTACCGCGAGGCGCAGCTCATCATGGAAATGGTGGCGGACACCGGACGCATGGGCTCGCTGGATCTGGTCGAAGTGAATCCGGCGCTGGACAAGCGCAATGCCACCGCACGGCTCGCGGTGGATCTGGTGGAAAGCCTGTTCGGCAAATCGACCTTGATGCGTGATTGAGGCGTCTTGGCTTCAGGCGTTCATCTCCTGTTTCGGAAAATCCGCATTGCTGCACACGGGCTTCACGCCTGCGCACGCTCAATGGGCACCAACGCCGGCGTGCCGGTAACCGACGAAGGAGATGCCATGAAGCGTGTATTCGCCCTGCTGCTGCTCGCGATGTTTTCCACCACTGCGCTGACCGCCTGCAACACGATTGCCGGTGCCGGCAAGGACGTGCAGAAGGTCGGCGAGAAGGTTGAGGACAAGGCGCAGGATTGCAAGGACGGCAAGTGCTGATCGGTTACTGACAGGGAAGCGCGCACCGCAGGGATGCCAGCGGGCCGGGCAGGATGCCTGGCCCGCTTTGTTTGTACACGTACGATGGCCGGCGCATGCCGGCCATCGTCGTTTGCGGATGCTGCTTCAGTGGCGCGGCGGATCGGCGACGAAACCGCCGGGGAACGCACGCGGCGTGTCCTGCGCATACTGCCGATACGGACGCGGCAGGATGCCCATCGCCACCAGAGCGCTTGTATCGTCATAGCGGATCTGGCTGAGCTGCTGCGGCGCGCTGCTTGCGCGGATGAACTCGGTCTGGCCCACTGGCGAGAACTCATGCTGGCCGTGGCCGGTGCCGATGCGTTGCGGCATCGCTTCTGCGGCCACCGCGCGGTCGGCGCTGGCCGGTGCGCCGGCCTTGGCGGCTTCGCGCTGCCGGCCCATCGCAACCGGTGGTGAAGGCGGCGCGGGTGGCGCATACACCGTGCGACGCTCGCGGAATACCGCGATCCCCACCACGCCCACGTTGTCCGCACGGCCGGTGCGCGCGGCGTAGCTGTCCGGCAGGTCGGTAAACACGAATTGCGCGATGTCATTCAACGACTTGCGCCAGCCGGCGATCTCCGCACTTTCCCACGGATCAAGCACGTAGCCGGCCTGCGAAGGCGCGGCGGTCTGGCCGCTCACGGCATTGACGCCATCGACAGACAGCACCACCAGCACGCGCTCGCCGGTGTTGTTGGTCAGGCGCACTGCATAGCGATGGCCGGGCGTGCCGGCGATCCAGTCCTGCCCGCGATGGCGGTATTCGGGCAGGGCGTGGCCGGTGTCGCGGTCGATCACGTCAAGCTCCACCAGCGGGCGGGGCAGGGGTGGACGCGCGAGCTCGCGCGCGAAGGCGGGCATCGCGGCGGTGGTCAGGGCAAGGGCAAGCAGCAGGCGGCGGATCATGGCGGTGTCTCCGAAAGCGCAGGAATTGCGCTGCGTCCATGTCAACGCACACGTCCGGCGGATGGGGTCATGGGATGCGCGGGTACACTGTGCAACCGATTTTTCGTTTCGACGACGTTCATCGCATGAGCAAGACCCGCGTCCTGACCGGCATCACCACGTCCGGCACCCCGCACCTCGGCAACTACGTCGGCGCCATCCGCCCGGCGATTGCCGCCTCGCGCGCGCCGGATGCAGAGAGCTTCTATTTCCTCGCCGACTACCACAGCCTCATCAAGGCGCAGGACCCGGCGCGCACCCAGCGCAGCACGCTTGAAATCGCAGCGGCGTGGCTGGCCTGCGGGCTGGAGCCGGACAAGGTCTGGTTCTATCGCCAGTCCGACATCCCGGAAATCCCGGAACTGACTTGGCTGCTGACCTGCGTGGCCGGCAAGGGCATCCTCAATCGCGCGCATGCCTACAAGGCGGCGGTGGACAAGAACCGCGCCGAGGGGGAGGACGACGATGCCGGCATCACCGCCGGCCTGTTCATGTACCCGGTGCTGATGGCCGCCGACATCCTGCTGTTCAACGCGCACAAGGTGCCGGTGGGCCGCGATCAGGTGCAGCACATCGAGATGGCGCGCGACTTCGGCCAGCGTTTCAACCATGTGTATGGCGATGAGTATTTTGTCCTGCCGGAAGCGGCGGTGGACGACTTTGTTGCGACCTTGCCGGGCCTGGATGGCCGCAAGATGAGCAAGAGCTACAACAACACCATCCCGATGTTCGCGCCGCGCGGCGAGTTGAAGAAGCTGATTGCCGGCATCCTCACCGATTCGCGCGCACCGGGCGAACCGAAGGTCACCGAAGGCTCCGCGCTGTTCCAGTTGTATCAGGCCTTCGCCACGCCGGAAGAAACCGCCGCGTTCGCGCAGGCCTTTGCCGACGGCATCGGCTGGGGCGATGCCAAGCAGAAGCTTTTCGAGCGCATCGATGCGGAGGTCGCGCCGCTGCGCGAGAAGTACGAGGCATTGATGGCGAAACCTGCCGAGATCGAAGCGATCCTGCGCGACGGTGCCGCACGCCTGCGCGCCGTGCATGCCACGCCCGCGCTGCTGCGCCTGCGCGAAGCCGTGGGCCTGCGTGACCTGTCGCAAGTCGCCGTTGCCGATGTGAGGCCTGCGAAGAAGGAAGCGGGCGCGGTGCCCGTGTTCAAGCAATACCGCGACGCCGACGGCAAGTTCTATTTCAAGCTGGTGCAGGGCGAGCGCGTGTTGTTGCAGAGCGTGGGCTTTGCCTCGCCGCGCGATGCCGGCCAGCGCATCGCCGCGATCAAGCAGGGTGAAGTGGGCGATGCGGCCAGCGACTTCATGCTGGGCGAGGGCGTGAGCGACGAGGAAGTGAACGCCGCGCTGGCCGCCTTCGTCGCCGCGCAACTGGAGGGCGAGGCCGGCAAGGCATGAGCAATGTCGCCGCGCAGCCGGCGTTGGCACTGATCCTGTTCGCGCCGTGGTTCCTGATCCTTGCCACGCTGTACTGGTGCTATCCACGCCAGCCGCGTGATGCGCGCAGGCGTTTGTTCGATGTGGCCGCACTCGCGCTTGCCTTCATCGGTTGCCTGCTCAGCCTGCATTGGAGCTTCGGTGTCGCCGATCGCAGCTACGGCCAACTGTGGCCGCAGATTCTGGCGACTTCGGTTGGCTACGGCGTGTTCCTTGCCGTGCTGGGCGGTGCGTTCTGGCTGCGCCGAAAATTGTTGGTTGCGCGTTAGAACTGCTCGTCATTCCCGCGAATGGCGGGTATGACGAGCAAAGGCAGGACTCACCTAATCCCAGTCGTTCCACGCAACGCCGCGCTCCGGGTATTTCGTCCTGACCACGCAGAACCGCTGCCCGGTCGGCGCTTCCATCACCCACCAGCGATGCACGAACGCTATTTTCTTCGCGCCCAGTGTTTCCAGCCGGTTGGCCTCGGCATCGACATCATCGGTTTCGATGTCCAGATGCACGCGCGATGGATGATCGACCTTCTGCACTTCGATGTGCAGGTCACCAGGCGTGTTGCCGAACATCTGGTATTCGGCGGCGTCGTGGCCGGCATTGCGGTCGGCGACGGTGCAGCCCAGCGCCTGCGCCCAGAAATCCGCAGCGGCATCAAGGTCGCCGGTGTTGCAGTCGATGATGAAGCCGGAAAGGCGGCTGCGATGGGTCATGGTGGATTCTCTGATGCTGTCATTCCGGCGGAAGCCGGAATCCAGCCTTTTTCGGAAATGGCAGAAGAGCTGGGCCCCGGCTTTCGCCGGGGCGACGGAGTTTTTAGTTCGGTTGCGCCAAATCATCCAGCAACGCAGCAAGGAAGCGCGCCGCTTCGCCGCCGGTGCAGGCGCGGTGGTCGAAGGTCAGGCTGATCGGCATGCGGCGATGTACTTCGATGCCGCCCATCACCGCCACCACATCAAAGGACAGCTTGCCCGCGCCAACGATGGCCACGCACGGCGGCACCACCACCGGCGTGGCGTAGCGGCCGGCGAACATGCCGAAGTTGGACAGGCTGATGGTGTAGCCGGCCAGTTCCGACGGCGGGATGCTGCGATCTTCCACCTGCGTGCGCAGGCGCTTGATCGCGGCGCGCACGCAGGCTGCGTCCAGCATGTCGGCATTGCGCAGCGCCGGCACGAATAGGCCATCGTCGGTATCCACCGCGATGCCGATATCGACATGCGGATGCAGGGTGCGGGTGAGGTTGCCGCCGTCGAACCATGCGTTGAGCGCGGGTACGGCCTTGCAGGCAGCCACGATGGCGCGGACGAGGCGCGCGGTGATGTCCTGCCTGCCGAGCCATGCATGCAGGTCGGCATCATCGACCAATGTGGTCGGCACCACCTGCGCATGCGCATCGGCCATCACCCGGGCCATGTTGCGGCGCACGCCCTTGAGTTGTTCCGGCTGGCCGCTGGCGGTCACGCCCGGTGGCTGGGTGCGCATGGGTTTGCCGGATTGCGAGAGCGTGCTGCGCGCCCCCTCACCCGCCTTCGGCACCCTCTCCCCCGCCAGCGGGGGAGAGGGA